>JBFMAK010000001.1:0-300000 GCA_040755695.1 Candidatus Diapherotrites archaeon | reverse complement strand
GTAAGGGCAATACCTGCAAAAGATTCAACTTATAACGAAGTATTCAAGGAAGCAGATTTATGCGCGGTCATAACAGGCCAGAACTATTATTCAGCAAAACTCTACTTCGGCTTCAATGAAAACTTGAAGACAGAAATAAAAGAGACAGCAAACTACCTTGATTTTTTGGAGAAGTACGGTTCATTTAACTCTTATTCTTTTATTGCAGACAACCAATACAAAGAACTTCCATTATACTACCAGTCGAGGCTCTTCTTCAAAGGAAACCTCATGAGCCTCTATGGAAAAGAAGATTCAGGCATACTCTTTGACCCCCTAGCCCTAGAAATGAAGGACTCAGAATATGAAATAGAATTCAAGGCAAACTGCACTGGAACAATACAGGAAAAAAACCTGGCAAACAATTCAGCCAAAATAAAGATTTCCTTCTACCCCAAAAAAGACGACAAAAGGCTTTCCCAAGGCCTTGAACAGAAAGCAGAAAAGAAAACAAGCATAAACCTGGAAGAAATAAAGGGGACCATGAACCTTAATTCAATGAAAAAAGAAATTTCAGTTGGCCAAGAGCAGATAATTGAGCTCTCACATCCCTTCCTTGGAGCGCAAGGGAATGCTCAAGTTGAAGTCATTACGCCCTCAAAAAAAATAGAGAAATTCCTTACAGACAGCGAGGGCCTGATAAAAATAAAGCCTTCAGAACAAGGTTTATATGAAATAAGAACCTCAAACAATGGAATAATAATTACATCTTCTTTTAGTACAATTTTATTAGGGGAAGGCGAAGAAATTCAAATGCTGAAAATGCTTTTCGGGGAAAAAGCAGAAAAAGAAATGCCTTTAATTCCAGTTGTAATACTCATGGCCCTGGGCGTTGCATTCCTGTCATACATAAAAACAAGGGAAATGGTTGAAAGAACAACAGGAAAAAAAGAGAGGAGCTCCCTAATAGCATTATGCCTGGCTTTAATATTCTTTTTTATTCCACTATACATTTACGTAATGAAAGACCTCTCCTATTTTGTTGCATTGATTGTGATTGAAATAATATTCCTGCTGCTAATCTCCTTTTACGTAAAAGAAAAAAAGAAAAAATTAAGAGGGCAAGAAGGAAAAGAGACATTCAAGCTCAAAATCTAATTTTTTAATTACTGAAGCCCCTTATAAAATAAATGCTGTAATTGTCCTCTTCATACATTTTTTCGAATGGAGTGCAATTCAAGCCCTTTTCTGCCTTATCCACAAACACAATCCTTGAATTGAATTCCTGCTTCATCTGAACTGCCTTATCCTCGCACTCTGCCTCAAAGAATTCCTTTATGCCGTAAGCGCTGCCCTGGCCAGCCCTTGTCTGCGGGGTAGAAAAAATATTTCTTTCAGCAAAAAAATTTATTGGAAGTGAATTCCAGGGGCTGGCGACAATTGAATCATTAGGTGAAGAATTATTCTTAAGCCATTCAATGCCTGAAATGCCATCCAATTTAATGTTCTGGTACAGGCTCTCCTGCAAGTGCTCTGAGGAAGAGAGCAGGGCGGAAAGAATTACGGCAAGCACGACGAGAGAAATAAACAGGAAGAAAACCCTCCGCGCAAAAAAATTGATGTCAATGTAATACACCAATTTTTTTAGGGCAGAGAAGACAAGGCAAATGCCTGTGGCAGAAAAAAACAGCAAGAGAAGGGATGCAATCAAAAACATTCTCTCGTAAGGCGCAAGAAAAATTTTTCCTTTCAATTGATAGTAAGAATAAAAGGCAAGGCATACGAAAGCATACAAAACAAGGATTAATTGCTCTCTCCTGAACTCCAATAAGGCCTGCTTTCTTCCAAGAAACCTTGCTGCAAAAGAAATTATCACTGCAGACAATCCTAATGCCCCCAAGGCAAGCAATGGAAGGCCCAAGAAATCAATGAAATTAAGGCTCGGCTTGAACCAGTAAATCGACTCAAAGGTCAATGCATTCAATGCATTGAAATAAAATGCCTTGATTGAGTCAATGGAATAATCCAAAGGCTTCACCCAGTACTGTTCCCCCAGCCGCGAGGAAAAGAAAGGAATTATAAGAAAAATTATCAGCAATGCAATCATTATCTTGAGCTGGTTCCTCTTGAAGTACTTAGGGTCAAAAATAAAATACAATACAGCAGAAACAATGAACAATGTTATAAAGGCAGGGTGCACTAATGCAGTGAAAGCAAACAATGGCAGCAAGAGGAAGAAGAACTTCCTGCTCTCAGTTGAACGCACAAAAAAATACAACAGGACTGCAGTCAGCATAAGGCCTAGAGCAGTAGGCGCCATGAAATTCAACCCCATTAAAGTTACATCGCTTTTAAGGGCCAAGACAATAACTGCAGAAAGGAATGCAATCAATTCGCTATTAAACAGGAACCTCATGAAAATGAACGCACTCAAGCCTAAAAGGAATGCAATGACTGCAGGAAGAAAAATTGATTCCCCCAATAACCTTCGCCCGCTCAATTCGTCCAGAGAGCGCAGGAATACACTGAATCCAATCTCCCAATTGTTTCCCAATTGAATTTTAGTGCTGTCTTTTCCTTCAAGAGAACGCGCAAGCCTTACATGATCGTATTCCTCTGAATGGAAAGGCAGGGGATAAAAAAAATGAGGAGAGAAGAAAAGAAGGAAGGAAAGCAGTGCAATACATATTACAGAAAGCGCTTTCTTGTGCAAATAGACCTTTTCGCCCAATTCTTCAATCATGCATTAATTAAAGACTTTAGTGAATTAAAATTTTTGCTTTAATCAGGCAAAAATCAATTACAATTAAAAAATCAGAGCTCCCTCAATAAATTATGCCTGCAGTTCATGCCCCGCCAAAAAAAAGGCCTTCAATAATTCAAAGGGGAATTCCTGCAACCAGGAGAATTCCAGCATGGCACCAAACAAATAGGAATACGGCTGGAAGGAGAATTGAATTCAGGGCAAAACCTGAAGAAAGAATGCATCTGACGCCAGAGCAGGCAGAACTCATGAGACAAAGAGAAAAATTTTTCAGGGCGCAGTCAAAAGAAAAAGAAAGAGAAAGAGAGGCAGATGAAGCATTAGACAGAATAAAAAAATTAAAGGAAAAGGCCAAAATCGTAATTAAACAAAAGAGAGGCGAATTCGAGGTTGAAGCAAAAGATTACGAGGAATTAGCCGAAAACATTGAAGCCCTTCAGGACGAACAACTTCACCCGCTTGAAAGGCTTCCTGAAAGGCTCAGGGATGTCTGCGAGAAACTTGACCCAAAAGAATTGCATGCGCTAATTTTATTGCTTTATGAGTATTACACAAAAAAAAATATGGCAACAGAACAAGAAATCAGCATAGAAGAACATTATAAAATAAAGGCTCACGCGCAAATGCTCATAGATGAAGCTGTAAGAAGATACTACAGGAAAATTTAGGGAAGAACTGGCGGGGAGAGGCTCGAACTCTCATCCTTCGGGTCAACAGCCCGAGATCCTATGCCAATTAGACTACCCGCCTAAAAAAAGTTTTTTAATTAAAGAAAATAGAAAATTCTGCGGGCTACTCAATTCAAGTTAAATCCGAAAAAAAGTTTCTTGTCAGCCAAAAAAACAATGTATTGGCGCATATAATAATCAAGTGAAAGAAAAAGAATTTAAGGATAGCTTCTGTTTATAGTGCGCGGGAAAGGGATTACGTCCTTTATGGATTCCTGCCTGCAAATCCATTTTAAAAGCCTTTCAATGCCTAAGCCGAAGCCTGAGTGAGGCACAGAGCCATATCTTCTCAGGTCCAGATACCATTCATAATTTTTGAGGGGAATTTTATCTTTCTTTAATTTCTTAACCATGTTCTCTATTACGTCTTCCCTCTGGCCTCCAGTGCATATTTCCCCAAAGCCTTCAGGCGCAATCAAGTCAAAAGAAAAGCATTTCTTTGGGTCTTCAGGCACTTCCTTTACATAGAAAGCCTTTATTGCAGTGGGATAACCGTAAATGAAGAACGGAATCCTTTCATCCTGGCCTAAAAGTTTTTCTTCTTTAATTGAAAGGTCTGAGCCCCACCTCATCTTCTTCTTGTATTTTGAAGAAAGGACAGCCAAAGCCTCGTCATAGCTTATCCTCGCAAAAGGGGCTCTTACAGCATTCAATTCCTCTGGCTTTCTTCCAAGCAATTCCAATTCCTTTTTGTTCTCCCTTGCTACTGCCTCGCAGACGAATTCAACCATCCCCTCTATTACCTTCATCATGTCCTCCATCTTCTTCCATGCTGCCTCTCCCTCTAAATGCCAGTACTCAGTCAAGTGCCTTGCAGTCTTTGATTTCTCTGCCCTGAAGCTTGGAGTTAAACCCCATACATTCTCCAAGGAAAAAATTAATACCTCCTGGTACATTTGCGCGCTCTGAGAAAGAAACTTTTTCTCCCCGAAATAGCTGAACTCAAACAGTGTTGTTCCTCCCTCGCAGGCATTAGGCGTAATAATTGCAGGGCTTGTCTCAAACCAGCCTATCTTCCTGTAATAATCGCGCACTGCATAAAGCACTGTTGACCTAATTTTATTGATTGCAGTCATTTTTGTTGAGCGCAACCATAAGTGCCTTACATCCAACAAGAATTCCTCGCTCAAGTCTTTTGAGATGGGGAAGCTTTCGCTTAATCCCACAACACTCAGTTCTTGAACCTTCAATTCAAATCCGTTTGGAGCCCTCTTGTCCTCGCTCAAAAGGCCTTTCAATTCAATTGAACTCTCAATTCCTGCCTTTTTAATTGAATTCCACTGTTCTGCACTCATTTTGCCTTTCTCTATAACGCACTGGATTTCGTTTGTTGAGTCCCTCAATAAAACAAATATTGTGTCTGATATCTCCCTCTTCCTCTTAATCCAGCCCCTCAACTGGACTTCCCCTTCCCCTAACCCAAAGGCCTTCTGCACTGAAACGAATTTTTCTTGGTCCATTTTTTTCCCTTAAATTTTTAATTTCATTCCATCACATGCCACTTCAATTTTGTTCTCTTTAATAAATGGCTTGATTGCTTTTTTTACTTTATCGTAAGTTGTATGATTGCAGCCTTCAATGTGTGTCAGAATTGTTTTTTTCGGCTTTAATTTTTTTATTAATTCAATGTCTTCCTCAAAGCTTATGTGGTCTGGGAAAGAGCCTTTCCTTGTAGCCCTCAATTTTTTTGTGTCTCCAAACCAGCCTGTCTCAATGAAAAGCAAATTCAAGTTTTTATAGGATGAGTCAATTTTCATTTTATAAATGCTGCAGGGGGCATAAACAACCTTTTTGTCTTTTTCTTCAATTAAGTAAGCGTATCTCGTCCTGTCATCTCTCTTCAAATTTAATGGTGTTATCTTAATTGAACCAAATTTTACTGGCTTTCTGTCTTTTATTGGATTGATTTTCATCCACTCTTTCTTTTGAAAATAGAAAAAGCTTGGAGAATATTTTCTTATGTCCTCAACTACGTCTTCCGGAACATAAACCTGCACTGGCTTCTTCTTGTGGGCAAGCAATCCTTTCTCATTAAAATCATTGAAATTTAGGTGTTCATATAATCTCATTCCCTGCGTATGATCAGGATGCCAGTGAGTGTAAAAAACCCTTTTCACTTCTTTGATTTTTTCTCTGTTCAATTGAAGTGTAATTTCTTCAGGGGTATCAAACAATACGCTTTCATCCTTCAAGAACAAAGAAGGGCCTGTTCTTGCATAAGGAATTCCCTTTTTTCTGGCTTCCTTACATTTGCTGCACGAACAGCAAGGCCTTGGAAAAGCCACTGCCCCCCCAGAGCCTAAAACAATCAATTCAATAATTTCACCTTCAAGCAAAAAATTTAATTTTAATTTTAGGGCAGCAGCCTTTCCGGGTCTCTTGGGAATAAGGTTGCTTCCCTGATGTTCTCCAAGTCCAGCAATTGTTTTGTGAGCCTTTCAATGCCTACTGCAAAGCCTCCGTGGCCTGGAACGCCGTACTTGAAGAATTTAGTGAACCATTCTAAGCTCCTTTCATTCATTCCCTTCAATTTGATTTGTTCCATTATTTTTTGGTGCCTGTGCTCTCTCTGGCCGCCTGAACTCAACTCCATTCCCTTGAAGTTCAGGTCTACACTCCTCGCCCATTCATTGTCTTCATCCACCCTCATTACATAGAAAGGCTTTGCCTCAAAAGGGAACCTGTTAAAGAAATAAAACTCTGCTCCAAACTTTTCTTTCACGTAATCCCACAATATTTTTTCTGCTTCTGCGTCCAGGTCAGAGCCCCTCTTCAGTTTCTTTCCTTTCTTTTCTAAAATTGAATAAATTTCAGGAAACCTCAATTCAGGGAAAGGCACTTTAGGCAATTTAATTTCAATGCCCAATAACTCCAATTCCTTTTTGCATTTGTCTTTCACTTTCTTTATTCCTGCAATAACCACCTGTTCCTGAGTTCTCTCTGTATCCAATTCGTCTTTGATGAATGCCTGCTCTACTGCTACGGCCCTGTGCTCGCACAAGTGCTTTGCAGTAAAAGAGAGTTCAGCCCTCCAGCTAGGCCCTAAATCATACAATTTCTCAATTCCTGCTGCAATTGCCAACTGCCTGTGCAGTTGAGGGTCCTGCCTCAAGAAGGCTTTTTTGTTGTAGTATTTTACTTCAAACACTTCTGCCCCTGACTCAGAGCTTGAGCCCATAAGGCAGGGGGTAAATATTTGAAGGAACTTGTTTTCGTTAAGCCATTCCTGCATTCCTTTTACGAGTGAAGCCTCAATTTTGATTACGGCCAAATTCTTTGGCATCCTCAAGTCTATTGACCTCCAGTCCAGCCTCACTGAAAGGTCTGAGTCAATCTTCCCGCTCAAGTCAATAGGAGTAGGCATTTCAGCCTTTGCAATCAATTCAATTCTTTCTGGTATTACTTCAATTCCGTTTGGGGCCTGCTTTGATTCCTGCACTTTGCCCTGCACTTCAATAACAGACTCTTTTGTGTATTGGCTTATTAAGTCAAACAATTTTTTTTCTGTTGTCTTCTTGAATGCAGTAACCTGTATTGTTCCAGTCCAGTCCCTCAAAAGAAGGAACTTCAATCCCCCCAAATCCCTTGACTCCTGAATCCAGCCCCCTATAACTACATTCTTTCCCTTCATTTTGGATGCTTCAGAAGCATTGATTCTCTCCATAAACAAAACCCGATTAATTATAGAATAAAAATATAAAGTAATTAAAAACTGCACTCCTTTCTTAGAGGGCATTCCCTGCACAAAGGCTTTTTCTTTCTGCAGTAATCCTTACCCAATCTTACAAGAAGGGCGTGAAATTCATTGAAGAGCCCTGCGTCTTCTGGCAGGTTCTCGTGAAAGAATTCTTGCAGTTTATTATAATCATCGTATTTTCTGTTATACAGCCGGTTAATTATTCTTTTAGTGTAAGCGTCTACTACAAAAACAGGCTTTTCTGCTGCATACAAAATCATTGAGTCCGCTGTTTCTGGACCAATTCCTT
Source organism: Candidatus Diapherotrites archaeon (assembly GCA_040755695.1). NCBI lineage: Archaea > Nanobdellati > Candidatus Iainarchaeota > Candidatus Iainarchaeia > Candidatus Iainarchaeales > Candidatus Iainarchaeaceae > Candidatus Iainarchaeum > Candidatus Iainarchaeum sp. Next base: position 292,543 of record JBFMAK010000001.1, on the reverse strand, counting down.
TAATTGAAAGCAATTCTTTTCTCAGCTCTGGAATTTTCTTTGAAAAAAATTTGTTTAAATTGAAATTGTACTTCTTTAAATACAAACAGAATTCTTTCAGGTAAGAAGCCTTTTGATTGTAGTAGCCAGCAGGCCTTATAAGTTCAGCCAATTCTTTATTCTTCATTGCAGAAATTTTCTTTGCGTCCAGTCTCTTTTCTTTTTTCAGGTTATTCAGAGCTTTCTCCACATTGCCCCAAGAAGTGTTCTGAGTGAGAATTGCCCCAACGCACACCTCAAAAGTCCTTTCAGCAGGCCACCATCCTTGAAGCCCAAAAGAAGAATAAAGCTTTTTGTACAGAAAAATAGGCTTCATAGCTAAAATTGCAGGCAAAACATTTAAATCCCTTTTCATAACATATTATTAATATATTATTAAGAGGTTTTTTTCATGAAGATGCTGTCTGTTGCTGTTGATGAAGCCCTCGCAAAGACAATCGATGAGTTTATTGACCATTCAAAGCTTTATTCTTCTAGGAGCGAGTTCCTCAAGGATGCAATTAGAAAGAATCTTTCTACAGGAATGGAATTAAATGAAGACTTGAAGAAGATCAGGGAAGGAGCTGAAAGGCTTGCCGCAAAAGCAAGGCAGAGGGGCTACAAGGGGGGCCTGCCTACGCAAAAGGAAAGAGACAAATTTGCCAGAGAATTCATGAAAGAAAAAGGCATTAAGTAAACTCTAATGGTTCAAAAATTTCTATTTTGTCTTTTATTTTTTCAAAATCATTAACATTGAAGGTTACAATGCAATCACACTTATATTTTATTGCAGTTGCAGCATGGAGTAAATCAGCGTAATGTATTCCTCTGCCTCTAAACCCCTTCAAAGAAAGCGTCTCTTTTTCTTCTATTACTTCTGTTTTTATTCTATTTTTCCTGAAATACCTCAAGATTTCGTCTTTAGTCAAATAACAATATCGCTCTGCTTCCCTAAAGAACCATTCAGATAAAACTAAAACACCCTCTTTCTCCTTTACTTTTTCAAGAAATAATTTCACTTCAACAAACAAGCCCCTAACATTTCTGCCAATTTCTTTGTTTATGAAAGAAATAAATACGTTTGAATCCAAATAAATTCTGCGCACTCTACCAACTCTCTACTCAATTATTACTATGCTTGTTTTTTATTGTTTTGCCTTCGTTAATTGCCTTACGATTTCAGTATTCGTTTATTACCTTGCAGCTTTCGTCTACTTCCACGAAGTGCTTTGCTTTTCCTTCCCTGAAGGCAGAGCACTGGTTTTCAGGCAGGTTATCTACTGCAGTCCTTGGGTCGTGCGCTACATCGCACACGAAATCAGGGAATCCACTTAAAGGATTTCCTAAACAGGGTCCATTGCTCAAGTCTGTGCCTTTTGCTTTTTCCACATTGCAGAGAGAAATGCATGCGTCTTTTATTTTTTCCGTGGTTGGTTTAGTATCTCCTCTATCAACTGTCACAGAGGTGCAACTGAAAAGCACTGTTATTGCCAAAACAAGCAACGCGAGCGCAATTGTTTTTGTTTTATTCAATTTTTGCCCCCAAAAAAATATTTAATGAATAAATTTTTTAATCAAATTCCCCTAAAGTGCATTGAGCGCTCTCGCTTAAAGGCCTTGCGTTTATTCCAAGCTTTCTTTTAACTGAGTGGGCGAATTCTTCTGCAAAGCCGTGCACTGTAAAAACATTTTTGGGATTGCTTTCTTTTACATACTGCATTAATTGGTTGAAGTCTGAATGATCACTCAAGGGAAAGCTCTTGAAGCCGTTGAAAGAGTAATTCCATCCTGTAGCAATTGCTGCCTCAGCCTTTCTTCCAATTGAAATTGAGAGGGCGTGCACTAAATCCCTTGAAATCAATTGCGGTGGCATTATAAGGACATTTGATTCCTTTAAATTGTGGTCCAATTTCAGGTAAGGCCCTAGTTTCACCCCGTTCTCTTCGTAAACCTTGTTTGAATTGAATACTGTCTCGTGCACTAAAGGCACTTCACCCAGAAACTCATTCACTATTCTTGTCAGCTCCTGCGCTTTCCCAATGCTGTATCCCCCCAACACAACAAAATTTTTTTTGTGAATCCTTTCTTTCGTCCACCTTGTAATTTCCCTGTACACTGCTTCCCTTTCAGGGAAAACATATTCAGGCAATCCGAAAGTGCTCTCAATTATCAGGACATCCGAAGGCAGTATTTCCGCTCCCTTGAATAACAGTGAGTCCTGCAGTTTGAAGTCTGAGGTAACAACATAATTCTTTTCTGCTTCAATCATCACCTGGCTGCTGCCCAGAATGTGGCCTGAATGATGCAGTGAAATCTTTGCATTATCTAAGGCCTCTTTCTTTTTCTGCTCCAATTCCTTTATCCTGCTTGAATTGATTTTTCTTGTCTTCAGGAGAGAGTGGGTTTCCTTTGACATGAAGTAATTATTGTGTCCGTTAATTCTGGCATGGTCTGAATGAGCGTGAGTTATAAATACATTTTTGCCTGCTTCCCTGGAATTGCTTGGGTCAATGCAGAGCAACTTCTCCAATACTATCCCGTTTTCTGCTGAAATCTTCATAATCGTTGTTGTAAGGAGCCCCCTACTTATAGGGTGAAAGAATTACAACTCCCTCCTTTTAAATGCTTTTCTGTTGCTGAATATATAGGTCGGAACAATGCAACGGGCAATATTGTTGCAAACAACTGCAACGAAAACAAAACAAAATGCCTTGAAAGAGTTTAGCCGAGAGGCTATTGAACTCGCAAATGATTTGCTCAAACAAAGAAAATCAAAACACTTGATGGACTTGCATCGCGCAACATATTCAGCCAGCAAGAAAAAAACCTCTTTTGGTTCTCAAGTTATCTGTGATATTGAAAGAAATGTTGCCAGAAGCAAGGCAACCGCCATCAGACAGATTACTGTCAAATTCAACGCTCCAAGAAACTGCAAGGTCTTTGAAACCAAAGCCAACTTCTTTGTTGAGTTCAGGATGTATCCAAAGAAGGTGTTGGCTGTTCCAATCAAGCGGAATAGGTGTTTTCAGAGATATTGTTCTCTTGTTGAAAGCGGTTAGCTGTGCAAGACTTATGGGCTTGTTGGAAACGGTCAAGTTGTTGCTTATCTTTCTAAAGAGGAAACTGAACTTCCTCAAAGCAAAAATGTTCTTGGGGTAGACATCAACAGCAAGTGCTTTGCCGTTTCTGTCCTTTCCCTCGGCGGAAAGGTTATGAAACAAACTTACTTTGGCAAAGACCTTTGGGTTAAGCGAAAAAAGATATTTGAAAGAAAGGAACGGTTGCAGTCGCTTGCTGACAAAAGAAGCCATAAAGCAAAGCAGTCTCTTGAAAAACTTAAAATAAGGGAACACAACTTTGTCAAAAACAGGCTTGGTGAAGTTGTCAAACAAATAACTGAAATGGCTCTGCAATATAATGCTGGTATTGCGATTGAAAACCTTAAACGCTTTTCTCCAAAAGGAAAACGCTTTAACAAAGAGGTTATGCGTATCCCATTCTATTCTTTTAAGCAATTGCTTGAAAGCAGATGCTTTGACAAGCAGATTGCCTTTAATGTTGTTGATGCCTATCACACAAGCAAGTGGTGTAGCCATTGCGGTGCTTTGGCTAAAGGGCATTCCAGCAACTATGCCCTGTTCAAATGCAAATGTGGGCAGGTTGTCAATAGTGACAGGAAAGCAAGCCTTGCAATTACTATCAAATCCCTGTTGGTGCGGGAAAAGCATTGTTCTGACCAAACTGTTTTTTTCCAGTTTACCAGCAGACGAGTGCCTGTAAACGCACTTCTGCGTTCCAATGATGGTTTTGAAACCAACGATGCCGTGCATAATGTTTCAACTCTTATGGAAAGCCACCTAACTTGTTAGGCGGTAGTTTACTGCAAATACAAGTACAGCATACAAAAATATAAATTTGAGTGGTGTTATAAGTATAAAGGCGAACAAAATGGTAGAAAAATTGGTTGAAGAGCTCCTGCACAAGACAAACTTATTGCACGAGACTGTTACTTCAAATGAATGGAAGCAGTTCAACAGGCACTCTCTAGTTCACGCATTAAACAATTCAATTGACGGAATTGAAGGAATAAAGGATTCAATCAAGGCAATAAAGGAAGGCCTTGAAAGCGATCCAGGCATTGATTCACCAAATTTAGAGCCTTTAGTCAATGAGTATGAGAAGACCTTGAATTTTCTCAGAAGGAATCTGGCCTTTGAAGAAGAAAAAATTCACTCAAAAAAGGATGTACTGGACTTAAAAGAAAAAATTGAGGTGCCAGAGCTTTACTCTGCATTAAGCGAGAAAATTCTTCGCCTGCTCTTAAAGACAAGGTTTGCAATTGAAAGGCTTCATCTCTTTACTAGAAGGGAGGCAATAATTCCAACAGAAGAAAAGAGCACTGCAAAGAATCTGCTTGCGCTTTTAAGGCAGAAGGAAAATGAAATCCAGGAATTAAAAGAGAAATATGAGTCTTTAAGGAATGTGTCTTTTTCTGCAAAGCTCTCTGAGAAGGATTCATTTGAATTGGAGGAGGAATTGAACGAGATGGCGCGCAGGATGGAGGCAGAGAACGCCCTCCTTGTGAAGGATTTCACGGAATTCAGGAAGAAAATTGACCAATTGAATGAAGGCTATAATTCTTTAAGGCAGAAGAACCAGTTGATTGAAGACCTTGCCTATAATTTCATGAACAAGAGCCTTGACTTGGTTGTATTGCTCAAAAAAGAAAGGGATTACACCAAAAAAATAATCATGGAAATAGAGCACGACACCCTAAAGCTCAGAGGAGCATACTCAAAAGAATTATTGCACTTGAATGAATCAAAGGTTCTAGCAAAACAGGAAGCTTCAAGGGAAGTGGAAAAGAAATTAAAGAAGCTGGAGGAAGAACTCAAAGAAAAGCACTCCCTCCTCGAAAACTTCAAGGTCATAGCCCACGAGAAAGAGAAAAAAATACAGGAAATGGAGAAAGAATTAAAGATTAAAGAACTCAAAGCACACAAAAACAAGAAGTAATAAAAACAAGTTCAATTCTAATTCTATTTTATGGGCCCCGAATTAGAAAAATTAGCAGAAGCTTATTCTGAAGAAGTTTTTAAGAACTGGCTTTTGCTCATAAAACACAATAAAGAAAAAGACCTTAAGAAAAAACAAGAATTGAGAACGGATTATTCGAATGTAAGAAAGAGATTAAAAGAAGAAAGAGCAAAAATAACTCAAGGTTTGAGCCCTGAAGAGAAAATGGAATTCAATTACAGCGTGAACCTGAAATCAAACAAAAAAAGAGGGCGCATTTCTGTGAAGACTCCTGAAACCAGAAAGAAACGCAGGAAAATATATAAAACTCTTTATAAATCTACAAATATAAAACAAAAAAAAGCTAAGGTAGAAGAAAAATACTGGGCGCGTTTTGGAAAACCTTTTGGCAGGCCAAGGCCATAAAAACTGCTTTATTCTACTTTCACAAAAAACCAGATGGTGTAAGCCTCTTTTGCTCCGGCTTTTAATACTTCAACCAGAATCTTCTGCTTTTCGGCGTAAGAATTTTGGAAAGAAATTTTTTCGTTTAATTCCTTTACTTGGCCTACTTCAACTGAAATTTTTCCTTGCGCCTTAATTTCGTTTTCAGCCTTAATCTTCCATGAGTACTCAGTCCTTGCGCCTTCCCTGTTGTCAATGAAAAAGTTTACAGGCAGCTGCTCTCCTGCTTTCACTTTTTCAGGCAGTTTCTCTGGATCAAAGTACACTTGAGAGAATGTCTCAGGCTTTGCCTTTGAGGCATTGAAGATTATTAGTGCGCCAAGTACAATTATGAGCGCTATGACTAAAACCGAGAAAAGCATGAAATCCGTTTCTTCCTCTTTCTTCTGCGCTGCAGGCATTTCAATCAAACCAATTAATTTTAAGGCATGATTCAGTTTTAAAACAATTGCCTTAAGAAAAAGCCCTGGGAGAGACTCGAACTCTCAGCCTAATGTTTACGAAACATTTGCTCTGCCATTGAGCTACCAGGGCATAAAAAAAATTGTGTTGGAAACAGAATAAAAAATTAGCGAATTCAGAGGTCCTTGAATTCCTTTTTGCCTATTTCAAGCTTCCATAAAAGCTCAGGCAGTTCTTTTACTGCAATTCTTTTCTGCTGCGTTGAATTCCTCTCTCTCAAAGTTACTGTGTCATCTTTCATTGAATCATAATCTATTGTAATCGCAAAAGGCACTCCAATTTCGTCTATTCTTGCATACCTTCTTCCAATTGAACCAGAATCATCATAGAATAAATCCAAATTGTAAGATTTCAGTTCTTCAAACAATTTCTCTGCTTTTTCGTCTAATCCGTCCTTGTTCACCAAAGGAAGGATTCCTGCAATGTAAGGCGCAATGGAAGGCTTTAAATCCAAGTATAAGCGCGCTTCACCTTTCTTTGTTTCTTCGCGTAATGCCAATTCCAATAGGGCGTACAAGGTCCTGTCTATTCCTGCCGAGAGCTCGAATACATTAGGATAGAATTCTTCCCCATCTTCTTTTGTTTTCAGGTTCCTGCTGCTTTCTTTTGCGTGGCCTTTAAGATCATAATCAGAACGATAATTGCAGGCTATAAGTTCAATCCATCCAAGCGAGGTCAGAATTTCAAAGTCCCATGCCTCTTTTGCATAGAAGGCCTTTTCTTCTTCTCCTAACTGCCTGAACTTCATCTTCTCTTTTGGCACGCCGTAAAATTCGTATAATTCCTGCACTCTCGCAAGATAATATGCAATGAGCTTTCCTGACACAATGTTTTTTTCCACTAATTCTTTTGCTGAAACTTCTTTTGGTTTCTCTTCCTTGAGCTTCTGTATATTCAATTTCTTGCTTTCAAGTTCATGGAATTTTTTGATTTCATTTATTTTTTTGGGGTTGAAGAATACTTCTATCTCCATTTGATTGATTTCCCTCTCCCTCAAAAGCATGTTTCTTGGCGCGATTTCATTCCTGAAGCTTTTTCCTGCCTGTGCAATCCCAAAAGGAAGGTTTAATCGCATTGTCTTTGAAAGCCTGTCATAGTCAAGGAAGATGTTCTGGCAGGTTTCCGGCCTTAGAAAGCCTTTCTGTTTTCCTGTTGCGCCTACCTGCACTTTAAGCATCATGTTGAATCTCTTCACTCCACCTAATTCTCCCTTGCATTTAGGGCATTTCGGTTTGTTTTTCTTTATTAGTTCGTCAAAGTGCTCTGCAGGCATTGACTCAGGGAAATTAACATTCAAGTGGTCTGAGAGAAGATTGTCTGCCCTGTAAAGCGAATGGCATTTAGTGCATTGAACTAAAGGGTCATTGAAATTTTTCAGGTGGCCTGAAGCGTCAAACACTTTTTCAGGAAGAATCTGCGCTCCGTCTACTTCCAGGAATCCTTCCCTTTGAACTAATTTTTTCCTCCAGGCATCAATTATTTTCCTTTTTATTGCTTCTCCCACAGGACCGTAATCATAAAATCCAGAAAATGCTGTCCCGTAGATTTCGGCTGAAGGAAAGAATACTGACCTCCTCAAGGCCAAGTCAATTATTTTTTCGTAATTGTTCTGCATTTTCATCAGTTTAATAAATTTAATTCAATACTAATTATTAAATAATAATTAAACAAATGCTTTATTTAATTTAATTCAGGTTTTTTTATGCAGAAAAGCGAAGAGCTCAGGAAAAGGCTTATAGCCAAGGCAAAGAAGAGGGTTGCAGAGGCATTCACTGGGCGAGACTACCATGCAATAAAGGCAGTTAATCTCCTTGAGGACCTGGATAACGCCTTTAATCTGTTTGCAGAGCAGGCAAGGGAATGGTTTGGAGTGCACTTCCCTGAATTGAACAGGATGGTGCAGGACAATGAGGCTTTCCTTAAATTGATTGCTTTAGGGGAAAGAAAAAATTTCACCCAAAAAAAAGTAATGGAATTATACAAAAACGAAATTAAGGCAAAAGAAATAGAGGCAAAGGCAAGGAATTCAATGGGAGCAGAATTAGAAAAAGAAGACTTAAGGCAGATTCAATTGCTTGCGCAGAACGCACTGGAATTAAAGAAAGAGCGAGAAGAAATAGCCAAGTACATTGAGAAGCTCATGAAAGAGCTTTCACCCAATTTCTCTGGGCTTGCCACTCCAATAATTGCAGCAAGGCTTTTGGCAAAGGCAGGTTCACTAAAACAATTAGCTTTAATGCCTTCTTCAACCATTCAACTGCTTGGAGCAGAAAAGGCATTATTCAGGCACTTGAAGCAGAAGGCAAAACCCCCAAAGTACGGCCTCATATTCGCTCACCCTTCTGTAAGGGAAGCAAAAAAAGAACTGAAAGGAAAAATTGCAAGAAAGCTTTCAGGAAAGCTCTCAATTGCAGCCAAAAAAGACTTTTTCTCAAAAAAAGCCTAAAAAAGCAAATTATTTTAATTCAGTTAACAGCTAATTTTAGTGTATGAGCATAATTAAAAAGTACAGGGACTACAAAAAAAAAGCAAGGGAATTGAAACATGTAAGACCTTATGAAATTGAACTGGAAGGAAAGAAAAATCATGAAAGCTTAGGCAAATTCATTGCAAGCTTTATTGACTCTGATGGAAAGGTTTTTTTATTTTACTTGGACGAAAGAGAGCTAAGCATTGTGAGAAGGCACACTTTAGAGCCAGTGGGCTTTTTTTCCTTTAGGGAGAACATAATAAAGGTAGGAAACATAGAAAAAAATTACAGGGGTTTAGGTTTATCGCATGAGGCAATAAAATTGTTAGAGCCCAAAATGAGGGCGGAATGCTAAAAAAAACGGGAGAAAAATGGAGTGCCCCAGAATTATTACGCCCCACAAAAACCGGGCAAAAGCAGCAAAAAAAATTGGATTCGAGATTGAAGAAATAAAAAAAAGAAAAATCGGCGGGAAAAGGCAGAAAACATTTTATCTCGTCAGAAAACTGCACTAAATCCAGGTCAAGTGAAAAAAAATGGGCAAAGAAAAATTAATTGAAAAGTTTAAAGGCGTTTACTCTTCCAACAAGAAAATTCTGACCAAAAATTTGACTCCAAAAAAGAAGGTTTACGGGGAAGAATTAATTGAAATTGAAGGAATAGAGTGCAGGATCTGGAATCCTTTCAGGTCAAAGCTTGCTGCAGCAATAAACAACGGCCTCAAAGAACTTCCTCTTAAAGAAAAAAGCAATGTATTGTACTTGGGGATTGCAGAAGGAACAACTGCATCCCATATCTCTGATGTAATAGGCGAAAGAGGAATTATTGCTGGAGTCGACATCAGCGCAAGAGCAATGCCTAAACTAATTGAATTAAGCGAATCAAGGCCCAACATCCTGCCAGTCCTTGCAGACGCAGCAAAACCCGAAAGCTATGCAGGAGAATTAAAGGAAATAAAATTCGATTTATTGTACCAGGACATAGCGCAGAAGAACCAGGCCGAAATCTTTCTTAAGAATGCAAGGCTTTTCCTGAAAAAGAAAGCAAAAGGGTTAATTGCAATCAAAGCCAAAAGCATCTCCCAGCAATTAAGCGAAAAAAAGGTCTTCGAGCAGGAAACCAGAAAGCTAAGAGAAGAATTCAAAATAATTCAAAGCATTCCACTCGAGCCGTTCCATTCCTCCCACTTGATGGTATACTGCGAGAAATTGTAGGTGAAATTTAATGCAGCTGAAAAGGAAGCCTAAAAGAATTATTCTGCCCAGAGAAAAAAGAGCAAGAGAAAAACTTTTTATTACAAGAGAGCTCATGGAAAAAGCAAAAAGGGATCCTAAAGCATTTGATCATTTAGTTAAAAAAGCCAAGAGTTATTTTGAGTCAATTGCAGTCAAATTCAATCCAACAGCAGAAGAAAAAAAAGATTTAGTGCAAAGGTCTCTAATTAAACTTCATAGAACCCTGCCCCAGTATAACCCGAAAATAAAAGCAAATCCAAGCACTTTTTTGTACAGGGTAGCATTAAATGAAATGATTGATTACATGAGAAAGAAAAAAAGCATAGCAAAAAAAGAGGTGTCATTAGAAGAGATTATTGTGCTCGGCGATAGATTGAAGTCAAGAAAAGGAAAAATAGACAATTCACTTGAATTCAAAATCAAAGTTCTAACACCAGAAGAAAAATACGAAATCAAGGAAATCTACAATAAGGTTATCAGAATAATAAAGAGGATGGCCCCAAAACATCAAGACATTGTATTCTGCCGTTTTGGAATTGAAGGCAAACCATTTCTTAAACCAAAAGAGATAGGCGAAAGATTTGGCATCAGCGAAGTGACAGTAAGGTGGAGGACAGCAAGAATTTTAAAGCAGGTAAGAAAATACATTAAAGAAAACGGATTAATAAGGTGAATTTAATGCCTGCACAAAAAAGAAGAAGGTTTATAATAAGAAAAAAAAGAAAGTTAAGAGAAAAAAGAATTAAGAGATTAATTGCAACAGCGAGAAAGAGGCTGCCTGAAAGCCAATACAAAATCAAACAAGAACTCAAAACAAGAAACGGCATAAAATATTATTTGTGTGAAAACAATGGTTATTTGGGAATTGTCGATGGAACAATTTCTGCTAACGGAAAAGTTTTGATAAGCGAAAGAATCAAGCCGAAAATACTCCGAGAGGCAGCTGCACACCATGAAGCAGCAGAATTGGAATATGCAAAAAATACTCCTGCACGAAAGTTTTCTATGGAAAAAGGACATAAACTTGGGCTTGAAGCAGAAAAAAATTTTATTTTGGGATATGGAAGCAAAAGGGACATTGAGTTATGGCAGAAATACAGAAAATTGCTTGAAAAGTTTTGGAAGTTAGTTTCACCGCATCAAATAAAAGAAAGGGGTATTATTTGGAATTCAATGAAAAAAATTCTGGAAGAGTGGGAGAAATGATCATTCTAATTTTACGACCAGAAAGTAGGCGCTTGCAATCGCTGTTATAATGAATACTGCAGTGAATGCCTGAGGGAAAGCAAAGCCAAGCAGAAAGAAGGCTGAAAAGGAAATAATCCTGCCTAAAGTGAGGCCTGCCTCTCTCACTATAAGGCCTCCTTCAATGCTCTGCCTTCTTATCAGGGAAAACATGTATTCAGTGAATGGAACGCTCCTCATTACAATTCCAATTCCAACCAGGAAAGAAATCAATAAGATTGCGGCTTCACTTGAAGCGAAAACTGCAGCCAAAGCAGAAAAAAAACCTACTGCTGCCCCAATCAATAGCATCTGCCTTCCTTTTCCTTGGTCTGTCTTCTTTCCTGCAATGAAAGCAAAAACAATTGTCGCAATTACAAGGATTGAGGAAGCAAAGCCTATGGAGTAAATGCTTTTTCCTGCCACAAGGCCTCCGAAGGAAAAAAAGATGAATAAAGGCCATAAAAAACTCTCAAACACATCATATGTTCCTTCTACTGCTGCGCCAAAAAAATATTTCAGTGAACTCCCGGAGAAGGCGTAATCCCAGTGATCCCTAGTTTTCGGAGGGAAATCCTTTGAGGTGAACAAGGGAATAATTGAAGCAATAAGAATTACGACAACAAACAGGAACAATGACTGGAAGCCAAAAGAAACCAATACTACAGCCCCAATTATTGACCCTAAAATTCTTCCATGCCTTGGGAAAACCTGGCTGTAGCCTACTTCCCTTCCCTTCACCCTCTTATGGCAGTTGGCAATGAAATCTATCTCTAAGGGCATCCAGTAAATTCCTTTAGTTATTCCCAAAAGGACTGCAAGCAAGAGCACAGGAAAATAATTGAAGCTCAAAGAATACATTGAAAGATAAAATATTATGAGCAATGGAGCGCTCAATAGAATTGTGTGCTTTACCCCAATTCTCTCAGAAAGCTTTGCGCTGAAAGGATAAGTGAAAGCAATGAACAGCAAGAATACAAGCCAGAATAATGCTGCATCAAATAAGCTGTAGCCTAATTGGAGAAGGTACACTGGAATGAACAAGTCAATCATTGACACAGCAAAAAAGGAAACCATGAGATTAAGGTATACTTCCTTTAATTCCTTGTTTGAGTCAATGATGTTCTGCTTGTGCACGTGCTGCAAAGGCATTTATTACACCACAAAATAATGCCTTAAGAAATTAATAATTTTATTGCATTAAAAGGCAAAAAAGGGGGAAAAAGCAAAAATTAAACTTTTCAGTTGAACTAAATTAAACTTTAACCCACTAAATTAAACTTTAACCCTATTAATTGCAGGGAAAAGAATTATTTCCAGAGAGTTGGTTTTTTGAGAGCCTAGCCCTGAGCGCGTCCTTGCTTCAGAAAAAAAGGGCGCGCTCCCTCAAAACAGTTCTCTTGGAGTTCAATTCAATTGATGAGTTTAATGCAGGCAGCCTGCCTGAAAGCCTCAAAAGAGGATTTGGGAACGAAATTCTCTGAAAGCCACGCGAAAGTATTGTGCTCTCTCCTCAAGTTCGAGGAACTCTTTCTGGACGAATTAATTGAGCTCACAGAAATAGAGGAAAGCAAACTCAAGAAAATACTTGAAGACCTCATAGAAGAAAAAATGATTGAAAGAATAAACCTCAAGTACAAGGCCTTGAATCCTGTTGACTCTGTCTTCTCCCTAATAAAAAAATAATTCTTATGAAAAAAAGGTTTTACTTGGACACCTCGATCTAGAGGGACTACCTTGAGGACAGAATGGACGGCATAAGGCCGTTGGGGGAGTTTGCTTTCCAGTTTCTTAATAACTGCATAAAGCATAATTGCAAAATAATTTATGCTGAGCCTGTCCTGTTTGAATTAAGGCTCTTTCCAAAAGAATTTGTAGAAGAAATGTTTTCTTATTTCAAGGACATTCTTATTGAAGCTCCTGCAACAACAAAGCAAACCATTGAAGCAAAACAAATTGCAGAAAAAAGAGACCTGCCATTCAATGATGTTTTTCATGCAGTTATTGCAAGAGACAATAAAGCTTTAATGATTACGAGAGACAAACAGTTCGAAGAACTCTCAGATATAGTTGAATCAAAAAAGCCAGAAGAAGTCATTTTTGATTAAGGCCAAACTTTTTCTCATAATATTCCATCATTTCTTTGCTTCCCTCTCCATGCCTCCAATTGTAAAACTCTTCATCTGTCTTGAACCTGCTTTTACCTTTGAGTGCGCCTCTAGCTGCAAACAGCGCTTCCCAAGCTCTCTTCTTCTTTCTTTCTTCATCCAACGAGCTGAGCTTGCTCCTGATTGCTTCTCTGATGAATTCTGTTTTGGTGCTGTACTTGAATTCCTTCATGTCCTTTTCAATCTGCCTTGAAAGCGCAGAACCCAATCTCAAGCAAATATTCTCCATGCAATACAATGTAATGCAATGCAATATTTAAAAGCTCTTCTGTTTTTTTCTCTTTTGGGGCAACTTACCACATTTCAAGCTTTGCTTGAAAATTTTCAAAGCAGAGCTTTGAAATCTTTTCTCTTTTTTTAAAAGAGAAAAGGGGCAGCGAAAAAGTTAAATGCCCTTGCACTATAATTAATACAATCAAACGCCAAAAGGTCCTGAAAAATGAAGAAGTTTCTTGCTTTAGCAGTCATACTAATCTTCGCTTTGAGCGGAGCCCAGGCATACAATTTTGCAGTTCAGGACATTAATGCAAACCCAGACGGCGTATTTAATGACACTGGAGGCACGCCAACCTTTACGAAGAATACAACTAATTCAATGAAAGTTACAATTAGAGCCAGCTATAATTGGTGGGATGACGCAATGACTTTTAATGATTTAGGTAACGAAAAAATTCCTAAAGAGTTCAGAGACAATTACCCTAAACTTTTGCAGGAGTGTTATTTAGAGGCTCTGCCTTCAGGTTACCCTATCACTAACATTATTTACAAACAGGGAGAACCTATCTGTAATCCTGGCAGACCTGACCACCCAGAAATTCCTGACTATAATTGTATTGTAGACATTAATGTATCTCATACCATAAATGCTTCTGTTTCAGGTAATATAACGTATTCTGTTGTGGGTATAGGGTCTGCTGCAGGTGTTGGGCTTTGCGGGCAGCAGAAAGCAAGCCAATCAATTTCAACTCTAGTATCATTTATAGATCCTGTTGGGCCAACAATTGATTTTAAGACCTGGTGGGGCATCCCAAACCAAACAATTGATATTAATGCCAATGCTTCTTCTCTGGCAGGATTTGATGGCAGCACGCAGCTCCCTGTTTGGTTAATTGACAGCGATTGCATTGAAACAAGCAGATCTCCTTCGCCAGTTCCATCTGCAAATGATGTCAATTTTGTTTTACGAATTTATTGCAAAAGCACTGGCTCAAAAATTGTTAAAGCAAGAGTGTATGACAAAAGCGGGAACAGTAGGACCGCAACAGGGATAGTTCAAATTGTAGGGAATAGTGACCAAAATATTGATGTGAATGGCTTTGGGCCATATTACGGTAATTGTTGGGAGGATAACGGAGGTAATTGTATTTCAGGGAACACTACGACTGTTAAAACAGAGGTTTTTGCTTTAAATCCGTCTAGGGACAGCCCAACAACAAATATAAATACTTCTTGGGGTTATACAGCTGATTGTGGTTCAGTAGCGCCTTTTATGGCCTTCTGCGGTAATGAATGCGTTGGAGCCTTTGATAATTTTTATTACAGGTTAGGTAGTAAGATAGGAATTTATGACAGCGCAATCGAAATGATTGGGTGTGAAACTGGTTCATATGACATAAATTTCAATGTTTCAAGCCCTTATGGGAATAAAAAATACACTGCAAAATTTTATGTTCCGAGAATCGATTTTTATTTTCCAAAATACAATTTATATAGTTTCATTGGGGAGCCACTTACAATTACTGGAACAATAAAAAATTATGCCCGCGAAATGGTTTCATTAACCTATGCTTATTCAAAAATTTATGGGGTTGCAGGTTTTAGTGATCCTCAATGCACTAGGATTGGTTCTGACTTCATTACAAAAAATCAAGACAATAATGAATGGAGCCTCACAGCACAGTACATGTGCAATAAAGCCGGAAAAGGCAGTCTTAGAATAATTATTTTCACTGACAAAACAGCAGATTTCGGGCGAATCTTCGAAGACCAGCCAGGATATAACGTATACATTGACATCAACTACAACGAAGTCCTCCGCATGAACTCCTTCACGATAACACCAGAAAGCGTCCAGAAAGGCCAGCTAGTGAACTTCACAGCGAATGTACAGAATTTGGATTCAAACAAACATAACATAAAAGTAACCCTTGAAATATATGATGAAAATAATGTAAAAAAGACCGGCCCCCACTCAAAATTTATCAATAATGTAGCCGCAGGAAACGCCGTAGATTTTGTTTTCAATGATTTTAATACTTCTAATTTAGATGCAAAGCAAAACTATCGTGTTGTTGCAACTGCCTATTTTGATGATGGAACAGGAAACTATGTTCTGGATGCAAAGCCTGTAAACAATACTATGACTCGCTATTTTTATGTTTCTCAAGCTCAAGCAACTGCCCCTGAAGCAAATTATTGGACTATTGTGGTAGTATTAATTGCTGTTTCAGTTGTGGTGCTAAGAAGTAAACAAAGGCAATAGTTTTAGAGTTCCAAAACAAAAACATTTAAATTGCTTTACATTCATAAATTTATGTAGCAATTTTGCTACTGAAAGGGGGTAAAAAACAATGAACTTCGTAAAAGGATTTCTTTTAACAACAATAAGTTTTATAATAATTATTTCACTGGTAATGGCAGTTAACAATAATTACATATTCAATGAAAAGTCATTAATTGAAAAATTGCAAGATAATACGGATGAAAACAAAAATTTTAATAATCCACTAACAAGCATAGATCCTTGCACTAATCCTCCAAATTGTAGTTTTACTGTTGAAGGAGACGTATTATCTGATATGAATTTTTATGCCAGATGGTTTGGAAATGAATATAGAGTTTATTTAAATTGGACTCCTAATTTTTGTCAAGCCAGACAATATAATTTCAGAATTCATTTATGGGATGGACCAAATTACTCTGGATTTAGCGACCATACCCTAACAGTAAACAACGTCAACCGCCTTCCAACGATTTCCGTTGCACCAACGTATCAGGAAGTGTTGAAGGGAAGCACTGCGACAGTGAGTATTACGGCGCAGGACTTGGATTATAGTGAATGCCATGACGACGACATTGCATTGAGCGTTAATCCAAACACTTTAGGTAATCTAACAGACAATGGTAATGGAACAGGAACATTCACTTGGACTCCAGGGCTTGATGCAAATACAGTACTGCCATATGATTTCACCTTTAAGGCAACAGACAACTATACAGGATTCGATGAAGATACTGCACAAATTCAGGTGAGAAGCGTGTGCGGAGACGCTAAATTGGATGACGGAAAAGTAACTGTATCAGACGTAATATACTTGGTAAACTACCTGTTCAAAGGCGGGCCTGCACCGGCAGACATGGATGCAGCAGACGTAAACAATGACGGGAAAGTGAACGTAACAGACGTAATATACCTTGTGAACTATCTATTCAAGGGCGGAACAGCACCAAACTGCGGCTATTAAGGCAATTTCCCCCTTCTTTTTTTTTATTTTTATAATTTTGTTATTTTTAAAGCATACGTTTAAATAGTATACTTTAGAATAGTATACTTGTGAGTATACTTGTTTATTGACAGGGTTGATGAAGTAAGGTTGCTTGAAAAGCTGTATAATGAAGGAACCCCAAAACTTGTAGTTCTTTATGGTAGGAGGAGGGTTGGAAAAACAGCTTTGCTGAACGAGTTTGCAAGAAGGCACAAGGCATTATATCTTGTGGCAAGGCAGGAATCTGAGAAAGAACAGCTCAAAAAAATGAGTGAAGAAGCATCAGCATTTTTCCATGACGTTTTCCTTAAATCAAATCCTTTCCAGAACTATGACTCTCTGTTTATTTATCTGGCAGAAAAGCAGGCGCCCGTACTATTTGATGAGTTTCCTTTTCTCGTAGAATCAAATAAGGCAGTGCCTTCAATTCTGCAAGAGCACTGGGACAAGAATTTCAGCAAAAAACCATCTTTTATTGTATTATGTGGTTCCTCAATAAGAATGATGGAGTCACTGTTAGGTTACAAGTCCCCTATTTATGGTAGAAGAACTGAACAAATACAGCTAGAACCGCTAAAATTTGAGGACGCCTCCAGTTTTTTTCCAAAAGCTTCACCGGAGGAAAAGACCATTAATTATGCCGTCTTAGGGGGCACTCCAGCATATTTGTTGGAATTTGACCAAAACAAAAAATTGACTGAAAACTTACTGGAGAAAGTATTAAACAAAAACAAGTTTTTGTATCAGGATGTACAGTACGTCATACAGCAGGAACTCAATGAACCAAGCACTTATTATTCAATAATAAAATCTATTGCAAAAGGGAACACTAAAATAGGGGAAATAATGAATGACACAGGAATAGACAAAGCAAAAATAACCAAGTATGCCAGCGTGCTTCAGAAACTTCATTTAATTGAGAGGAGAGTGCCCATCACCGATTTCAAGCCAGAAAAATCAAGAAGGGGTGTTTACGTACTGAAAGATAATTATTTTAAATTCTGGTTCAAATTCATATTTGAAAACAATGAATACATTGAGCAAGGAAGACAGAAAAAACTGATTGAAGAAAAAATAAACCCTGAATTAAACGCTTTTGTTGGAAAAGCATTTGAGGAGATTGCCCTTGAATGGATAAAAAAGCAAAAGCCGTTCAATAACTTTATTTTTGGCAGGTGGTGGAACAAAAAAGAAGAAATTGATATTGTAGGAATTGACAGACTAAAAAGTAAAATATTATGCGGGGAAGTAAAATGGAAAAAAATAATAAAAAAAGAAGCACAAGAAATTTTATACAAAATCAAAAGAAAGGCAGAGCAAATAAATTTGCATGGCAATTATGAAAGGCAATTTATTATAATAGCAAAAAAAGCAGAAATAAAGGAAATAGATAACTGCAAAATATTTGACTTAAGAGACATAATGAAAACATAAAAATGGCGGAAAGCAACAGTAACAGACGTAATATACCTTGTGAACTACCTGTTCAAGGGCGGAACAGCACCAAACTGCGGCTATTAAGGCAATTTCCCCCTTCCTTTTTTCTTTTTTTCCTTTCTTCTTATTATGCTAAAAAGAATTGGACTGAATTAAATGAGGAAGGAATTGAGAAGGCAGTTCGTTCACTATTTCTTTGGCTGCGTAATGATATTGGTGTTAGGCTTCATTGGGGCAGTGAACTTTCTTTTTTTGAGTGCAGGCATTGTGGTGTTAGGCTTAGGGCTTTCATTCCACGCAAAAAGAGACGAGAAAAGCTTCCTGCACAAAATAATTAAAGCTGTGGGCAGGGAAGAAGAAAAAAAGCTGCCTGGAAGAGGCGCAATAATGTTTTTTGGGGGCATTCTTCTTGCGTCATTAATTTTTTACTCTAATTTTCTGGTTTTAATGGGCGCATTACTGGTATTGGTTTTCGGCGACAGCATTGCAACAATCGTTGGAAAAAGCATTGGAAAATTCAAACTGTACAACAATAGAACATTAGAGGGGACAGCAGCAGGGGTTGTAATTTCATTCTTTTACCTGCAGATACTGTTCGCACCGTGGATTGCATTGAGCACAGCAATAATTGGGATGCTCGCAGAATTCATTCCAATAGATGACAATATTACAATACCCCTTGCCGCAGGATTCATTCTTTCAATTCTAATTTAAAGGAACATAAAAACAGCATTTTTTTATTAATTGCATCAAATCAATATAACTTGCAATATAAAGTCAATTTTGTGTTTTAATTAACAATACAGTATCAACTCCTATAAATAAGTCAACTATACTTTTTTCATTTCTGAAATTATCTTTGATTTTATTTCTTTTTCACCACTGTAATGTCCGGCAGTTACAAAGTAAAGTTTGCTGTTTTTGATTTTTTTATGCAACAGGTAAGCACTCAAAGGAGAGCAAACCATGTCATATCTTCCATGAATTATTACGGTTTTAATGTGCGAAATTCTGTTAACATTTTTAAGTATGTAATTTTCTTTTAAGAAAAAGTTGTTCAATGTATAATATGCTTCTACGAGCGCACAAGCCCTGTAATTCCATCTACGAAGTTTTCTTTTAATCTTTGTATTAGTAGTTTTTAATTGAAGTATTGAATTCTCATAATAAGTCCATTCAAAAGCAAATTTTTCTCTAATTTTATGGACAGGTGATTTCATTTGATTAAAATAATATTTTACATAATTTTTTTTATATTTTTTTGGAACCAAGTCCAAAAACCTTTCTCTTGCCTCTGGGAAGATATCTTTTACTGGCCCATTAAAAATATAATTTATGTCTTTAGATGATGCCAGAAAAATTCCCCTCAAAAGCATTCCTGTAACCTTTTCAGGGTATTTTATAGCAAAAAGAAGAGCAAGGGTTGAACCCCAGCTACCACCAAACAAAAAAACTTTATCTATATTCAAATAGGTGAGAAGCTTTTTTATATCCTCAACCAACTTGAAAGTCGTATTACCTTTTAAGCTTGCGAACGGTTTGCTTTTTCCCGCTCCCCTCTGATCAAAGAATATAACTTTTAACTTTTTTTTGTTAAAAAATTTTCTGTCCTTTTTACTAAAGCCTGCTCCAGGACCGCCGTGCAAAAACAAAACAGGTCTACCACAAGGGTTGCCTAAAAGTTCAAAATAAAGTCTATGCCCGTCGCTAACCTTAACATATCCTTTTCTGTATGGAAGATTCTTTGCAGTCATTTGTTTCCCTGCTTTCATTCAAAAAATTTAATTCCATAATCTTTAAAAGAGGATGGAATTTAAGGTTATTTCTTAAAGTATCCTATTATTCTCTCGTTTAATTGTTTTGATAGAATTGGATTCATACTTACTGTTACTGGAATCACTGTATTTTTTTCAAACAATTCGCTGAAGATTCTGTCAAGGTTTACGTCCTCAATTTTTTTGATTGCAGTAAAACTTTTTGTCATGGAGTCAATTAATAATCAACTTTTTAGTTGATTGAAATTCAACCTAAAGTTTATTAAGCAAATAATTTTTTTACAAGAGTTTGAAATGTCAATTACCACCGACTGAAGTCGGTGGCATGAACTGAGTGAGCCTTGTCTGCTTGTTGTTCTCTTGTTTTGGTTTTCCGTACTTTTGATTGTTCACATAATTATTCATTTTATTTTCGTCTTTTCCAACTCCGTCAAGGTAATAACTGGGATTCCAGAGGTGGCCACCCCAAAAATATTTCTTTCTCAAAAAAGGAAACTCCTGCATTAACACTCTACTGCTCCTACCCTTCAAAGCCTTCATCACCTGCCACAAAGCATACCTCGACCCCAAATCAAAAACCATGTGACAATGGTCATCATTAAAACCCAAAGAATCAACACAAATATCCTTCTCCCTAAAAACTTCACTGAAAATGTCAGCACAACGATTTCTCACATTCTCATCAGAAAAAATCTTATGACAGTACTTTGCCTTGATTCCAACATGAACCTTTAACTTACCTATGCTAGAACTATAAGTAGGTAAATCGTTCATATGTAAACTTCCTCCTGCCGGCGCGCGAAAAACAACGTGCACCGACAAGAGGAACAATAACCACAAACAAAAGAAAAAAAGAATCAGACTTCACCACTGCTTAAAAGCAGTGGAATTCACAAGCTTTAAATTATTTTGTTGATATATTTTTTTATTAAGGTTTTTTTAGGTTTTAAACTTGAAAATAAAATTATTGTTGGTTAAACCCGTAGTGAAATACCTCTTAAAGAATGAGGGCGTTGGAATTCCTTTGGGTTTAATATATTTATCTTCTTACATAAAAAGATTAAGTAAAAATTAAAGAGGGTGTAAAAAGTTGTTTTCCGAAAAGATTATCCTGAAAAAGTTAAAACGAACAGTAAATAGAGCCAAAAAAAGTCAATTTTATAGAAAAAAATTAGCATTACATATTCTTTTACCTGTTATTCTCTCAAACTGTTTTGCTAAAAATAGAAACATAACCTGTATAAAAAGATTGCTGAAACCCTTTTTCCCTTCCCTTTTTTCTTCTTTTTCTTTCAAGATTTTATTAAAGGAGTAAAGGGCCCGTAGCCTAGCCTGGATAGGGCAACGCACTCCTACTGCCCCTTTTTCTTTTTTCTAAAAAGAAAAAGAGGCGGAAGCAAGGCGTAGGTCGTGGGTTCAAATCCCACCGGGCCCGTTAAAGGAAAGAAAGAAAACTAAAATTGTGCTCCCTGAAATACCTTATAATTTGCCAATTGCCTCTAAGATTTTTTCATGACCTTTAACAAGCTTGTTGAATGCTTCCAATTCCTCGGAAACAATTTTATAACGCAAACTATCTTTTGAATTCCTTGATTTTGCCATGCTTAACCCACTCCTTAATTTCTTCATCAGAATAATACTTTTCCCTGATCCCAAAAATGACTCTGGCATTCTCGGCCTTATCCTCAACTCCTAACTTGTGATTGTTTATAACCAAAAAATATTTCATTGCAAGAAAAGCAGTTCTCCTGTTACCACTTGCAAAAGCATGCGCCTGAACCAGACCCTTAAGCAGAACAACAGCCTTATCAAAAATATCCCCCTTAATTTTTTTACAAGAATCAATAACAGCCACTATCTTCTGCCTGCTCAAAACTCTTGAAGAATCTGCTTTTTTCACTTTTATTACACTCAAAGACAACAAATTAAACTCAATGATCTTTTCAACAGAAGGATACTCAATCATACAAAAAATATGCACAAAAAAATTAATAATACCTACCAACAAAAATCTCAAAAAAAACCAAAACAATAAAAAAGTGAATTAAAAAAACCTTAAAAATTTAGAGGGAAAAAATGGGTTCATTATACCAATTTAGCATATCCCGCCGGGCCCGTTAAAGGAAAAGAAGGAAAATTGAAATTTGTTTGAGAATCAACGAATTGAAAAAAGGGCGATTGACGTAAGGTTTTTTAATGCTTTTTTCTTAATTATTTTTTTCTGTTAAGGGGAAATTGTTTTTAATGGAGAAATTGAATGTTGCAATGGCAGGGGAGATTACCCTTTCAAAGAACCCTGGGGGCTCAATGAAGAAATGGAGGGAAATATTCGGCATAAGCCAAACTGAACTGGCTGAATACCTCAAGGTTTCTTCTTCAACTATTTCTGATTACGAGGGAGGGAGAAGGAAGAGCCCTGGAATTGGTGTAGTAAACAGGCTTGTCAGCTCATTGATTGAATTGGACGAAAAGAGAGGGGGCAAGATAAGAAAGCAGTTAGAGAAAGACTTTATTCCTTCACAGGAAGTGTTTGGAGTGCATGAATTCACTGCAGCAGTGAAAGGAATTGACTTTGCGGAAAAGATTGGGGGCCAAGTTGTAGCAAACCCTCACAAGCTCAAGGAAACCCAGATTTACGGTTATACCATAATTGATTCACTGAAGGTAATACTGGATGTGCCAGTGCACGAATACATGCTATTGTACGGGAAGACCCCTGAAAGGGCTTTAATCTTCCAGCAGGTAGAAAATGGAAGATCGCCAATGATTGCAGTCAAGATTGGAAGGTTCTCTACCGACATGAGGCCTTCAATTGTTGTACTGCACGGGATTTCAAAGAACGTTGACCCTATAGCAATAAAGATCGCCGAATCAGAGAAGATTCCATTGCTTGTTTCTTCAATGCCTGTAAAGGAAATTGAGGACAAACTGAAGAAGTTTGAATTATAATTCTAATTAATTGAATTGCTTTAATTCTATATTCTCACGCAGAACGTGTATCTCTTTTTCTGCTTGCCTGAGTCCTTCACCCCTATTGTGGTGTAAGAGTAGGTTACCTTTGAATTGAATTTTCTTGCCAAGTCTTCAGCCAAAATCTTTCCTGCCCTCTTTGAGCCAATCCATAAATCATATCCTTTCCTTTCTTTTTCTATTTTGGTTATTTTTGCAAGTGAGTCCTTTCTGCTTAAGGGCTCAAGTTTCTCGTGCATTTTCTCCAGGATTGAAAGCCACTCTCCTTCTTTCTCTCTTTCAAACCTTATTTGGATTACTGATTCATGGTATTCTGAGGACAGCTTCATGCAGGGATCGCATAAAACCTTGGATAACTTTATTGGAACTTCCTTCAATAACTGCACTGGGTTTCCTTCTGCAAGCATTTTTATTTTCGCCAATGCAGTAATTTTTTCTTCTCTTTCTTCCTTTAATGAAACCTCTATTGAAACAATTTTTCCTTCAAGCGCTTTCACTTTGCTTTTGACTGTTTCTTCTATTGAAGGCCATAATTCTTCAACCCAAGCATTCCTTAGCTTGAATTTACTGCAGTGAGGGCATTTCTCTAAAGCAAGTTCTTTTGGCAATTCAATTAATTCTTTTGATTCAAGGAAGCATTTCATGCAGAAGCCTTTAATGAAAGGCTTTTGCTTTGAACCGCACTTGGGGCAGAATTCCTTCAATTCAATTCACCTTTCAGTTTCATTTTTTTCTCGTACTCAAAATATATTGCCGGGTTCAGTATAATGCTGTAGGTTGAGGTCACAACAGTAACTATTCTTAGGCCGAAAAATATTATGATGCTTGAAATGCTTAAAAGGCTTCCAGCCAAACTTGAAGAGCCAGCAGCCACGCCAAGAAAAGCTGTGCTTACGCTCAAAGCATAGGTTATCAGAACTCCAACTGACACAGGCTTAAGGTTCTTTCTTGCAGAGCGGACGCTTTGCAGAATGGAGGAAAAGCCTTTCTTTTCCAGGACCGCAATAGGGTAAATGAAAAAGGTTGCAATTGACACAATGAAAACCATTGCAAGAAGCAGGACTGCAAAAACTATTTGGCCCAAAGAATTGTTTGAGGCAAAAGACTGCACGAAGAGCAGGACAAAAGGCATTATTACTGCAATTGAAAGCAGGAATGCAGCAATTACTGGAAATACAATTGAAGGGGAATTCTTTAGAACGCGGGAAAGCGAATGCCAAAAAGAAGGCTTTTTTTTCTCGTAGAATGCCTTGAGCATTAAAGGATAGGTTGCATTTACAATTGTATCCACAACAAACAATGCAATTGCAATTCCTAGGAGGAAAAAGGTTTTTGCAATAAAGGCATTCAATTCGCCTGCCCCATAAGCTTGAATTTGCAAATTAATTTTCTGGAGTTCAATGAATAGTTTTATTACTTCAAGGAGGAAAAAGCTCCATAACAGCGCAAGAAATATTTTTGGGATAAAAAGGACTGGATTGCTTTTGAGTGCAATTAAAGCATGCTTTAAGGTTTGAATTACTCTTGGCATTCTCATTCCTTTAATGTTAATTCTTCGCCGTTTTTGGGTGCAGTGCTCTTGAATCCTAGGGCACTCAATTCTTCCTGGAATACGTCCATTACTTCAGGGTCGCCGTGAACGCACACAACCACTTCAGGTTCCAGTTTCCTCACTAATTCAAGGAGCTCTCCCTGCGATGCATGAGCAGAGAAATCATATTTTTCCACTTGGCAGGCAACCTTTACCTTTTCTCCATCCAATACTATTTCTTTTCTGTCCAGAAGCCTTCTTCCGTTTGTGTGCTCTACCTGGTATCCTGTAAGGAAGATTTTTGTTTTCGGGTCATTGTACAAGTGCTTCAAGTACCATATTATTGGCCCGCCTTCAAGCATTCCAGCGCTGGTAACTATAATGCAGGGCTTTTTTATGATTTTGTTCCTGTTGCCTCCCTTAACCCATTTCGCTGAATTCAGTGCTTTAGCTAAAAATTTTGGGTCCTTCAATAATTCCTTGTGCTTTAATGAAACCATTGCAGCCTTCTGGCCCATTCCGTCATAGTATATTGGGGCCTCAATCTTGTATTCGTATAAAATGTCAATTATTTCCTGGCTTCTTCCAACAGCAAAGGCGGGCACTAAAGCGAATCCTCCATTATCTAATGTGTCTTGCACGCTTTCAATGAATTGCTTTTCTGTTTTTCTCCTTCTTGGATGCTCCCTGTTCCCATAAGTGCTTTCAATTATCAAATAATTGGTTTTCCCTATTCTTGTGTCAGCGCCCTTGAATAGGCGGGTTTCATCTATCTTGAAGTCTCCAGTGTACACAAGGCTTTTATTTTTAATCCATAATTTTGTTATTGCGCTTCCAAGGATGTGGCCTGCGTCAAAGAATTCCATGGAGCAATGGTCTGAGACATTAATTTTTTTCCTGTAAGGAATAGGGAAAGTGAACCTTTCAGTTTTTTTTATTTCATCAGAGGAATACCTTAATTGTGCTCCCTCGATTTTTGAGATCTTTATTGTGTCCCTCCAGAGTATTTCGCTTAAATCAAATGTTGCCTGGGTCATGAAGGTTATGGCGCTGGATTTAATGAAGAATTCAGGCAGGTCTCCAGAATGGTCCATATGCGCGTGGCTTATTATTGCTGCCTTAATGTTTGTGTGCACTGGCATAGGGTAATGGATTTCTTTTTGATGGAACTTCACTCCCCTGTCCAAAAGAATTTTTTCTCCGAAGTCGAGGAGGAAGGAGCTTCTTCCAACCTCTCTTCCTGCGCCCAATATCTTGAGTTTCATTTAAAGAACCTAGAATAGTGTAATTAGAGATTAGGGCACGAAAAAATTTAATAAATGTTGTTTCTAAATTATAGCTGGATGGAAAATATGAACTTGCTTAGTTCAGCCAAAATGCTCAAAAAATACAGGATAGAGTTCGCTTTCGGGAAATTAGCGAAGAATGAAGAGGAGCTTCTTTCAGCGTGCAGGAAGCTGGGCTTTCCAATTGCAATGAAGATTGTTTCAGAGGCAATATCCCATAAAAGCGATATTGGGGGCGTTCAAGTAAACATCAAGTCAGAGCACGAGGCAGTAAAAAATTTTTATTTAATGCTGAAGAACGCGCACAAGCATGCTCCTCGCGCGAGAATTGAAGGAATCTATATTCAAAAATTCCTTGAAGGAAAACAACTCATAATTGGGGGAAAGCTTGACGAACAATTCGGGCCAACAATTATTTTCGGTTTAGGGGGCATTTTTGTTGAGGTAATGAAAGACTTTTCTTTGAGGATATGCCCTATTGACAGGAGGGAAGCAAGGGTAATGATTTCAGAAATCAAGGGCTTTCCCTTGCTGAAGGGGATTAGAGGGGAGCATTCAATAAATTTCAAGAAATTAGAGGCAATGCTCTTGAAGGTTAACACTTTAATGATGCGCGAGAAATTAAAGGAATTGGACTTAAACCCTGTAATTGCAAACGAGAAAGAAGTAATAGCTGTAGACGCAAGGGTTGTAAGATGAAAAAAAAGAAAAAAATAGTTCTTTCAAAGTACAAGCACGAGCTAATTGAAAAGATCTGCTCTGAGCGCTCTGTTTACCTGCCTGCTTCAGGGATGGCAAAAATAATCCAGATGGCAGAAGAAGACAAGAAAATAATTTCTCTGGGGCCTGGAGAGCCAGACTTTGACACCCCGAAGCACGTAATTGAATTCACCAAAAAATGCCTTGACAATGGCTTCACGCATTATTCTCCTCCAATTGGGAGAAAAGAATTAAGGGAATTAATTGCAAGGAAGGCAAGGAAGCAAAATAAAATTTACTGCAGCCCTGAAAATGTTGTTGTGACCTGCGGTTCGACTGAAGGCCTGCTCTTGAGCGCAATGGAAGTCTTAGACCCGGGGGAAGAATTATTCATTCCGAACCCAGGCTTCATGAACTACATTAACATTGCAGACTTGATGGACGCAGAAGCCTTAAGCTATTTTTTGAGGGAAGAAGACGGCTTTCAATTGAATCCTGACGAATTAAAGCAGAAAATAACATTAAAGACAAGAGGCATAATACTCAACACTCCAAGCAACCCCATTGGAACAGTGTACAAAAAGAAATTATTAGAGGAAATAGCAGACATTGCAGTAGAGAACGAATTAATGATTTTGAGCGATGAAGCATACGAGTTCCTGGTTTACAATAAAGCCAAGCACATTTCAATTGCTTCATTGAACGGAATGCAGGACAATGTTGTTTCACTCTTCTCTTTCTCTAAGACTTATGCAATGGCAGGCTTCAGAATTGGATACCTTATTGGGCCTGAATGGTTCACCAAAAACATTGTTCACTTGCACTTGTATTCAAGCATTTGCGCTCCGACAGTAAGCCAGAAGGCAGCAGAGGCAGCACTCCAAGGCAGCCTGAAGAACGCAATTGAGATGAGAAGAGAGTACGACAGGAGAAGAAAGCTAATACTAAAAAGAATTAATGATATTCACTGCCTGCACGTGAAAGTCAGGCCTGAAGGCGCATTCTATGCCTTCCCCAGCTTCAATTTCAAGGAAATGAATTCAAAGCAGTTCTCTGAATTCCTGCTTAAGAAAGCCTCTGTCTTAACTGTCCCAGGAACAGAATTCGGCTGCCAAGGAGAAGGATTCATCAGAATGAGCTACGCCACAAAATACTCTCTAATAGAAGAAGCAATGGACAGAATAGAAAAAGCAACCAAGAGGAAGAATTGAGTGTTTAATAGTTTAATGTGTTTTTTGAGTTTTGATTCTTGGATTTAAAGAATTGTTGATTAAAGCATTCAATCTTTTTCAAATAATTGCCTGACACCTTTGCCTTACTCCATTTTTCTTCAATATCTTTATCAAATATGTTGCCAATTTTGATTTCGCCAAAAGAATTATTTTCTTTTATTGGTGTGAAAACAACTCCGTCCGGTTTTATCAAAAAATATGCTTTGCTTCTCTCTCGTGCTGGGGATATTATGACTTTAAAATGATTAGAAAAAAGGCACTTCAGGTTCTTGGTAGCCTGATTGAAAAGGGTTTTTGTAATTTCTAGTTTTCCTCGGTTCTTTTTCGCATTACCTCCAGTCGGTGTAAATTGGTACAGTTTCCACACATCAATTGGATAATTTTCAAGTAATCTGCCAATTTCCTGCAATTTATTAAAATTATCTCTTGTCACTACTGTTCCAATACAAATTATAGGTCTCTTTTTAACAGGCTTATAGAAATTAAGGGCCCGCAAAATATTTTCAAAGTTCTTTTTATTTCTATAACTTCTATCTGGAAAATCTAAAGGAAAACTCAAGATAAAAATATTTTCAGTTACTATTTTTCTGTTTTTAAAAAAGAAATCTCCATCAGTATCTAGAATTATCTTAAACCCCTACTTTTTTAATTCTCGCACGATCTTTTTGAAATCCGGTCTTAAAGTTGGTTCCCAGCCGCACAATATAACCTCTTTAACTCCTTTATTTTTAAGAATAGAGAATGCTTTTTTTAATTCTCGAAAATTTAGATCACTGCCTTCAACAATGGCATAGCAATAAGCGCAGTTATTGTTACATTTGCCCGTGATCATAAAATTTACTATTTTTGGAAGCATATATTTAAAGTAAATGACATTCTCTCCGACCTAAAGGCTCGCCCTTGCGGGGCGAGGTCGCCTGCGGGCGACTCGGAGTTTCTGCGATTAGAGGAAGTTTGAAAGCATTGTTTGATTTGCTTGCTTTTCAACGTAATCTATTGTTGTTTCCAAGTCAACGTTCCCAACTGTTCTAGCAAACTTTCCTGGGCTCCAGAAATGCCCTTTAGGATACCTTAACCTGAACAAAGGCTGTCTTCTGAACAACTCATAACTTGAACCGCCTTTCAGTAACTGTAATGCTTTTGACTGGGAAATGCAAGGCCTAGTGCTTACAACAATATGCGTGTGTTCTGGTTGGATTGCCAAACTCAAAATCAGCATTTCATGCCTTTTGGCTATTTCTTTCAAGATTTCTTCATACATTTTTTTATACTTGTCCTTCCTTAACATATTGTATCTGTATTTAGTGCACCACTGCAAGTGGTAAACGCACTGCGCTTTTGCGTGCGGATAGCTATTCAAAACATCGCGATTCACAAAAAGTTCTCCTATCGAGCCATCAAAGAGTGCCCGTTAGGGCACTGCGCTCGATAGAAGAAATAATGAGAGTAAAAGAAAAAGTTTTGTGTCGCAATTCACCCCGCACTAAAAGTGCGGTCCGCTAACGCAGATTTCTTGCGACACTTGGTGGACATTAAAATTGGGCCCAATAGCAAGAAAATTTCAGTTAAAAAGCATTCAATGGCAACTGCGAAATCTTGTTAAAAATGGAAACAAAATAATTTATGGGAAAAAACGTTTGCACAGAAAGGGATATTATTTCGAGCCTACAATAATTGAAAATTTAAAGGAGAAAAAAATAGGGTTGACAGAACCGATTTTTGGGCCAGTCATTTTATTGAAAAAGTTCAGCTCAGTTAATAAATTAGTGCGAGAACTGACAAATTCAGAATATGGATTAAATGCCTCAATTTGGACAAGAAACATCAATAAAGCACAAAAAATAGCAGATAAACTGTCTTTTGGTTCAATAAACATAAATTCTTTTGGGTCAACAAAAATTGGTTTTCCGTGGGGCGGAAACAAAAAATCAGGTATTGGAAGACTCTATACTTCTGAATCAATTCTTGAGTTCACTAATCCAAAACATATTTCAATAAATAATTAGAGTTTTGAAAATCGCTTAGTGAAATTAATGATAAAAGCAATTATTTTTGATTTTGGTGATACATTAGTTGAAAGCAGTAAGACAATTAAAAGAATTCAAGCTGAAAAACTAACTTTTAATTGTTTTAAGAAGAACGACTTATCTTTAGAATGGCATTATTTTTTAGAAGCCCAAAAAAAAACGGATTTAGACTATCAAAAAAAATATTATGTTGAAAAATATAAGCCTCCATTCTACACAAAACTTCTTTTTTATCATTTATATGGTAAAAATCCTAATTCAAGGCAAATGAAAACAATAATTAGTTGTTCTAACAAATATTATAAAACATTTTTAAAATATCTAAGACTAAAAGCGGGCGCATATTCCACTTTGCGTTATATTAAAAAACAAAAAATAAAACTTTTTTTAGTTTCAAACGGTTACAAACCAATAATCCTCAAACGATTAAGAAAACTGAAGCTAAGTCAATTTTTTGAAAAGGTTATTGTTTCCTCAGAACTTGGAGAAGAAAAATCAAGTTTAACTGCTTTTAAAATAATATTAAGTAAACTAAACATTCACCCTCAAGAAATTCTTGTAGTTGGAGATAGGCAGGATGAAGATGTATATGCAAAAAAAATAGGAATGAAAACAGCATTATTAGTTTTAAAAGAAACCAGAAAATATTTCAAAGCTACTGAGAAACCAGATTATAAGATTAATTCTATAAAAGAAGTAAAAAATATTGTTTTCAAAAAACAGAAAGAACCAACAATTAATTTTGATTATTTTACATTTCAATGGTCAGTTAGCCGCAAAAAATACAATAAAAATGATTTTGAAAAAGAATTTAGAAAGCTTGCAATTCCTTTCCACGAAAAAGATTACCGTTCAATGGATATTGCAAGATTTTGGGAAAAAATTTTTAAACAGCTTTACTTAAAACAAAACCAAATAGTATTTGAATTTTGTACGGGTTTATCACCAAAAATATCTTATGCATTAGGGCTAAGTAAATTCAAGGGGATTTATTATTCTATTGATACTAACAAAAATGTTTCAAAAAAATTGAAAGAAATTATTTCACATATGAAAATAAAATTCTCTTATAAAATATTTTCAACAAAAAAATCTGCCCAAAATTTTGGTCCCGTTGATTTCGTTGTATCCAATCATGGAGTCGA
The DNA here is from genome assembly GCA_040755695.1 of Candidatus Diapherotrites archaeon. Lineage (NCBI taxonomy): Archaea > Nanobdellati > Candidatus Iainarchaeota > Candidatus Iainarchaeia > Candidatus Iainarchaeales > Candidatus Iainarchaeaceae > Candidatus Iainarchaeum > Candidatus Iainarchaeum sp. The sequence goes on along the minus strand of JBFMAK010000001.1, from coordinate 261,898 downwards.
TGATCTTTTCTTTGATACATTCTGCAAAATGAAAAAAATAAAATATTTCAATTTTTTAGAAAATATAAAGGCAGCAGAATTAGTCCAAATGATTAAAAATGACCCGCTCATAACAAAAAAAGCAGTTTTTGACACTGCAAAAGCAATATTATTTTATACAAAAAAACTAAAAACAAAAGGTTTTTTAGTACTTTCAAATTATCCCCCCCCAATTGATATTAAAAGAAAAAATTACAAGCGAATTAGATTGCTAAATGAAATATTTAAGGAAGTATGCAAAATAATTGGTTCTAACGGTTTTAGTAGAATTAAACCATTTGGTTTAGAAAAAATAAAAAGTTTAGATAACAAAAAGCAATATTGGGCAATTTTCCAGAAAATTTAAATAAAAAACTATTGGAAATAGTTAATATGATAGTTGCATTAGCTGGAGATACCGGCGCAGGAAAAAGTACCTTGGCCCGACTCCTTAAGAAACCGTTAAATACTAGGATTTTAACAATTGGTTATATTTTGCGGGCAAATGCACGAAAGCAATCTTTGCCTTTTGAAGAATATTTGAGAAGGATCGAATCACAATATGGTTTGAGCGCACACAAAAAAGCTTTAGAAGGGTATATTCGAAAAAAATTACAAAAATTTAGAACAGTAGTTGTGGAGGGAACATACAAAATTGAAGATATCCAAACATTACAAAGTCTTTTTCCTAAAGAACCTTTATTTGTTTTTTACGTTGAATCAGCAAAAAATATTAGAATAGTTAGAATAATGAACCGACAAAAAGTTGACAAATATAAAGCAACAGGTTGGGTCAGAGACCAAGATATGATTCGAAAAAATCGTTTTAGAATGGAAGAAGTTGCAAAAATTGCTGATGGACGAATTATTAACAGTGGCTTAACAAAAAGAGAGCTATTTGAAGAGTTCACAAGGCAATTCAAAAAAGCAATGGGCAAAAGAATAGTTAATGCTCTCCCGGGTACTTCACCAAAATCAAAAAATATTCAAATGAGGCGAAAACATTGAACTTTCGCTTGAAAGAGCTCAAAAAAGTCAGACTATTTTTTTCACAATTAAAAGATAATAGAATACTCAGTGTTTATGTTTATGGAAGCATACTAAATAAAAATTTTTCAAAAAAAAGTGATTTAGATCTGTTTATAATTCTAAAAAATTCAAAAAAACCAATTCAAACAATAAAATCAATTATCAAAGTAATAAAAAATGTTAAGACAAAAAGAAAAATTTATTGGGATATTGTTTTTGAAGATGAATCAAAGATGCTTTATTTCAAAAAAAGCAATATCATTCAATATTACATTATAGCAAATGAAGGGCTGTGCATATATGGAAAAGACATACTAAAAAATGTTCATTTTGATCTTAATAGATACTATGAGTGTGTTGTATGGATAGCACAAAAAATACGTCATGAAATATTAAACAAAAAAACAGTTCGCTTTTGGGCATTAAAACTTAGAAGGGACGTAATGTACAGTATTTTATCATTGCAATATCTTGAAGGAAAGAAAAGAATTATGCAAAAATATTCAAAAAAACTGGAAAAAAAACACCCTTCTTTAAAGGGATTTCAAATACTGTTAAATAAAAAGCAAAGACTTGAAACACTTTGGTATTATATAGAATCTTTAAGGGTGATTCTCGAACAAAAAAAAGGAATAAAGTTTGTAGATTAAATGCTAATAGTGGATTTAATCACGTGCATTAAAATAACATTAAATAAAATTGTAAGGAATGGAAGTGATTTAAATTGTCTTTTAATATAAGGTCTGCAACGAAAAAGGATTTGCTTGCATGCGCAAAAATATTGCTTGAAGAGTTTCGTAAGCAGGGCGAAGAATGGACTTTGGATTCTTCAAAAGAACGATTAGCAGAACTAATGGAAAATAATCCTGATCTTTGCTTTTGCATTGAACTTGAAGGAAAAATAATTGGCTTTGTGTTTGCTGAAACATACAAATTCATTAAAGGAAACTATCTGTGGATTTCAGAGGTTGCAATTAACTCGCAGCACCAAGGAAAAGGCTACGGCCTAAAAACACTTCAATTCATGGAAAAGCTAGCAAAAGAAAAAAGATTCAAAGTTCTTACCTTAGTGGCAAACATAAACGAAAAAGCCTTCAAGATATATGAAAAATTTGGGTTCAAGAACACAAACTACTGCTTCATGGAAAAAGAATTATACTTTTGCAGGTTAAGCAAACATCAATGACCTGTTATGAAAAACAAAAAAACTCAAATATAAAACAAGAGGTTAAAAAGGATTAATCGACAAACTCATTTTTTCCCGTCATATTTTTATTCTCTTTTTTCTTAATGTTAAAGGTAAAACATGGTTTTCGAGGTCGGAATTTACCACTAATTATTAAAATATTTTATGAATTTCCATCTGTAAAAATCTGCTAGCTCAGAGTTCTTCGAAATAAATATTAGTATTACATAATTCTTGTTTGTTATTCTCTCAAATTGTTTTGCTAAATCAAATTCGTTGAATTCTTTGGTGTTGTCATAAACTTCATTAAGTTCTTTTCTTAAGCGTCTGTCATAAAACATTTGAGCAATGTAATCCCCATTAATAAAAATGTCTTCCTCCATGCTAAAGTCTATGCTCAGTTTTATTTTTTTGCCTAAGGTTTCATAATATTTAGCAAAATACTTATCAAGAAAGGTATTCCCATTTGTAACAGCATAATGCTTGGCATAAGAAAATATTTTTCTGAAGTTTTCATTCTCCCGCTCAGTCGCTCCTATTGGACATGCAACATGTTTCCAGATACATAAAGAAGGCTTTCTTTGAGGATTAAGAAAATCAAAATAGAAATTATTAACAATAAACCTGGCGGCATCCAAGAAATTATTAAATTTCAATTTAATTGGTTCGCCAGATTCTTTTGCAAGCGCCTTTCCTTTCTCTGAGTACATTTCTTCTAGTTGTTCGGAGAATTTTTTGGTTTTCTGAATCCAGTCTTTTGTTATCTTGTAGCCGTCAACGCCTCTCTCAACAATCTTTTCTTCTTCCATCTGCTTCAAGAGCTTGTGAACGGCCTGGTAAGTGATATTCAAAGAATAAAACTTCTCCAACTCAAAATGAATCTTTTTGGTGTTCAAAGGCCACTGCTGGCTTAGAAGAAGAATAATCTTTTCCTTTGTGCCAGACCCCTTCCCAAGAAAAGGGATTGAAAGAGAGCCCATAAAAAAATTATACATAAAAGGGTTTAAAAAGTTAAACTTAGTTAAATTTACTTGGAAAATATGAACTAACCAACAGAAAAATATTTTAATAAGTTTTGAATATTATCTCCTTGTATAGAACAAGTAAAGAGACAATGCATGAACAAAATAAATATTACTGATTTGAAAATAGGGTACGATATAGTAATTGTTGGAGCGGGCCCCGCAGGATGTGTTTTCGCAAAAACTATATCAAAAAATTTTAGTGTTTTAATGGTTGACTCAAGAACTATCCCAAGAGATAAACCCTGCGGCGGAATGCTCGTTTCTGCCTCAAAAGAATTTTTAAAATCATTCAGTATTTCAGAAGAATTTACAGTTAAACCGAAATATTTAAGTGTAACCTATTTAGACTGGGAAAAAAACACAAAAAAACACGAAGAAAAAAATTTTTTAAACGTGGACAGAAAAAAATTTGATTACTGGCTTTTTAGCAATATAAAAAAACCCAACATTAGTTTTTTGCAAAGTGCAAAACTTATTGAGTTTACATACACAAAAAACAACTTGATTTCCATAATATTGGAGTCAAATGGAACCATAAAATCTGTAATAGCAAAGTATGTTATAGGATGTGATGGAGCGATTTCCACTGTAAGGCAAAAATTATCCAAAAAAAACATTCCATATTATCTTGCTATGCAAGAAACAATTCAATCAAAAAAAATGCCTAAAAATGCTTTATTTATTTATGACAATTCAATAACAGATTTCTATTCATGGGTTATACCAAAAAATAACGAGTTATTGATAGGTTCAGCTCTTTTCCCGAGTGAAGCAAAAAATAAGTTTAACATTTTAAAAAACAAATTAAAAGAAAAATACGGGATTTATGGGAAAGGAAGCCTTAAATCTGCAATTATTTTGAGGCCTCGATCTATAAATGACATTTGTTTAGGTAAAAAAAATGTTTTTCTTGCAGGAGAAGCTGCTGGTTTGATTACTCCTACGAGTGGGGAAGGAATAAGTTTTGCTATGCGGTCGGGACAATTTGCAGCGGAAGCAATAAATAATTCAGAAGAAGATCCATTATCAGATTACCGAGAAAAATGTAAGGAATTAACAAAAGTGCTGGAAAGAAAATTCAAAAAACTAAAAAATTTTGGTATAATGAACTGGCTTAAAGCTTTTTTTAATCACTAATTATAAACATATTCTCATTACTGCTTATTGTATTAATTTTAAAGCAGGGACCTATTATCTTATGTTAGAAACTGTATTTGGGGTGATAGCTGGAGTACTTACTTCAGTTAGATTAATGCCTCAAGTGTACAGAAGTTTAACAATTAAAGAAACAAGAGATCTTTCATTTTCTTTTTTGGTAATTTTATTTTTTCAAGCAATATTTTTGATTTTATATAGAATAATAAGAAAGGATTTTTACATAATTTATATGAACATAGCCCCCCTAATCTGTTCCGTAATTCTTTTATACTTAAAAATGAAATATAAATAAAGCAACTTAATATATTCTTTTATGTGGATTAATTAATAGGTGATTTGATGGAAACCCTTGTAAAAAAATATGAAGAAACTATTAATCATAACTTGAAGGATATTAAAAGTATTTTAAAAAAAGATATTGGAATAAAAGGGGGAAAAATTAATAAAGAAGTAGAAAAAATAATGAGAATTGCCCACCAAAATCTTGCTTCCAAATGGATGACTGGCAAGAAATATATGAGAACTTTTTATGTAAAAAAGGCTTTCCCTCAATACCCCGAAGATAGCCTAAATCTTTCTATATCTCTTGATGTCACTATTAATATTCTGGATGATATTTTGGATGAAAATTTAAGTAAAGAAATTAAAGCATTATATTTGGTCGAATTAATACGAACGCTATCTGTTTATAATAAACAAAAATCTAGTAATAAATTGAAAAGAAATATTTCAAATTATTTTAACAAGATAATCAGCATAGCAGTCCTTGAAGGCGTCTACCATCAAATGATCAAAGCAGAAGTAAACGAGGAAAAAATAGTTAACTATTGCATGCAAATATACGATTGCAGAAGTTTAGATATGGATATATATGCGCAAATTCCTTTTATAGTTTTAAAAGAAAATAAAAAAAATATCAATAAAATAGTAAAAATAGCAAGAATATTTAGAGCAGTAAACCTCATAAAAAAAGATATTGATGACCTTGAACATGATAAGCAAAATGGTATTGAAACAGCAATAATATTATTAATTGAAAAGGGAAATGCCCATAATTATTTAAATAAAATTATTGATCTTTACGTAGAAAAATCAAAAAAGATTAATGAACAAAAGAATATTGAAGCAATAAATAATTTCAAGAAAATGATTGAAGAAGAACATTCAAAAGTTTCATCTTTGCTAAAAAGCATTAGAGGCTAAATAGAGTCTATTTTATTAATAATTGAATCTAAAAGCTGGACCTCATTTGCTTCATTATAATTATTAAAAATCTCTTTCTGCAAAGGATAATATTTATCCAAATCATATCTTTTAACAGCAGTATCCCATAAACCCCTGTCTTTTAATTCTTTTTCTGTTCCAGTCAAAAAATCACATTCAGCATCTCCTTTATGCATACACTTGGTTTCAACATTTTGGCAAACACTGTTATGAACTAAACATCCCCCTCCTGCCATCGCCCCCGATACAAAATAATCAATAGGCACATCTATTTTTTCGTTTTTAAAGTATTTTAAAATAGGATTAGTTTTAATCACAAAATGAGTGTACCTCCCTGGAAAATAATCGTGTGTTTTATACAAACCTAACCCCATCGCTTCCCCTAAATCCATTCCAAGAGAATACACATGATCTGGGGTGTCAAGCTTAAATCTTTCTTTAACTGTTCTTACAAGAACATAACCCCAATACCATGAGATAAAATAAAATTTTGACATATTATTTTCTTTTTTATAATATTTTGTGAGTTCTGCTATAAAAAAAGAAGGTAATAATGTAAGATTAATATCTTTTAGGCTTATAACTCCATCTTCAAAGCGAAGTTGTTTTGTCATTAGCAATTTTGCTAATAAACCCATTACCACTCAAAAATCACCCTTATTTCATAACAGTTGTTTCTTCACCAATTTCAATTCCGTGCTGGGTTATTAATAAGTTATATAATGCGTGGCTGTGAGAAGTGTATCTCATTTTTCTTATTTGAATGTTGCCGAAAGCTTCCCCCCCAATATTGGTATGATACAGGACTATTATCCCATCCGTAATAAATTCACTTATTTTGTCAGCGCTTAAATCATTTGTGCCTTCAGGCAATTCAGAAGTGAGGAGGACAGTGCTGTCGAACTCTTTTAATTCTGATATTAGTGCCACAAGAATTTTTTTTGTCATGATGTTTTCTGTTACTGCTGTGGGAATGATTTCTGACTGGATTTGAGCGAAAGTCCAGGACTTCTTGGAGTAGTCTGTTACTGCGGTGTAGTCTGCAAGCGTGCTCAGTGAGTCAATGATGAGTCTTTTAGGCCTGAAGAGTTTTATTGCTTCCCTAAGCCTTTCAAGGAAATGATTTTCCTTCACTATATCAATGAATACAATCTTCAGCAGGCCTTTTTCTTCTAATTCCATTAAATTCCAGCCGTACTGTTCTGCCTGCTTTCTAAGGTCTTGCTCTCTTTGTTCTGTTGAAACGTAAAGTCCTTTCTCCCCGAACTTTTTTGCTCCGTTATAGAGAAACTGCATGCATAAAGTGCTTTTTCCTGTTCCTGCTCCCCCTGAAATAAGCACGAGGTTTCGTGCAGGAATGCCCCCATTTAATGCCTTATCTAAGCCATCAATTCCAGTCTTAACCCTTTCAATCAATTAATTCACCTTCAAACTCAATTCAGTTATTTATTAATGCTGTTTTAATTTAAAAACTTTTGTTTTAAACTATATAAGCTGTAATAAAGCGGGGGAAATCAATTGAAGGAGAGTATTGAGGAATACTTGAAGGAGAATACTGGAAAGATTAATAAGGAGATTGAGAGGTTTTTTCCCAGAAAAATTACTGGAAAATGGATTAAGATGGCAGCAGGAAAGCCCTCTTTTTCCTATGACACGGAAACATTAACAAGGGCTTTAAGCGAGCCAATATGGGATTTTCTGGACAGGGGAGGAAAGAGATGGAGGCCCTCCTTAATGTTAATGGTGTACGAGGCATTGAGCGGCAAAAGCGCAGAAAAGATAATGCCTTTTGTGTTGTTGCCTGAATTCGCCCATAATGGAAGCATTATGGTTGACGACATCGAAGATGACTCAGAATTAAGGAGAGGAAAGCCGTGCACGCACAAGATTTTCGGAATAGACATTGCAATTAATGCTGGAAACACCTTGTATTTTCTCCCATTAATTCTGCTTTACAAGAATTTAATGAAATTGAGTTACGAGAAAAGAACTAAAATTTATGACTTGTACGCAATTGAATTGCTGAAATTGTCTTTTGGTCAGGCAACAGACATTTACTGGCATCAAGGAAAAAAAGAGGGCATTAGTGAAGGGCAGTACTTGCAGATGTGCGCTTTCAAGACTGGAACGCTTGCAAGGCTTTCGGCAAAGCTTGGGGCAATACTTGCAGATGCAGGAAAAGAGCAGACTGAAAAGATTGGAAGGTTCGGGGAATCAATTGGAGTAGTATTCCAGATACAAGATGACGTTCTTAATTTGACTGGAGAAGAATTCCAGAAAGGGAAGGGAATAGGGGAAGACATCCACGAGGGAAAGAGGACTTTAATGGTGTTGTATACTTTAAGCAAAGCGAATGAGAAAGAAAGAAAAAGATTGGTGGAAATCCTGAATTCTCATCCCTCAGACAAAAAAACAATAATTGAAGCAATAGAATTAATGGAGAAGTATAAGGCAATAGATTACGCGAGAAAGAAGGCAGAGGAATTAGTGCAGAAAAGCTGGGCTGAAATAAAAGGAATCCTGCCTGAAGGCAAAGCAAAAGAAAGGCTCAGAGAGTTCGCTGAATTCGCAATAAAGAGAAAGGTTTGATTGTAAGTATGGTTGGGTCAATATGAAAAAAAATATTGTTATTGCAAAGAAAAGTGCTGACGTGCGGGACAAGACAGGTAGCTTCCTGCCCGAAAATTTTGATAAAATTTTGGAAAAAATAAGGAAATATAATCCTGCAAAGATTAAGCATTAATCATAATTAAACTCAAAAAAATTTTAGGGTGATTTTTTCTCTTGAGTTTTCAAATCTTTTCTGAAAGTTTAGCACAGTAAATCCAATTATTTTCTTTGTTTTGGGGTCCTTCCTTATTATTAGGTCGTCTTCTGTTTCCTCGCATAATGCTTTCTTTGGCTTTCCTGAAGACAAATCCAGAACGTCTGTTTCTTTATTGTAGTAAAGTATTATTTTATCCATGTTATGCCCTAATAATTTTTTAATACATTTCATTTTTTAAATTATTTATCTGAAAAATTTTAGTGTGAAAATTGATGGCAAAAAAAAAAGATTTAGGGAAATTGCTGAACTTCTTTTACGAATTAGGGCAATTGAAGAGGGTTGCAAGGAGCGGCTGGTGGCTTGCAGGGGTAAAGAATCCTGAGAGCGTTGCAGAGCATGCCTGGAGGACTGCTGCAGTTTCTTATGTTTTGGGTTTAATGGAAAAGGCTGACGCACAAAAATGCGCTTTGATTTCATTGTTCCATGAAATGCCTGAATGCAGGGTCAATGATTCCCATAAATTAATGCAGAGATACGTTGACGCAAAGAAGTTTGAAGAGAAAGCATTGAAAGAACAGCTTGATTCTGTTCCAAGAGAAATTGGAATTGAATTAAAGAAAATCCTGGAAGGATACGGGAGAGAATTCAAAGAAATGCGTCAAAACAAAAAATGCCAAACTGTTTTTGGAATTGATTGACAAGTCGAGCACAGAAGAATGGTACGCGAAATTGAAGAACATTAAGAGATGAAAGCACTTATTTAAATTGTTTTCTTTGCAGAAAGTATTGAGTGAAATTGAATGAATTTGCCTAAGGAAATAAAGGTCTACTGCAGGAAGTGCAGGAAGCATACAGTGCACAAGCTGAAGGCATTCAAGACAGGCAAGGCCAGGTCGCTTGCTTTCGGGACAAGAAGGTTCAAGAAAAAGCACAAGCAAGGCTACGGCGGAAAAGCAAAGTTCCCTTTAATAGTGAAAAAGCAGAACAAGAAGGCAGCATTCATGGCAGAATGCCTGGTCTGCAAAAAAAAGATTCCTTTTGTCATTCCCAAGAGAATGAAAAAAGTGGAATTAACCTAAATCATTGCCTATATTCCCGTATGATGATAACTGGTTAAAATTAATGGGGCTTTTGGCAGTTTGCCAATACGACTTTTTATTGTATTAGTCAGGGGCCTGGATAATCTTTGATTGATATAAACCTTTCTAAAGTGATACAATAATAGTATCACTTTACGTTAAAAGTGTAACAATAATAGTTACACTTATATTTCAGGGTCTAATTGTTTTCTTGTGTTTTCTTTGCCGAAGTCAAAGGAGCTGTTCTTGTTCACGATGAACTCGCATTCACTGCTGTTCTGGGAAGCGCAGTGAAGTTCAAGGCAGTCCAATTCAGCATTGAAGGCATTGCTGTACGCTCCTGCCAGGATCCCGCGCAGTAGATGGCAGCAGGGCTCTGAAATTTTTCCTTTCAACTGCATTGCAACAGCGCTGTTTGAGACAATCAGGATGGCCCTAAGGTTTTTTTCGTCAACCTGAACATCTTTTATGAGACCAAAGCCTGAATTGGAGAGGAAGTCATGCATGAATAAGGCAATGTTTTTGCCTTCAAGCTTGGGCCTCAAATTGAATTCGTTTACCAAGGATTCTTTCACGATTTTCTTGGCAGAGTAATAAATCTTCTTGTTTAGGGCCTCGTTTTCTGTGGAGCTCAAGGCAGAGAGAATGCTGTTAGGGATTATGGTAAAAGGAATTTCCATGAGAGAAAAATTGTTGTTCACGAATTTTATTTCGCCTACAAAAATGAATTTATCGTAATAGGGGTTAAGCATTAAACATCACTTTCTCTCATTTAAGATGCTGTGAATTACCTTGTATTTTTCTACTACCAGAGGCCATACAATTAATGTGTGGCCAGAGCGCTTTGAAAGAATCAACTGCTTGTCAATCAATTTCTTGAGGTAGTAAGAGTATTTGCTTGAAGCCTTCTTTTTCTCGTGCCTGGAGGCAATGCTTTCATTGCAGTGGGCAGCCAGTTCAATTGCAGTAGTAGGCCAATTCTTCAGTATTAGGTCGTAAAGCATTAATTCCCTTTCTTTGAGGCCAAAGCAATTTTCTGTGATGCCAGAATTATTTTTCATGCAATAAAATGAACGCCTTTCAGGAATAAAAAGCTTTGCATTGTAATTCTGGCATGCCAGAAATGCATATTTTTTTATTTTAATTGAAGCCCTTTTATATAATGCCTTTTGAGCTTTTACCCAAAACCATTTCTGCTGACCTGCACACTCACCTACTTGAAAAAAAAGTCAATCCAATTAAATGGTGGTACAAGGTAATAGAATTAGGCCTGAATGCCGTTGCAATTACTGAACATTCTGACATGAATCCAAAAAAAGCCTTTGATCTCCTAAATAAAATCAAGCCTGATAATATTCTTCTCATTCCAGGAATGGAGGTTAATACTACAGCAGGCCATGTGCTGCTTTACAGCGAGGACGAAAGAATTTATGATTTAAAGAGTTTGAATGCAAAGAAAGTTGATTTTGGAAATGTTTTGAACTTGGCGCAAGATAATTCTCTCACTATGAGCTTCTCGCATCCATTCGGCTTTGACTATGACAGCGCAGGCTATGTTATTGGAACAGGAAAATTAGTGAAGTTGCTGAGAAAAAATGATTTGGGAATAGAGTGCTACACTGGAATGATCGGAAACCTGAGCAATTTCCTGTATGAGTCTAATTGGGTGAAGAGGCCTGTAAGGTTTTTCTCTTATCTTGAAAAAAATGTCGTGGCAAAAAAGACAGGGCTTTCAAGGATTGCAAAAAAAGTGCATTCAAAGATTGAAAGGCAGACCTTTGATATTGTAATGAGGTGCTTTAAGGCAGTCGAATTAGGCTCCCAAGCAAAATTCATTACTGCAGGCTCTGATGCGCACAGCGCTGACAGGATTGGAACAGGAATGATGAAAATGAAAAGCATTGAAGCAGGATTGAGCAATGAACTCTTTTTGAGTGAACTCAAAAAAAAAGAAAACATTGTGTGGGCAGGACCCCTAATAATTGAAACAATGCCGGGAATATACAAAATTGTGGAGAGGTCAGTGAAAAGGAAGGAGGCATTGCAGGGGCTGAAGTACGTGGCAAAAAAGATTGCCAGGCCGAAATTAGGGATAAAGAGAAAGGTAAAATCAGGAATGAAAAGGCTTTTGAGGCAAAAGAAATGACTTCAAATTTTAGGAGAAATTTAAATGATTTACCTGGTGGACAAGGAAACAAGAATTGAATCAATTCCGGTTGAATGCACTTCAATTCATTTAGTGAGGCCAATAAAAGCAGCAAAGTTAAAGCAATTGATTGAAAGATGCGAGCTGAGGGAGATAAGCGCTTCCCCTTCAACCTTCAGGAGACTGAACATCAAGGCAATGCAATTAATTGAAGGCGCAGGAATTACAATCCTTCAAGAGAAAAGGAAGGGAAGACCCTTGGACATTGAATTGAACAAAATTTTAGAAATAAATGAGTTGAAGAACGATTACAAGAGCCTGAGGGAAATATCAAGGATTACAGGAATTCCTAAGAGCACAATCCATTACCTGGTGAAGTATGCAGCAAAAAACAAGGTGAAGAAAGGAAGGAATTCCATTCATGTCAAAAATTAAAGGTAAAAATTAAAGGAGGAAAACTAAAATGGCAAAAGAAAAAGGCATAAACAGCATTGCATTAATTACAGCAGTAATCATAGTGTACATTGTAGGCATAGGAACAGGATACTATCTCTTGCAGCAGCAGAAGCCAGTAACCTCGCTTGTCACTCTGCCTTCAAAAACTTATACTGCTACATCAAACATTGTTGCGGTCAAACAGCAAGGTCAGGCAGGAGTAATAAGCAAGGGAGTTGTAGAAATAAGGGACGGGCAAGGAAGGGTTCTCTTCAACACAAACCCGTTCGTTGAAACTGACACCCAGCAGTCAATTGAAACAGCAGCAGGCGTGGCAGAAACAATTACAGGAAAAAGCCTTAAAGACAAGGACATAATTTACTCAGTTGAAGACGCAAACACACAGCTTATCGGAGGCCCAAGCGCCGGAGCAGCATTCACTGTAGCAACAATTGCAGCAATGCAGGAAAAAAAGGTGAGGGCAGACATTGTAATGACAGGAACAATCAATGCAGATGGTTCAATAGGCCAGATTGGCGGGGTAATAGAAAAGGCTGCAGCAGCAGAGGAAAACCACATGGCATTATTCCTTGTTCCAAAAGGACAAAGCACTCTTTCATATTATGAACAGCAAGTTAAAGAAGAAAGAAGGGGGAGCTTCATTATCAGGAGAATTAATTACATTCCAAAGACCTTGAACCTGAACGATTACGCAAAAGAGCAGGGCTGGAAAGTAGAAATCAAGGAAGTCAAGGACATCAAGGAAGCACTGCAGTATGCTCTCGCATAAAGAGAAGAATTATTTTTTGACTTTGAACATTCTTCCGTGGCCTGGAATAATGTAATCAGCTACAGCAAGGACTTTCCTCCTGCTTTCCTTTAATTCTTTTTTATTGCTTGCGTAAGGGTCGTCAGCAGGAAAATTCTCTTTCCAGAAAACATCCCCTACAATTGCAATAATGCCTTTGTCAGTTTTTACCAGAAGGCTTATGCAATCATAATTGTGCCCTGGGGTTTTGATAATTTTTATGTCTTTTGTAAATTGCTCTTTCCAGTCCTCAACTGTATTTTTGTCCCATAAACCGTAATACTCCAATGTTTTTGCTTTCGGGAACATGCCTATATTCCTGTAATGGTCAATGTGAGAATGGGTTATGCAAACAATGTTCACGTCATTAATGCTTAGCCCTTCTTCTCTTAATTTTCCGGCAAGCATGCTTTGGTCTTCAAGTATGCCTGGGTCTACAACCATTATGATATTCCTGTCTTTAACCAGGGTAATTGTCGGGCATGTTTTTTCTTCGCCGGATTCTTTTGCATCAGCAGTTGTGTATCCCTCAATTAAAACCTTTACTTCAGCCATGTCAAGAACCTCTTGACATATTTCAATCCACTGATTTTAATCAGTGGAATTGAAACCATGCAAAAGGAATGTGTGCAAAAAGTTTATTAAAAACTATTTAATTACTTCTACATAACTGTGGTTTGATTGTTTAATTGCTAGGTGAGGGGATAGACTTATTAATTCCGAAAGCCATTATTTTTTGTTTGAGTGGAATTGCTATGCGCTCGCTTTTTGAGGAAAAGTACTTGGAGCTCAAGAGAAGGGGCGACCAGGAGAAGATTAACTGGATTGAAAACATTGAGAAGCACATAAGGCCCAGCCATATTGACAGGATTCTGATTGAAGACAAGAAGGTAATGCAGGAGCTTGTTCTCCCGAAATGGGTTTCCTGGGAGCTTCTTTACAGCTGGGCTTCAGAAGTAAAAAAGAAAGGGGAGAAGATTATTGACTTGTGTGTCCTGTGCGGGAAGAGAGACAACCTTGGAGTGTACTTCAATGAGAAGTTTATTTGCGAGCAGTGCTTTATTGGTTTAAAGAATTACAAGTAGGCAGGAAAAATGAAGCAGACTGACGTTGACGAGAAATTAAGGAAGAAGCTTCTTAAAGAGGAATTTGCTTTAAGGAAGAAGCAGCCGCCAGGCTGGGCCAAAGCAAAGTACAGGAAGTTTGTAAGGCTTCCAAAGGATTTAACAGAAAAAAAGAAAGACAAAGAGTGAATTATTCTTCTTTTTCTTCAACCAGTTTCTTGAGTTCTTTGAAGGCCTTCTTCTTCATTTCCTCGTATTCTTCTGCCTGCGACCTTTTTTCGGCAGGCTTTGATTTTGGCTTAATGATTTCGTAATCAGGTGCTTCGGCCTTCTTTTTGGGCTTTTCTTCTTCTGGAACTTCTTCCTTTAATTCTTCCCCTAATTCTATTTTTTCTTCTTTTAATTCGGGCTTTTCTTCTTTTTCTTCTTCTAATGGCCCTTCAATGCTGCTTTTTATTGCATCTAATTTTTTTTCAGTGCTTTCCTCTGCCTTTTTCTCTTTGAATTCTTTTGGGCTTGAGAGAATGAATTCGTCTAGGCTCATTTTTCCTTCTTCTTCGCCTGTTGACTTGCTTGACTCAATGAATTCTTCTGCACTCAATTCCTGGGGCCTGAATTCAATTGTTTCAGGCTCTTTTTGCTGTTGCACTGAAGCTTCTTTTGTGCCTCTTGCGCTGAATGTCTTGAATGCCATTGCCGCAGCAATTACGAATACTATTGCTGCAAAGATGTAATTGTATGGCTCAATTTTTCCCAGGAAGGCTATTTCTGCCACTCCTAAAATCAATACGATTACTGTAAGGCCTGCCCCAATCAAGGCAAAACCGCTTGAGTTCATGCTTTTAATATAAGGTGCTCAGGCTTAATAAATTTTTCTGCTTTAAGGGGGTTTTTCCAGCAAAAGAATTTAAAGGCGAATGAATATTATTTAATTGAATTGAATGTTTTTTTGGAGTTGATTGAATGGGAGAAAAAGGAGTTAAATGGAAATTCACATTAATTGCCTTGGTCTTGGGCTTCATTGCAGGCTATGCCTCTTCAATCTATCTTGCCTTCTCAGGCCATGCCTTTGTTCCAATGCCTCTCGCAAAAGACTGCTTTAAATATAATGGCTCCCTGCCTGACGCTTACTGTGATTCAAGCGGAAGCCTTCACATTTACGTTAAAGGAAGCTCCGAATTAAAGGACGGATGGTACGTTGAAGAGAATGCATCCGACTGCAAGCCATGCTCTTTTGTCTCAAAAGTCAGGATAGAGTGAAAGCTTTAAATACAAGTTCAAAGTTCTATTATAATTATTAAAATTTTAATTGACAAAAAAAAGGAGGAGAAATAATGGCAGAAGCAAAAATCTACAGGATGGCTTCAATTTTTATAGCAGCTCTGGTAATCACTTTGATAGTGGAACTTGTCTTGCTTGGAACAATCTCAGCTAACACTGGTAGCGCTATTCAAATACAGCAGAGTCAAGTGCAGAAATCTATTCAATGTGAGGCCGTTTGCGACAATTATATTTCCGATGGCTCACAGTGCAGTTGGATTGAATGCCACCAGAGATGCATGATTGACAATATGACAACATGCAAGCCTTGAATGAATCTTTTCTTTTTTAATTCATTTTCTTTTTTTTAATTTGCTTTAATTATCTGATTAAGTGTATTCTTTTGTTTCTGCATTCAAGCTTTTAAGCTTAAGGAATTCTTTTAGCAAGGCAAGGCATTCAGAGAACACTTTCTCTATGCTCTCGCCTTTGCCGTTGAAGCCTGCTGCCCCTGAATGACCCCCTGAATTGCCTTCAAATTTTTTGTCCAGTTTTGAAAGAATGTCTTTGGCTAAATCAATTCTTGTTTTTAGGATAAAGAAATTATTCGCGCGAGCACTCAATCTTATGAGGCCTTTTTCTGCTTTGCCTGCAAAGGCAAGGTCTGCGCCCAATCTTGTCAGTATTGAGGCAGCGTCTGCTTCAAATGCCCCTATCTCTGCTGTAACAATAATGAATTCTCCAGTCCTGTAAATTCTGGCTCTTTTTGCTGCCTTCAGCTTTGCTATCTTCTGGCTTGGCTCAGGCTTTGACTCAAACAATTCTGTTATTTCTGAAAAGCTTTTCTTTGACTGCTTCATTAATTCAGCCATTGAAGAAAAAGTGTCAGAGTCAGCCACATGGAAGCCTGCTGAGTCGGTAATAATGCCTGCTGCGAGCAGCGAGGCAGTCTTAGGGTTCAGCTTGATTTTGCTTTCTTTCAGTAGATAAAAAACAATCTCTGTTGAACTCACTTTTTTTGGGTCGATTATTGAATGGAAGTTTTTTGTTTTTGGAAGATGAGAAGTTTTTGTGTGATGGTCTATGAGGAGGATTGGGCCCTTGAAGGAAAGCACTTTTTTTTTCATTGAGCCCAGCATTTCAATGGAATTCAAGTCTACTATGATGAGGGCTTTGAATTCGCTGAGGGAATTAGCATTTATGGTGTAAGGGGTTTGGGTTTTCCCTGCAAGGATTTTTGCATTCAATGAAATGTGGTCTGGAATAATTATTTTTGTTTTGAATTCTGGTTTGAGCGCGAAATAGAGTGAGGAAGCTGAAGCGAGGGCGTCAACGTCTGCCCCGCTGTGCGTGAGGAGGGCAATTTTTTTTCCTTTGATTGAGTGCAGGAATGAATTGAATGAAGGGTGTGAATGCAATTGCAATCACTTTGCTTCTTCTTTTTCTTCTTCTGGTGCCTTTTCGCCTTTTGATTCAATCTTGTGCTTTAGCTTGTTCAGTTTCTCTATTGTAAGGTCTTCCTGTTTCTGTAAGGTTTTTATTCTCAGGTCTGCTGATTCCTTTTGGTCTTTCAATTCCTTTTTCACTGCATCTGTTGGAACTAGCACGAGGATATTGCCTACTGCCTTGTATACTTTTTTTTCTTTTGTTTTCTCTAATTCGTTCAATGCCTCGTTCAGTGAATTGCTCTGGAACTGCATCTGCTGTTTCTGCGCTGTAATGTTGAGCAACTGGCTCCTGCTTTTATCGAATTCCATTACGTCCTGCTGTATGTCTTCGTTCATTTTTTTGCCTCCTTTTTTTTGCATTTTCAAATTTTATTTGGTTTGCAATTCAATTAATTTATGGGATAAAATTATTGCTTTCAAGGCTGAATTCATTGAAGCTTTTAATGCAGTTAAGTCCAATGCCTTAATATTCAATTGCAGAACATTTTTTTTTCTTAACGCTCTGGAGGAAGCCCTGTTTGATGGTTCTCTCTTAAACTCCGGCTTAAAGGAATTAATTATAACTTCAGCGTTTTCTGCTGAAGGAAACAATACCTTCAGGCTGAATTCATATTTGGGCTTCATTGAAGACAATCTCTTTTATTTTTATTTTCGGGCCAATGCTCTTGCCTTCTTTCAGGAAATCCATTACACTGTTTTTTTCTGAAAGGGTGAAGTGAGAGCTCTTGCCTGAGTGGATGCCTAATTCTTCAACCAGTTTCTTGAGTTGAGGGGATTCAACTGAAATATTCAATAATTCAATTTTTGACTTGAATTTGCTTGATTCCTTCCGCAGTTTCTGGAGTGAAATTTTTAGTGTGGCAAAATAACCCCACTGCTTTTCATGGATTTTGATTATTCTTATCTCGCTTGGGTTGCCGTATTCTTCTACTACAATCAGCAGGAACTGTTTTCCCTCCTGCAAGGCTGATTGCCCTAATTGCTCTATTGACCGTTTTCCCCTGGAAACATATCTTGCGCTAGGAATTGAGTTGTTGAGTTCTTTTGCAAGAGAAATAGTGCGCCTTGAAGCCTTTCTGGAAGTAGTAGCGATCAATGAAAGTCACTTACTCTTTTTTTTAGATTGCCTCAATTTTTTTTAGCACAGGCTGCCTTTGCTTTAATACTATCTTGCTTGCGCAGGAAGGGCATCTTACAATGGCGCCTGACGCTAAATCGAAGAATTCATTGCATTTAGGGCACCTGTATCTTCCTTCTTCTTTTTTCATTTTTTATCACTTTTTTCTTTTTTTAGCTGGAAGAGAGACTTGGCTTTCCCTATTATGCCTTTTCCCTCTTTCTTTCTTTCCTCTTTTTTCTCTTTCTTTTCGGGTTTTCTTTCTTCTTTCTCTTTCCTGAATTTTTCTTTTTGCTTTTCTTCTCTCGGCTTTTCCTTTTCCCTTTTTTCTTCAGGCAGTTCTCTTTCTTCTTTTTCTCCAGATATTTCTTCTATTAATTCTGGGGTGACGCCCCCTTTTTCTTCAAGTTCTTTGGCTTCCATTAATACTTCAAGGTTTGGCAGGAAGCTTTTCTGTGTGACCATCTTTTTTATTATGCCGCCTGTCATTGTTTCAGGAAGGTATGCCCCGCCCGCAAATTCTGTTTCGCATTTAGTGCAGTAATACACTCCAGTGCCTTTTCTTTTCACTCTAGTGAAACCGCACTTAGGGCATAAATGCTTTTTCCTCTGCTCTGATTCAATTTTTATTATCCTTTTCCTTATGCCTACACCGTATCTTGCCCCAAAGCGCCCTGTTGTTTTTACTTTTTCTGTTTTGCCCATTTTAAAGAACCGCCTGAAAAATTCTTTTCATATAAGTTTCCTTAATTCTTTTGTTTTGCTTATTGCTGTTTCAATTGAATTGCTTATGTCCTGTGCTGTCAGTGATCCACTGCCTCCTTTCTGTAATGCTGAAATTTGGTCGTCCTCTGTTGTTGCAATTGAAAGCCTTGCGCTCATTGCTTTTTCCTCTGCAAGTGTTGGGTCTAACACCATTGTTGTTCCAATTTTTGCGAAAGTGCTTAGCAATGGCTTCCTTAAAAGCTTTAATTTTCCTTCGTACTCTCCTTTTATTATTTTTCCGTCTTCCTGTTTTGGTATTTTTGCATCTAAGAGGCTTGCAAGCGCCCCAATAGAGCATGCATCAAAGAGGTTGCCATCATAATTTATTGCGTACAAGTCAACGAACACCATGAAAACATGTTCTCCTTCTTTTATGCACAATTTCTTGAAGTCTATTGCCTTGCTTTCCCTTATGCCCCTGTCAACCACTCTTGCTAATTCAATTGATTCTTCGTCAGGAGGTCCTGACTCAAAGGTGGGTGAAGCCAGTGGAAGGAGCTCTGCTCCAACCAAGATTGTTCCTTCGTCTTGCATGTCAGGATATGGCTCTCCTATATCAAATTTTACTCCTACAATTACGTCTGTTTCCCCGAGGAGCACCCTTGCTGAGCCTTCTGCGTTCTGGAATGGATTTCTTTGAATTGAAACCTTCCTGTAATCGTTTAATGGCCTTCCGTCAATTCTTTTTCCTTCTTTTATTAAGTTCAATATCTTGTCTGAGTGGAGTTCCCACATAATGTTACTCATTTTGTTCACCTTTCACAATGTTTTCTTCCAATGAATATTTTTTCTTTAGTGCTTCTATTTGTTTTTGGTAGACTTGCATGCAGCCCTGAATTCCTAATTCAAAGGCTTTGTCGAATTCCTCTTTTTTCATTAAGCCGTCCATTTGAAGCAGTACAATTTCCTTTGTGTTTGGCAGAATGCCTAAAGGCATGTCTACTGCATCTGGTGCATCCTCTTCATCCTTGTTTAAGTCCAATACAATCGTTCCGTCAATTCTTCCAACTGCTACAGATGAGATGAGGTCTCTCATTGGAATGCCTGCGTCTGTCAATGCAACTGAAGCCGCAGTTAGTGATGCCACCCTGCTGCCTGCATTTGAGTCTAATACTTCAACCCATATATCTATTGCGGTATTAGGGTACTGTTCCAGGAAGATTGCTTTTTCGAGTGCTTCACCGCACACCTTGCTTATTTCTATGTCTCTTCTTCCTGGCTTAGGGCTCTTTCTTTCAGGCACGGAGAATGTTGCCATCCTGTAGTCAAACCTGACTATTGCCTTGTAAGGGTTTGCTGTGTGTTTAGGTATTGCTTCCCTTGGCCCGTGCACTGAGGCAAGAATCTTGTTTTGCCCCCATTCAATGTAGGCTGAACCGTTCGCCCTGGGGAGAACACCTGCCATTATTTTTATTTCTCTTAATTGGTCTATTGTCCTTCCGTCAAGCCTTAATCCTTTCTTGTTAACGTAAATTTTTTTTTCTTCTTTTTCTTTCTTTTTTTCTTTTTCTTCTTTTGCCGTCATTTTTTTCCACCTTTAGAATTAAACATTAATTTATTTTGCGTTGTTATTCACGCTGTTGTTCATTAGTACATTCCTTTGCTGTGCAAGGAATTCTGTTATCTTGTTTGTGAGGTTTGACTGGTGGGCTTCCCTTGCTATCTTTTCTATTGCCTGTGCAAGCAATTCAATGTTCCCTCCCTTAGCCCAAATCCTTCCGTTTCTTCCAACTACAAAGTTTGAGTTTGTGCCTTTCTTGAGGACCTCCATCATTGAGCCGTTCTTTCCTATTACCCTGGGCACTTTCACTGGTGAGAGGGAAATGATTTCGCCTCCGTAGAATACCCTTACATCGTCCAAGTCTGCCTCGTTTACTTCGTTCACTCTAACAATTTTTGCTGAAATTATTGAGCCAGGCCTTAATGGCTCATTCACTTTCTCTTTTGAGAGGAATGAATTGTAAAAGGAATTTATGTCTGTCATGAACCCAGAGAATGTCTCTGAGACAATTACCCCGATTATTATGTCGTTTAATTTGGGCTTGTAGGTTCCTTCAAGTGGTACAACTGACGCAATCTTCGGGTCTTCTTCCACTAACCCTAACACATCAGAATAAATTTTTCCGTCTCTTACGAAGACATGGTCTCCAAGCCTTTTCCTTTCCTCTGTAACCAGTTCTCCGGGTATTACAATTTTTTTGGTCATAATTTAATTCTCCTGTTTTTTAATTTTAGTTTTTTTGAAGTCATCTTTCCAGAATTTTTGATTCTATTTGACCGTGCGTCAGATGATTTAATTCATTGAATAATTCTGCTTTCATTCCTGCCGGCACTTCTACTACTACTGCAAGCGAGCCGTCCTTGAGCCATTCCTCCTGCTTTACCTCGTATTTGTGTAATACAAAATTTGCTTTTCCTGCGTACTGCGCGGGAATTTTTACTGCAATCTTGAGTTTCTCGAATGAAATCGGTATGAGCTTCCTGATTTCTTTTATTATTTCCGGAACCTGCTCTGAAACGCTCTTCATGGGGTCTACTGTAATGCGGGCTTCCTGGAGTGCGTTCTCTATTCTCTGCGGCGGGTGAGGGGAACTTGTTTGAGGGTTCATTGCGTTTTTTGCTATGAAGTCTATTATTTCTTTTCTCCTCTGCTCTGTCATTTCCCTTTTCTGTTCTGTGGTCAATTGCACTCTGCCGTGCAGTATTATTTGTCTTGCTACCTCCTTTATTTCTGTTGTATGGAATACCTTGTTTATTGATTCAGGGCTGGCTTCCTGTCCTTTTGCTGAATCCTTGAATACTGAGTCAATTGCAAGCAATTCATCGAAGTTCACTTGATTTCCTTTCTTCAACTCCATTGCAAGGTTCGGGTCAACTAATACCTCGAATTTTTCTCCTGAATGCTCGTATCTTGCTATTACTGCCTCGCTGACTTTCACCATAAAATTAAACCTTTTTTTATGAAGTGAACCAAAAAATTAAAGGATTTCAATTCAACTGAAGTGGATTGAAATGTTTCAAGCTTTGCTTGAAATGAAATAAACAAAATTTTTTATTTGAACTTTGAAATTCAATTGATTACTGCTGTTTTGCTTTTGACATTATTGACTTTAATTCGCTTTTGCCTATTTTTGTAATCTTTTTTGCTTCTTCAATGAAGGCAAAGTCCAGCCTGTTGTAGTCCAGTTTTTCTGTCTCTGCAAGGCTTTTCTTTATTGCATTTATAAGCAAGTTCACTCCTTCCTCGAACTTGATGTTTGAAGTGTAATCCTTCTCCAGCACCTTCATTGCCTCTTTTTTCCCTTTCCCTATTGCTATAGCGCTGTATTCAGCCAAGGCCCCTGAAGGCTCTGTCTCGAACAATTTTTTTGTTCCGTCAGAGTCTATGCCTCCAATTATCAGGCTTACCCCGAAAGGCCTCATGCCGCCGTACTGGGTGAAGATCTGCATTACCCCTGAAATCCTTTTTACTAGAGTTTCAACGTCCAGTAATTCCTCGTAGTAATAATAATTTTCCTGGCATTCCTGCCTTGCAACCTGCACAAGCCTTCTTGCATCTCCAACAAGGCCTGAACTTATTGCCCCTATCTTGTCGTCAATTATAAATAATTTCTCTATTGAGTCTGGCAGTATTAGCGGGGAGGTTACCTTTTTGTCTGCCCCCAAGAGTATGCCTTTATCGTAAATCAGGCCTAACCCTAAAGTTCCTTGCTCCACAATCTTTGAAGCATATTCAACTTGGTAAAGCCTTCCGTCAGGCGAGAACATTGTGGCAACTCTGTCGTATGCTGCTGTTTGAGCCCTAGAAACAGGATACAATCCATAACCCCTCTTTTCTTTTTCCTTTTCTCCTATCTTATTATTTTTTCCATAAATAGTTTTTAAAGCTTTACTTAAGGTTCAGGCAATCAATTCCTTTGCCTTCCTTGCAGTACCTGTAACGCGCACTATTCTTGGAATCAACTTGATTTCATTCGCTTTGTTGCTCAAAAACATGATTCCTGCCTTTGCTTCTTCAAGGAAGGAATGCCTGCACCTCAGAATGCCCTTCCCATTCTCTTCATTGAATTTAATCAAGGACAAATTCATTTTAGAAAAGCCTATCTCCCCATACAATTGCAGGAATAATTTATTCAAGGAAAAATTCAGCTCTTTCCCGCTCAACTTTTTGTCTGAAATCAATTCAAATACTATGTAGCGCTTCCTGTCCCTCAGGGAAAGAGGGATTGCATTCAATGATTTTTTTAAAGGCTTCATTTTTTCACCTGATCAATTATTCAAATTTTTTTTCATGCTGTTTACTTTTTATAAACATATTGTTCGCGTTGCGTGAACAGTTCCAAAGCACTCCTTTCAGCAAGCCTTTCAGCCTGCTCTCTAGTGAAACCCAGTAATACAAGTACTGAGGTTAAGTCTTTAATGCTTCTCATCTGCCCAAGGCCTTTTGCCCCGCTGAACATCATGCATTCCAACTTGAATTTTCTTATGAGCCTTGAGGTAAAAGAATAATTCCTGAAGAGGGCCCTTCTTCTTACTCCTTCCATTTCAAGGAATTGGCTGAAGGCAAAAGCAATTGGAATTCCATTGTCTGCTGCTGTCTGCGCTATTGCTGTATCAAAGCTTAATTGGCCTTCATTGCATGGCTGAAGCAGGAAATCAATTCCCTTGGTGCTCACAGCAAACTTGTTCAAGGTAACATTCCCTCCAAGCACTGCAACCAGTGCTTTGCCCTTGAATTTGTTGAGTTCTTTTGGTTCAGGGGCGGTAATTAAATGGCACAGTTTAAATTTAAAGTTTATTCCTTTAATTTTTTCTTTTAATTCATTCAATTCTTTTTCTGAATGAAAGTTTTTTGCAAGGATTACTGTATTGTTGCCCAGCCTGCTTTCAGTTTCTGCTATTGCCTTCAAATCAGAAATTCTCTCGCTAAAAAAAACCAGGTCGAACATAAAAACATTTTATTGAAGGATTATTTTTTAATTACTCTATAATTTTCAGCTGCTTCATGCAATTGCCCTAAACTCAAAAATTCTTCGTTGCATTTAATGCATTTAAAGTATTTATAGTTAATTTTTTCAGGGGTAACTGCCGTTTCTTCGGTTAGGCTGCCGCCGCAAAAACATTTTTTCATATATAATAAAATTAAAGGAATATATCAAAAAATTATGCTTGCCTGTCGTGTGCCCTTCTGCTTGGCCTGACCTTTTCTGCGCCGAAGCCTTTCTTTTTGAGGCCCCTGCTTTTCTTTGCTGCTGAGGTCAGGCCTCTCTCTGCCCTTCCCCTCTGGTTTTTATTGCAGATCCAGTTTATTTCCTTGTCTGCTTTAATTGAAGGATTATGGGGGTCAACAAGGATTATTTCATAATACTTGTTTTTTCCGTCCTCTCCAATCCAGTAAGAATTTAATACCTCCAAGTTAGGATACTTTCTTGAAGCCCTGATTTCAGCTATTGCCTGAACAGACTTCCTTCTGGTTAACTTGTTTACCCCCATCCTTTTCGGCCTTCTAGCCCTCGAAGGCCTCCTGTGGACTCCAGAGCCTTTCCTTACTCTAACTCTCACTACAACAAAGCCTGGCTTTGCTTTATAGCCTAAAGTGTGCGCTCTAGGAATATTAGTGGGCTTCCCTATTCTTTTTACTGCCAGAGGCTCTTTCCTGTACTCTATCAGTCTTTCCCTCTGGATTTTCTTGTAGTCATAAAAGGAGTCCTTCTCCCCTTTAAATTCCTTCTGGAATGTTTGCTTTACTGCTTGCGTGAAACTCATTTTTTCACTCTAAAAAAACTGAAAAAATAGGTTTTATAATACCTAATTTATTACTAAATCTTTAAAGGGAAAGAAATTTAAAAGGTAATGGAATTGAAGGAATCAAGGCAAAGGAAATGCGACAGGTGCAGCAGGCCTCACAAGATCTTTCTTGCTTATGGGCCTCATTACTTCTGCGAGAAGCATTTCCTTGAATTCTTTGAGAGGAGGGTAAAGAAAACAGTAAGGAAGTTCCGTTTAATCAAGCCTGGAGAGAGAATTGCTGTGGGAGTTTCAGGAGGCAAGGACTCTCTTACAACGCTTTTTCTCTTGAATGAATTCTTCTCCAAGAGCAATGAATTAACCGCTTTAATGTTGGATGAGGGAATTAAGGGCTACAGGGATAAAGCCCTGAAGACTGCTGTAATGCAGTGCAGGCAATGGAAGGTTCCCTATAAAATAGTGAAATTCAAGGAAAGGTTCGGCATAACAATGCAGGAGATAATGAATAAAATTGAAGGAAAAGAAGAATTGGGTTCAAGCTGTTCCTTCTGTGGCCCCATGAGAAGGCATCTTCTCAATGCCGTGAGCATGGAATTAAAGGCGGACAAGATTGCCACAGGCCATAATTTGGATGACGAAGTTCAAAGTATTGCAATGAATTTTTTTGATAACGACCTGCTTAGGATGGCAAGGCTTGGCCCTATTGCAGGAGTAAAGGCCTTTCACCAATTTGTTCCGAGAATTAAGCCTTTGTATGAGTGCCCTGAAAGCGAAATAATTGCTTACGCGAACTTCAAGGGAATAAAGTATTACGGAGAAGAATGCTGCCCTTTCTCCTGGCAGGCCAAAAGAAATGAATTCAGGTCTATGATAAATCAGATGGAGTCAAAATTCCCCGGAACAAAGTATTCAATTTTAAGGTTTTTCATGCAATTAAAGCCTTTGATTGAAGGAAAATACAAAAAGGCAGAGCTCAAGGAATGCTCTTTCTGCGGTGCCCCCAGCTCTAAAGAACTCTGCGCTCTCTGCAGTAAATTAAAAAATTTAAGCAGACAAAAAATTGTTAGTGCAAGAAAGACTGAAGCAAAGAAAGAGGGAAGGCTTTCCTGCGCTCAAACAAAGAAATTGAAGTAAAAAAAAAAGGGCTTGTGGTCTATTGGCATGACGCCACCTTGACATGGTGGAAGCAGCCGGTCCGATTCCGGCCAAGCCCAATTTCAGAATTTTTTAATTAGCGTTTCCTTTTTCTTTTCACTTTTTTTATTGTTTCGCGCAGGGCTTTCTTGCCTAGTTTTCTGGCTTCGGCTTTTTTTGGGATTAATTTGCGGGCCATTTTTACTTCTGCTGACTTCTTCTTTTTTTCAATGAGCTTTTCTACTTGCAGGCCCATTTCTTTGGCGAAGTTTTTCTCGAATTCTGCCAGTTCCTTCATTTTCCTGTCTACTGCATTGATTTTTGAGTCAATCAATTTGGATTTCTTGTCTGTTTCCTCTTCTATTTCTTGTCTTGTCTGCTTTAATTCTGATACATTCTTGTCAATCATTTTAATGAATTGGTCCTTGAATAAATTGAGTTCCTCCATTTTCTGGGCGAACTCATTCAAGTTCAGTTTTTTTGTCAAGTCCTTGCCGAAAGCCTTCAGTTCGTCTTTTCTTTCCTCGAACAATTCATTGATCTTGTTTTCTGTTTCAGTTGAGGCCTCAACCATTTGGGCTGCAATAAGTTTCTTTAATTCACCTTTAATGTTCTCCAGTTCATTCTTTGATTGGGTTACCTGGTCTTGGAGGCTTTGCTTGAATGAGTCAAGCTTTTTGACTTCAGCCAGAAACCTTGTTACGTCTTCCTGCTGTGCAGGCCTTCCTTTTATGCCGGAGAACTCTTTTGTTATTTCCCCTTCTTTCCGCGAAATGAATTCCTTTATTTTGTCTTCAGCGTCAGCCACAAGGCCTTCGGTTATTTTTACTTCCAATTCTAATGCCTTATTTATTTTTTCCTCCATTTCATCTATTTTGCCTTCAATATTGCCACTGAAGCTCGCTGACTGCGCTTTCACTTTATCTATTTCTGCGCTGAACTGTTCCTGCATTTTCTTTCTTGTTTTTGTTATATCCTCAATCTTGGAATTCAATTCTTCTATTAGTCCTTGCGTTATCTGTTTTTTTGCTGACTCTTTCTGCATTAAATCAAGGTAGTTCTTGCTTGCCTTATCTAATTCCAGCATTTTTGCTTTCATCATCTTGTTGAATTCTTCTGTTTTCTGCGCTAGAGTGGAATTTATTTTTTCCAAAAGCAGGGAGTACTCTGAATCGAATAGCACTTTGTTCTTTTTTGCTTCTTTCTCGAACAGTTTCTGCAGCTTTGAGTCCATTACCTTATTTATGTTTTCTTCTATTCCTTCAATTTCTTCTAGTTTCTCGTTTATGGTTGTAAGTATTCCTTTCTCCCAGATGCCCCCTGGTTTTTCTCTGCCCGCAAATTTTTCTTTTGTTTTTCTTGGAGGGCCTGCTTTGACTTCTTCTTCCACTTCCTCTGGCTCTTCTTCTTCAGTCAATTCTTTTTCTGTTTGCTTTTCTTTTTGCGAGATTGCTTTTTCTGCCTGCTTGAGCACTTCCTGGGGGATCATTATTTCTTCTGCTTTTCCGCCCCTTCTTGTCGCCCTGAAATCCCTTCTCTCTTCTGCTGTCATTTCAGACAATTTTTTTGGCTGGACAGCCTGCTGTGCTTTGGTTTCACCTCTTGCCTCTCTTATCAGTTCTCTTGCATCTTCTGCGCTTAATCCTACGTCCTGCAGTTCAATTACTATTTCTTCGTCCGAGACATTTAACTGGAACAGCCTTCTAATGCTCTCAAGCAGAACCTCTTTTTTCTCCATGCAAAAACCAATTATTCTTCTTTTCATAAAAAAATAGGATTAATAAAATAAAAACCTAATGGAAGAATTCGGATAAAAAAATTTCTTTTATGGTAATTACCCTTTTTTCTTTTGCAGACTGTACTTTTCTTTTTTGTGAAAAAAGAAAAGCTAGATGGACTGGCCGGGACTCGAACCCGGAGCCTCCCCCATGCCAAGGGGGTGCGATGCCATTTCGCCACCAGCCCTTCAAGTAACTAATTTTTAATTGAATAATTTTTTTAATTGAGCAGAATTAGAGTTGTTTTTTTATTCTGAAAAAATTAAGGGCTGATTAGTATTACATTATCCCCTCTGAGGATTAGTTTGCCGTACTTTTTTTTGATTTGGCCGTCCTGGAATTCCTCTGCGTTTTCTAGGAGGATGTTCATGTGTACATCGAAAGCCTTTAGGACGCCCCTTATTGAAAGCTCTCCTTTTAATACTACCAATACCTCTTTTCCCACTGAGTCGTTCAATAGATCGAATGGTCTGTTCGTCATTAATTTCACCTTTTTAATTCAATGTTTTCTTCGCTTATTTCCGGGAACTCTTCTTCCTCTTCTTTTTCTTCTCTTATTTCTTTTTCTGCCTGCTTTTTTTCTTTTTTTATTTTCTCTGGTTTTTCCGGTTTAGGCTGCTTTGGCTTTCTCTTAAAAATGGATGCCAATTTGTTTAAAAATGCTTTTATTGGGCCAATTTTTTTTATTCCGATTTTTATTGGCGCTCCTGAAAGCTTTGCTGCAACATCTTGTATTGCCATTACTCCATTTGATTTAGGCTTGGTGAGGATTGTTGGAATAATTTTTTCCTGCATGAAACTCCTTCTCAGGTCGTCATCGTATGGAATCATGCCGTAAATTGGAAGTTCCAGCATTTTTGAAATGTCGTCTGCTGTTATCTCCCCTTTCTCTCCTCTAACGAAATTCACTATTACGCCAATAGGTTTTGCTCCAAGCCTTTGAGCAACAATTTTTGTTTTGAGGACATCAGCAATTGAAGGGCTTATTGGCATTGTAATCAACAGGATTGAATCAGATGCTGCAAGAGTTGCCATGACATTCTTTTCTATTCCTGCAGGACCATCCATTAAAACGAAATCATAGTCTTCTTTCACTGTCCCAATTACCTGGCCCAGCCTGTCAGAGTCAACCCTCCTGTAGCTTTCAAAGGATAAACCTGAGGGAATAAAACTTATGCCGCCAGGGCCGTCATATATTGAGTCCCTGATGGTTGACTCCCCTAAGAGAACGTCATGCAGTGTAATTGGAGAGGAATGCATTCCCAAGTAAAGGGAAAGGTTTGCCATTGCAATGTCTGCGTCAACCAATAATACTTTTTTTCCTCTCTGCGCCAAGGCAATTCCTAGGTTTGCTGTTATAGTGGTTTTGCCTGTGCCGCCTTTTCCTGAGGCCAAAGCGTATACTGTTCCCATTTTCTCCCCCAAAAAAAAGTTTCTTCTATTATTATTGGGAATTAAAGCTTTATAAAGGGTTCTATTTCTTTTAAGAAATAAATTCTTCCAATTCTTTTACGAGGGCTCTGAGTTCTATTGTTGTTAGATTGGAGGAAGCTTTGATGATGTAGATTTTCTGCTTGTAGGGCATTATCATGTGCCAGGCATTTGTTTTTATTAGTGCTGTCTCTGACCTTGGGAGCTCTGATGAAATATAATTCCATAAGGCTGTGCCTGTAATTGCTTCTGCTGTGCTTGAACCATTTTCTGTTGTTGCAATTATGGATCCATTCTTTTGGGTTATGAGGATGGAGTCAACCAAATGCTTTTTCTTGAGGATTCTGAGGACCTTGTTTATGTCTTTTCCTGTCACCTCAAACTTGTATTTTGAGAGCAGGTCTTTTATTGCTTTTATCTGGCTTTCAGGGACGTGAGTGCTGTCTAACCCTAATAATACTTCAGCGAATGCTTTCATTGCTTTTATTGGAGCTATCCTCATTTTTATGTTTCACTCTCTACTACTTCCCCTAAGCCCAGCTTCTTTAATGCCTCGTACTTTGAGGGCTTTTGCTCTGAGACCATTGCAAGGATTTTTTTTGCGTAGACGTCAGAGAAAATTTTCTTGTAAAGCTTGTCAATATCGCTCTGCCTTATGTCTATTGTAACCCTTACTTTAGGGTTTACTGCAATGACCAGTTCTGCGTCCGTTGGCTTGAAGGAGTAAATGTCCAATACCCCGTATGCTGCACCTGCTGCATTAAAGAATTGGGGCACAGCAGGATTGCCGTTAACTATTATTCCGTGCTTTAAGTACTCATAGGATGAGGCAATTATTGAGCCTGTTCTCATCACAATTGTTCCCTCTTCAAGGCCGTCAAATCCTTCTATGAGCAGGTTGATGTAGCCTGAAAATTTTGAATTAATTAATTTGATTATGACCCCCTTAAAGTCTATTTCTTTCAGGTTTTTTCCTTGCTCTATTACTTCGCCTTCAATTAAATCCATAAAAATTCCTGCAATTCATTCCATTAATTATTTTAATGCGGGTTCTTAATAAAAAATTATTTGTGTTCTTTGCCTTCATGCTTTCCTTTTGCCTAAAACAATGACATAGTCTGCCGTGTTCTTTAATGCTGCAGCCGAAGCCTCTTCAGCCAATACAACAATAGTGTCTTTTCCGTGGCTTTTTGCTTTCACTACTGCGGGCAGAAAATCAGAGTCCCTTGTCACAAAGGCAATCGTGTTAATCGAGGGATTGAATACTGCCTCTGTTGCGTCCACAGCCATGTAAACGTCAACATCCCCTACTGCAATTACTGCCTCAAAGCCTTGGTTGGCTACTGCCTCAAGAAGCTTGTCCGAAGCATACTGGTTCAGGAAGACTTTCCCTATTTTTATGTTCCCAAAATTTGATAAAACTTTTTTAACTTCCTCCAAGTCAATCTGAAGTTCCTTTCTCAGGATGTTTGGGCCGTCAACGAATACTGCAATATTCCTTTTTTTTTCTTGTTTTTCTTTCTTCTTTTTTTCGAAGAGGGATTTCTTCACCCTGCTTAATACATTTTCTGCCATATATACAGAAAGAAGCGACCGTAAGCTATAAAATTAGTGCTGTTCCTTTAATACTATAAATGGAGAAAAAATTTGTCAAGGTCGGACAGCTGAAAGAAGGAAATTACGTCCTAATTGACGGTTTCGCGTGCAGGATAATTGACATTGAAAAATCAAAGCCCGGAAAGCACGGGAGCGCAAAAGCAAGGATTACTGCAATAGACATTTTCTCTGAAAACAAGAGGACCTTGCTTGAACCAACAGGCTCTGATGCTGAAGTTCCAATAATTAAGAGGAGCAATGCACAAGTGGTAGCAGTAATGGGAGACACTCTTTCCCTTATGGACACTGCTTCTTATGAGGCATTCAATTGCCCTATGCCCAAAGACGTTCCTGACATAAAAGCAGGCGACGAAGTAGAGTATTTGCAGTTGGATGAACAGGTAAGAATTTTAAGGAAAAAGTAAAAAAAAAAAGACAAAATTATGATTGACTTTTTCAAGCTGATTGGCGCTCTGGGAATTATCCTAATTGCTGTGGGAATTTTGATTAAAAAAAGAAGAAAGCAGGATATTTTTTATGTTGGGGGGGGAGTCTGCCTGCTGATTTACAGCGTTTACATCAATGACCTAATTTTCGTAATCCTCCAAATAATTTTCACTATTGCGGCAATATATGATTTTGTAAAGATCCAATCCTTCAAAAAATAAATTTTATTTTAAATATTTTTTTACAAGTGGCTCCACGCTTTATCTTCTAATTTTGAAAACCATCCTTTGGCTAAATTTTTCTCACTTAATAGCGCAGAACTCATTTTTTCAATTAATTCTTCTTTTACAGCATCAACCTTAACTTGGTTTTTTGATGCAACAATTATCTTCATATTATTCACTGCACTTTCCTGAAAAGTATTTCAATTCTTCCTGTTTTTGTTTTTGATGGAATCAAAGGCCACTCAAAGGCTTCGTCAAATTTTTGTGATTTAATCCCTAACTGCAATTGAATTTTCTCTGCTGTTTCAGGAATGTAAGGATACAAAAGCAATGAGATAACACGCAGGGTTTCTGCGAGAGTGTTGAGCACTGAGGCTAATTCTTCTTTTTCTGTTTTCTTTGCGAGCTCCCAGGGCTTTTTTTCATTAATGAAGGAATTGGCTGAGGAAATTATCTCCCAGATGCAGTAAAGGCTTTTGCTGAATTCTAATTTCTCCAAAAACAAATCTGCTTCCCTTGCTTTTTTTAGTGTGAATTCTTTCAATTGCAGTTCTTTTTCGTTCAATTTCTTTGCTTCAGGGATTTCTCCATTAAAGTATTTCTGTATCATTGCAATCGTCCTGTTCAAAAGATTGCCTAAATCGTCTGCTAAGTCTGAATTAATTCTCTGCACTAAAGCTTTTTCTGAATAGTCTCCATCAGAGCCGAAAGGAACCTCTCTTAGAAGGAAGTACCTGAAGGCATCTACTGAGTATTTCCTGCTTACTTCAATGGGGTCAACCATGTTACCCAGGCTCTTGCTCATCTTCTGTCCTTCAACAGTCCACCAGCCGTGCCCGAAAACCCTTTTGGGCAATTCAATTCCAGCAGACAAGAGCATTGCAGGCCATATTACTGCATGAAACCTTACAATCTCTTTTCCCATGAGATGAAGGTCTGCAGGCCAAATTGAATTGAATTTCTTTGAGTCAGAGCCATAGCCTGGAGCAGTAATGTAATTAAGTAAAGCGTCAAACCATACGTACAGCACGTGCTTTTTGTCTTTCGGTAGCTGCACGCCCCACTTGGTGCTAGTCCTGCTTATGCTCAAGTCCTGCAGTCCCTGCCTTATGAAGTTTATTACTTCATTTTTTCTTGCTTCAGGCTCAATGAATTCCTTATTTCTTTCAATGTGCTCAAGCAGTTTCTTCTCGTATTTGCTGAGCTTGAAGAAATAGGAGGGTTCAGTCATTAATTGCACTGGCCTCCTGCAGTCAGGGCATTTGTCTGCTTCGATCAATTGGCTTGCAGTGTAGTATGTTTCGCAGGGCACACAGTAATAGCCTTTATATTCGCCCAAGTAAATGTCTCCTGCGTCATTCACTTTGTTGAAGAACTTTAATACAGCTTTTTCGTGTTCTGGGTCTGTAGTGCGAATGAAATAATCGTACTTGATGTTGAGCAGTTCCCACAGCTTCTTGAATTCTAGCGCAATAGAGTCAACAAACTCTTTAGGGCTTTTGCCTGCATTCCTTGCTGCTCCTTCAACTTTCTGGCCGTGCTCGTCTGTTCCTGTGAGAAAGAATACCTTCAGGCCCTTCATTCTTTTATAGCGCGCATAAACGTCTGCTGCTATTGTAGTGTAAGCGTGGCCTATGTGAGGCCTGTCATTCACGTAATACAACGGCGTTGTAATATAATAGAACTTTTTTTCTTTATTGAATTCAACCACCCTTCAAGATCTGAAATAGAACGAGAATTTTAGGCAATTATTATTTAATCCAGCAATAACTTTTTATTTTAAATACTGCTATTTTTTTAATTCAGGTTTAATTAAGGGTAATTAAATGGCTTTAATTGAGTTTTTTGTTTCAGTGCTTGTTTCACTGTTTGTTGTAGTGGATGTCATAGCTAATGTTCCAATATTTATTGCGCTCACTGAAAGATACACCAAAAAGGAGAGGAATTCCATTGCTTTCAAGGCAATGCTTATTGCGTTCATTGTTTTAATGCTGATGGTTTTTGCAGGCCAGCAGATTTTCGATTACTTGAAGATTAATCTTTATTCCTTCCAGATTGCAGGAGGCATAATCCTGTTCATTATTGCTATTGAGATGCTGTTCGGCTTTAAGACAAGGACAGAATACAGCGAGAAGGAATTAGAGGAAGAGAAAGAGAACATTACTGTCACCCCCTTGGCTGTGCCCTTGCACACTGGGCCTGCTGCCATTACCACAGGGATTGTTTTCTTTAATTCAGCCAACACAACTGAATTGCAGGTTGCCTTCGTAATTGCGGCCATTGCTGTTTATGTAATCTCATTAATTATTTTGCTGAAATCTGAAATCTTATTGAAGGTCTTTAAGAGCGTTGGATTGAAGGTCTTCAGCAGGATCATGGGATTGATCTTGGCCTCAATTGCAGTGCAGTTCGTTGTGGACGGCATAAAGCACGCGATAATTTTATAAATTCCAAATGCTTATTAGTATACTAATTATGAAATTAATTAATTCAATCAAGTTAATTTCAGTTTTTTCCTTTCTGCTTTTATTATCTTTGGGCGTGAGCGCTTACGGGCCAACACACCCTTCAGTGAACACCTGGGGAACAAAAGGCTTATGCAACAATTGCGAGCCTGCTTGCATTGACAGTTATAATCCTTCCATGCCTTGGAGCTCTTTAGGCCCATTTTTAAATGACCACCTGGACTGGCTCACTGACGATGGCACGTGCCCTTGCAATTATTTTTCAAGAAGCCAGCCTGACGGAGTATATTATAATGCCCATCACGTGCTACAGGAGGATACAGGTGGCAATCCTGGCTCAGATTATCTTGACCTAATTAATTATTTTCAAAGCAGGGGGATTAGATTAGAAAACGGTTTTGCCCACTGGAAGACAAACACAATTCAGAATCTGTCTGATTATTATAGTGGAGGAGGAGGAAGCAGCCAGGAATACCCTCACTTGATTCCTGGATGGGATCCAGTGAATGACCCTAACGGGGACGACATAAGGAATTGGAAGACTGATTTTGCATTTGTAATTCCAGGGCAGCCCACTCAATTTAGTTATTCAGGCTCCTGCATTACTGTTACGGGAAGGAGCTGGACTTCAGGAGAATGGGTTGGGGATTTTGTCAGGATGGGTTATGGATCTGATACTCAAATAGAAGATTTCACTGTATCAAGCAGCACCTCAAACACTTTATGCCTTAACAGGACTATTCCTTCTAATACTTACATATTTTTTTATGTTGATAAAGCTTCTGCTCCAAACCATAATGCTATTGCTATGACCCCAGACAAGGCAAGAATTCAAGTGTACGGAAAAGGACAGACTGCAGTAAACATAAGCAACTCAACAGCAAAGGACTGGGCAGTAGCTTTTGCAGTAAAAGAAGTGCAAAGCATGAGACCTCCATGTAATGGCCCTTTAGGAATATTTCACGATAATGTATGGGACCAGTTTGTTCCGGAAAAAATTGGAACTGCTCCATGGCAGGGCTCAGTGTACGGAGGCACATACCTTGAGCCAGAACTTTTACTTTCCAACCCCCAAAACCCAGACAGAAACTTCTCCTATCATTTAAGGGATGTCCTAATAAAAATAAAGCAGGCTCTTACAGCAAACATTCCAGGCACAACTTATGTCATAGGGAATCCTTGGAATATTGGAGGAAATTTTTATTTTGCAAATGATGTGACAGATGGATCAATGCTTGAAGGCTATATGGATTATGATACTCCCTTGGGAACCTTCAATTCCAAAAAAAGTGATATCGAAAGAATGCAGGCAAAAGAAAAATATCTGTTCTTCCATTTCAAGAGAAACAGCACTGCAGACCAAGTGAAAATACTTGCTTTGTCTTCATATTATATTCTGAAAGACGACAAATTTTATTTCTTGTTTGGAACAGAGCCATCTTATGGTGTAGGCCTATCTTATCCTGATAGATGGTGGTTTGGCTTAATGGAAATAGACATAGGAATGCCTGCTGGCCCAGCAACTCTTGTAACCCAAGGCAGTAATCAAGCTTGGAGAAGAGACTTCAGCAAAGGAATAGTGTTTTCTAGACCCAGAAATAGTGGTGGAGGCAGCATGACAATAAATCTTGGGAGTTCATACTATAACTTGAATGCTGATGGAACTCAGGGGGCAGCAGTAAGTTCAATTACTTTAACAGACAATGGCCCAATGGGAATGGGGGTAGTATTAATTCCTGCTGGACCCATTCCTGAATGTTCTACTGCTGGCGGCACTTGTTATGCCAATGCTTGCAGTACTTATACTTCTTGCACTTCAATTAATGGTTCCTGTACTACAGGATATTGTTGTTCTGGCTCTTGTACAGGAGCAAACAGTCTTCCTACTGTGACTCAAGTGCAGTGTGAGAGGAATACTTCAGGCAACTGGGTTACATGCAACACTTTATCATACAATGATTTACTGCTTAGAGTTAGGGCTTCATGCACTGACCCTGATGGAACTGTTGCTAGAGCAAATTTCTCCCTAACAAATGTTCCTGACTCTAATACTTTCTTCAGCCAGCAGACAACAACACAGTCTTCAGGCTACTGGGTTTATGATAATGCTGACTTAAGATTGAATGATTCTGGTCAGTTTAACTTGGTTGCTTCTTGCACTGATAATCTTGGGGGGCAGGGTTCGAGTACTGTTTCTTGGAGTATTCCCTGGGGAAAACTTATAACTTCACTTATCACCCCTACTGCAGATGCAAATGTAACTTTAAATCAATCCTTCACTTTCACTTCAAGGGTTGACTGCACTGGCGGAGAATGCGGTTCTCTTTCAGCTACTTTAGATCCAACTGTCACATTAGATTATACTACAGGAATTGATGATTCCGGTCTTTCTCGTAAGAATGAAAATGTTAATATAGGGAATGGTGAAGTTATTTATTTGAGGAGGTCTTCAACTGACTATAATGACAGGAGGGCTTTGCTTAAATTTAATTTGAGCTCTATTTCTCCTGGCTCTATTGTTTCTTCTGCTTCTTTGAGGTTATATATTGATTCCGATGACCTCGCTGCTGTTACTCTCTCCCTTTATCCTATTGCGAATGGAAGGAACTGGAGTGAATTAACAGTCACTAATGTTTATTATGATGGCTCTAATCCATGGACTGCTTTAGGCGCAGACAATGCTCCCAACGACCATGATGGTACAGCAGTTGATTCAATTTCTTTGGCTGCAAACCAGCAAGGATTCTTTACTGTTCAGAGTGCGGCTTTCGTCAGTTTAGTGCAGCAGTGGGTTTCAGGTTCAAGGCAGAATAATGGTTTAATAATAACTCCTACTTCACCTCAAAGCGATGCCTATTCTTATCTTTTCTCTTCAGAAACAGCCAGCACAACTCAAAGGCCACAACTTACAATAACCTATACTTCAGGTTCAGGGGGCACAAAAGGGATTGTAAGCACTACAGTTGGCGCTCAGCCTTTCTACACTACAAGCAGTAACCCACAGACTAATTGCGCTAACCTGAAAGGAGGCCAGTCATGCACCAATACTTGGAGTGTAATGCCCACAGGAAATTTAGGGAGCAGGTGGGAGTTCTTTTCAGAATACACTCCAACAACTTATGCCCCTCCATTAGTTGACTCAAACCAGACAAAACACTTGTTCCTGACAATATCTTCAGGAACCTGCACTAACGGAACAACAAGGTCTTGCAGTATAGCACACCAAGGAATATGTGCTGTAGGAACAGAAACTTGTACTAATAATGTTTGGGGCGGCTGCCCTTCTCCTCAAACTGAAATATGCTCTAATGGAACAGACGAAGACTGTTCAGGAGCAGACCTAACATGCTCTTTGTGTCCGGAAGGACAAATAACTCAAAGATGCTTGTGCGGGGGCACAGCATACAACACAGGATACTGTTGTAGTAATGTTTATCAGTCTAGTGCTTGCACTGTTCCTTGCACTCCTAACTGGCAGTGCGGAGACTGGAGTTCTTGTTTGAATGGAAGCCAGACAAGAACCTGCACTGACATAAACTGCAATTCAACTCCAAGAACTGAAAGCCAGTCATGCGGAATATGCACTCCAGGGCAAACTCAATCCTGCACCATAGACAACTGCAACGGAAGCCAAACATGCTCAGAACAAGGAGCCTGGAATCCATGCATTAAAGCAGACTTATGTTGCGGGGTGAACTGCAATGACAATAACGATTGCACTACAGACTCTTGTTCTATTGGAGCTTGCTCTAATACTGTTATCCCCAACTGCGGTACAGGTGGGGGGGGCGGTGGCGGAGGCGGCGGCCCAACACTAAAAGAATTCTCTGTTGAACTAAATCCTTCTACAGTAAATGCAGGAGCAAACTTTATGGTAACAGCAAAAGACTCAAGTTCAGGAAACCCTGTGGAGAATGCTTCAGTTACTTACGCCAAAACAACACAATACACTAATGCCCAAGGCCAAACAGAATTCACCGCAACAGAAGGATACTCTCTTGTTACAGTAAAGAAGGACGGATACAACAATAAGACTGTAAGGATTACCGTAACAGGGCAAGAGCCTTCATCTTTATGCGGCAACAGCATATGCGACCTAGGAGAAAACCACGGAAACTGCTCGCAAGACTGCCCTAAAGGAAAGAAAACCTCCCTAAGAGTAAGCACCGAAAACCCCGAGGTTGTTTCAGGGCAGACAATAGATGTTTTAGTGACCTTAGACAATGGTTCTGCAGTACCTGACGCTACAGTAGTTTACGCAGGAAAAACTTACACTACAAACAGTGAAGGAATGGTTGCATTAACAACAGAAAAAGGATTCAACTCAATAACAGCAAGAGCAGACGCATACGAACCAGGAGCAATGCTATTACAGTTTATTACAGCAAAAACAGAATGCGGAAACAGCAAGTGCGAAGAAGGGGAAGACGCAAAAAGCTGTCCTATTGATTGCATTGGAGAGAAACCGTTTGATTTAATGCCATTCACTGCGCCTGCAATTGCATTAATACTGATAGTATTCTTTGTGGTTATGCTAATGGAAGCAAAGAAAAGCAGTCCAATAAAGCCTGCTGCATAATTAATTGCCTTTAATTAATTTTTTTGAAGTTTGGTTTCTGAACCCAAAATTCTTTTATTGTTTTCACCTGTAATTTAATAGGGGAAAAAATTTCTCTCAATTATTAACTCCCATTACCTGATTCTGCAGTGGATTTCACGGGCAAAATGCTTCCAAAAGAATTCAAAAGGGCTTTACTGCATTAATTTGTATGGGGAGAAAATGGCGCAAGAAAAGGAAGTTGAAGTTCTGGCAGAGCAGGCTGAAGAGAATCCTTTTGTAGCCAAATTCGAGCAATTCTTTGAGCATGTCTACAAAAAGCAGATTGAAAGGCTTGCAGCAGAATACCCGGAGAAAAGGTCTCTTGTAATTGATTTTAAGGACCTGGAAAGATTTGATTTTGAATTGTCTGATTCATTATTGGAGAATCCTGATTACGTGCTTGAGGCAGCATCAATTGCAATACAGCACATTGATGTTCCTACCTTGAGCGTGGAAGAATTCGCTCCATTCATAAGGTTTTTTAATTTGCCAAAGGACAGGCAGCCTTACTTGAGGGATATTGGGGCAGAGCATTTAGGTAAATTAATTTCAGTTGAAGGAGTCATAAGGCAGATTACTGATGTGCTGCCGAAATTGAAGGTTGCAGCATGGGAGTGCAGGCGCTGCGGCAACAAGTACAAAATCAACCAGAGCGAGACAGGAAAGAGAATGCCTGCATTATGCGAATGCAAGCACAAGGACTTCAGGCTGATTCCAGAGGAATCAGAATTCATTGACCACCAGAAGATCGAAATTCAAGAACCATTAGAATATCTTAGGGGCTCAGAGCAGGCAGTGAATTTGGAGATCAATGTCACCCATGACTTAGTGAATAAGGTGAGCGCGGGAGACAGGACAAGGATCGTTGGAATTCTGAGGTTGAGGCCTCCAAAAGAGCCTGCAAGGCTTGTGTTTAGGAGATACTTGGAAGCAATCCATTTAGAGGAGACAGCAAAAGAATTCGAGGAAGTGGAAGTAACAAAAGAAGAAGAAGAAAAAATAAAAGAATTAGCAAAAAACCCTAAAATCTATGACATGATCACTGCATCCATTGCCCCTGCAATCTACGGCCACGAAATAGTAAAGGAATCAATCGGGCTGCAATTGTTTGGAGGCGTAAAAAAACTGCTTCCGGGAAAGACAAGCATAAGGGGGAACATTCACATCCTATTGGTGGGAGACCCTGGCGTTGCAAAATCTGCCATACTGCAGGCAGTGAACATAATTGCCCCAAAGAGCATTTACACAGCCGGCAAGACGACGTCGGGCGTGGGCCTGTGCGTTGCCCCTGATTCTCTTGTATTGAATGAAAACGGCTTCAAAGAAATAAAAGATTTTGTTGAAGAAAAATTCAATGAAAAAAATGCAGATGAAGAACTGATTGGGGCTTTCTCCAACAAAGTCGAAGGCTTAAATTCTATAGTATTGAACGACAACCTGAAAATGGAAGAAAAGCCAGTTGAAAAAATTTGGAGAATTAAGGCTCCAGAAAAAATGGTTGAAATAAAAGTCAGGTCGGGCAAAAGTTTGAGCATAACCCAAAACACCAAACTTCTTAGAATTAAAGAAAACAGGACTGAATGGGTCAAATCAAATGATTTAAGTGAAGGAGACTTTGTTGCTACTGCAAGGAAGCTCCCTGAAGGGAAAGCAAAAGAAAAATACTGTGTTGAAGTCTTAAATAAAAACGAGAATATAAGAATCAAAAATAATGTTTCAAAGAAATTCACTGAAATAACAAATAAATTAACAGAAAAATATAGTTCTTTGCAAGACATTGCTGCAATATACAAGTTAAAAAGAGAGAGAATGTATATGTGGCGTTCAGGAAAATTCTACCAAGGAATGCCTCTGTATTTGTTTTTAGAGATGGGAATTGATGCAGGGTTTGAATTAAAAGAATTGGCTCAAGAAATAAAAGAGTTGTTTATTAGATACGGAAAAAATTTTAGGGTGCCATTGCTTTTAAATGATGAAAGAATTGCATACCTTGCTGGGCTTGTTTTGGGGGATGGGAACATTTATTTAGGCAGAGGTTCAACTCAAACCAGAATTTATAATACTTCAGAACAGATATTGCAAGAAATAGATGTGTTGTGTTATGAATTGTTTGGGATAAAACCTGAAAAACTGCAAGAAAAAGGGAAGGTCCCAGGCAGGAGAATAAAATTCAGTTTTTTTTATGATATAATAAAAGAGTTTGGCGTTAACAACAAAAAAATTGAAAATAAAATTTCATGCTTTGCATCAGAGCTTCCTAACAACATTCTTTTAAAATTCCTTCAAGGGCTTTTTGATACTGATGGTTACACTTCAAAATCCTCTTTTGGGTCGCCTCATGTCGGTTTAGGTACAATAAGCTTTGAGCTTGCAAGAACACTTCAATTATGCCTGCTTAAATTCGGTATTCACAGCAAGTTAAGGTTAAGAAAGAAAGCTGGAACAATAGCAAAAGGAAAAGAAATCACGGTAAAAAGCAACAATGATCAATACTGTATTGAAATAAGAGGCAAAGAAAACCTTGTAAAATTCAGGAAAAAAATCGAATTCAACCTGAAAGAAAAAAAGGATTCCTTAAATGAAATTATCAGCAGCCTAAATAGTTCAGGAACAAACATTGATTTAATTCCTGAAATAAGCGGGCTTCTGGGAAAAAAAGGCAATTGGGGTTACAGAAAAGGAAAAACAAAGCCCTCAAGAGAAAAACTAAAAGAATTAAATGAAAAGATTGGAAACGAGTTATTAGATAATCTTGCTAATTCTGACCTTTTTTGGGAAGAAGTAATAAAAAAAAGAGAAATAATTCCCTCTTATGAATATGTTTACGACTTTACTGTTAATGGAGCTCATAATTTCATTTCAAACGGCTTTTTTGTGCATAACACTGCCAGCGCAGAAAAAGACGAGTTCGGAGAAGGCGGCTGGACTTTGAAGGCAGGAGCATTAGTGCTTGCTTCCGGCGGAATTGGAATTGTGGATGAATTTGATAAAATGGATGAAGACGACAGGAGCGCAATGCACGAGGCAATGGAACAGGAAATGATTTCAGTGGCAAAAGCAGGCATTGTCACAAGATTCAAGACAGAGACAAGCATTCTTGCTGCAGCAAACCCCAAGTTCGCTCGCTTTGACCCATTCACTCCCTACATGGAGCAGATAAATCTTCCTCCGACACTTGTCTCAAGGTTTGACTTGTTCTT
Organism: Candidatus Diapherotrites archaeon; assembly: GCA_040755695.1. Taxonomy (NCBI): domain Archaea; kingdom Nanobdellati; phylum Candidatus Iainarchaeota; class Candidatus Iainarchaeia; order Candidatus Iainarchaeales; family Candidatus Iainarchaeaceae; genus Candidatus Iainarchaeum; species Candidatus Iainarchaeum sp. The sequence continues at coordinate 220,746 of JBFMAK010000001.1, read as the reverse complement.
CTTGATTAAAGATGTACTGGACAGAGTGAAAGACGAAGAGATCGCAACTCACATCCTCATGACACACCAGGCAGGAGAAATAATAATTCAAGAGAAAAAGAGCGGAAAAAAAGTGAAAGCAAAAGAACTGGAGGAATTAGAGAAAATCATTACTCCTCCAATTGAGCCTGACCTGCTCAAGAAATACATTGCTTATGCAAGGCAGCATATTGCGCCAATTCTAACAGAAGAGGCAACAAAAGCCATCTCTGAATTCTACTTGAATTTAAGGGAGCTCGGAAAAAAGGAAGGCAGCTATGCTGCAACCCACAGGCAGCTGGAAGGCCTTGTAAGGCTGAGCGAAGCGAGTGCAAGAGTAAGGTTAAACGACAAAGTAGAGAAAGAGGACGCAGAAAGGGCAATAAGGCTTGTGAGGGCATCACTGCAGGAGGTTGTTGTTGATCCTACAACAGGAAAGATTGACATTGACTTAATAACTTCAGGGCAACCTCACTCAAAGATTCAGAATTTAAGGGTTGTACTCAACATTATCAGGGAGAAGGCAAGGGAAATGGACATGGTGCCAGTAATAGACATAGTGGAAGAGTCAGCAACCCAAGGCATAGAGAAAGACAAAGTCAACGACATAATCAACGAATTAAAGCGCAGGGGAGAAGTCTACGAGAAAAGGCACGGCTTCATTGACGTAACAGAAAAGAAATAATTTTTTTGGGGTTCAATTTAAATTAAATTCCTTCCTATTTCTTTTTGGCTTAAAGCAAAAAGTGAAATAAAATGAACAGGAAGCTTGTAGTGCAGCTGGTTGCCTTGTTTTTCATAACGCAATTGATTGGGCTGGTTGTAGGGTTTGAGTTAATAAGGGAAAAAAATTCAGGGCTCATAGAACAGCCTGCGATAGTGAACCAGAACCCTAACGACGTAATAAACTCAATTGCATTGATTGCTTACATTCTGATCTTCACTGGAATTTTATTGCTCGTAATTAAGTTCTTCAGGCAGTTCATTGCATTAATATTCAAGGTCTTTGAGTCCTTAGTAATCTTCGGCACAACAAACATCGTGCTTCTTGCTGTACTCAACTTGTTTTTTCCTTCAATTGTTCTTCCATTCGGCGGGCTTGAAATACTGGCTGCAGGAATTCTTGCAGTATTCGTAAGGCTGGTGTGGAAGAAAAGCATTTTATTGAGGAACATTACTTCAGTTATTGCTGCAGCAGGCGCAGGGGCATTGATTGGAATAACTTTAGGCATAATTCCAGTAGTATTATTCGTTGCAGCCCTTGCTGTCTACGATTTAATTGCAGTATTCAAGACAAAGCACATGGTGACTTTAGCTAAAGAGATTACAAGCAAGAATCTTTCCTTCACTTTCGCCCTCCCAACAAAAGAGCACACATTCGAGTTAGGCACAGGGGACATGGTGATTCCTCTCACCCTTACTGTAAGCGTCCTTGAGGCCTCTCTCTCAAAGGTGTCTTTTCCTGGAAGTATTTTTGCTCCATCCCTTGTGCTTGCAGGCTCTCTTGTTGGATTGCTCCTTACAATAGATTACAGTTCAAAGCATGTTGGGAAAGCCTTGCCTGCGCTGCCGCCTCAAACAATCCTAATGCTTGCAATGATTGCATTGAGTGCAGCACTAGGGTTTTCTGTGTTTTAAGGCATATATTTATAAATTAGAACATTTGTAATTATTTTATGAAAAAAAGGAAAATTAACGTAAAATCTTCTATTTCCCCAAAAGAGTTCTTTTTATTGGAAAAAATATTGAATGCCGGCCTTCCTTATTTTGAGGTGGGCAATCTTCAAAAACTTTCTGGTTTGAGCAGGGAGGAATGCTATAAAATCATTTATTCTTTGCACAAGAAGAAAATAATCAAAAGAATTGAAGGCGGCAAATATTCTGTAGAAGTTTTCGGATCTTATGCCAACCCTCTTGCGCTTGCTTCTTTTTCTGTGTGGCCTTCTTACATCAGCTTTTGGAGTGCTCTTTCTGTTTATAAATTTACTGAACAACTCCCGGAAACAATTTTTATTGCAACCACCAAAAGAAAACAAGACATCCAAAGAAAAGAATTAAGAGTAAAGTATGTGACCTTAAGCAAGAAGAGGTTTTTCGGATACAAGTTTGAAGGAACCAAAAAAGAAAGGATTATTATTGCAGAAAAAGAGAAAGCATTAATTGATTCGCTTTTCCTTCCAAGACATGCTGGCGGGCTAAGCGAAACAACAAAAGCATTGTTTAATGCTTGGAGCGAATTGAATCAAAAAAAGTTGGCAGGTTACTGTCTTAGAATGAACAACAAGTCTTTGAATAAAAGATTGGGCTACTTGATTGAATTGCTGGATTTGAAGACAGAGCCAACTATTTTAAAGAAACTGCAGAAAAGGATTGGAAGAGGCTACTCAAAGCTTGATTCAACGCTTCCAAAGAGCAATGAATACAATAAAAAATGGAATTTGATTATTAATAACAAGAAATTACTTGAATGGAGGGAAATACATTGATTTCTATAGAAGAACTGAGGTTTATGGCAAAAAAGAATGGCATTCAGTCCTACTTTCAGGAAAAGGATTACCTGCAAAACGTCTTCTTATTTAATTTATTTAAAGAAACAGATAAAATGATTTTTAAAGGTGGAATTGCCTTAAAGATTATGTTCAATTACCCTCGGTTTTCAGAGGACTTGGATTTCAATTCTAATTTAAATCCAAAGAAAATAAAAGAATTAGTTCGCAAGGCTTTAAAGCAAAGCTCTTTGCTTGGATTAAACTATTCTTTCGTAAAAGAGGAATTGTTCAAAGAAGCTTACACTGCAAAAATAAGGTTTGAGGGCCCATTGTTTGTTGGAAGAATTGAGTCAACCAACACCATCAGCATTGATGCGGAAAAAAGAACTGAACTGCATCTTAAACCTGAGTGGAGACAGGCAATACAAGACTACACCGACATTCCAAGATACTTTGTTTTGGTCATGCAGGAAAAAGAAATTTTTGCAGAAAAAATCAGGGCAATGTATGCAAGGGGAAAGGCAAGAGACTTTCTTGACGTCTGGCTTATGATTCAGAACAAAGTGGAATTCAATAAAAGATTGACTGAAAAAAAATTCAGGGAAGCGGGAAAAAGAATGAGGTCATTAAATTTTTGCGGCAGGAAAGAATTCGAACAAGAGCTAAGAGGGCTTATCTACAGAGCCCCAGATTACGAGCAAGTAAAAAAGGAAATAAAAGGATTCCTGAAAGGAAAAATAAAACAATGATTAGGGTTTTCTGTATTCTGAAACCGTTAATTAAAATTTATATTTCTGCTTAATTTTTCCTGTCTTTAATCTTTCTGTAATATCGCGCTCGTATGCTCCCTCTTTTTCAAGAATTTTAATTAGTTCAGGAATTGAGTATAATTCCATTAAATCATACAAATAACCTTCACTAACCAATTCAGGAACCCTTTTTACAAGGGCTTTCTTAATTTTTTCCAAGGTTTTTGGCGGAGCCTTTTTTAGAACTTTTACGCTAAAAACTAAATCTTTGCCATCATACAAAAAAACTTTTTCTTTTGCTCTTTGCTTTATTTTTTTTTTCCTTTTCTGCTTTTGCCTTATCAAAAATCTTCTTCTTGTCTTTCCCGGCATAATAAATACAACCCTATAAATGTTCTTTAACCTCCCTTTTCGTGAGGTAATAGACGCCTGCAATCAGTATTATTAGAAGGGCAAGGCCTGCAAGGAATACGGGCTGCATTTCAGCTCTCTCAAGGAAAACCAGCTTCAGCAGTTTTATTCCCGTGAATCCTGCATAAGCAAGCAATGCGTACTTGATTATTTTTCCTGCGAGCATTGCAATAAAGAACTTCCTCCAGTCATACTTTATGAGCCCTGCCACAATTCCAACAAAATCAAAAGGGAATGGTGTCACAGAAGCAAAGAAAATGAAGATAGAACCCCACTTGTCAAGCCTTTTTCTCACGTAATCAAAGAATACTGTCTTCAGTTCAAATCTTTTTTCCACGAGCTTTATTCCGCCCAAGCCAATAAAGTAGGAAGTCATTTCCCCTAATGCGCCTCCAAGCCCGGCAACAATTCCTATTACTACTGGATGCCATAAGCCTATTGAGCCTGCAATAACCACTATTACATCTATGGGTGTCACAAGGAATATTGCAGCATTTGCTATAAGTGAAGCCAGAAACAGGCCCACAAGACCTAGAGAGCGAAGGAGATCATTCAAAAGAAAACTTAAATCCATAGCAAAACCTTTGCTTTCACTTTAATATGGAAAGAATTAATTAATATACTTTTTCTATTAGAAATTATTTTGCTATATTTTGAGTGATGAAATGACTGCAAAGGATTCAATGGATTATGAAAAAATGCTGGACAGATTATACATGTCCCTGCCCAAGCAGGCTCTGGCAAAGGAAAGGTTTGAGATGCCTGTGGTAGAAAGCCATATTGAAGGAACAAAAACCATAGTCAAAAATTTTTCTTCAATTCTAAAGTTAATTAACAGGGATGAAAAGCATTTGCTGAAGTTTATTACAAGAGAAATTGGAACAGCTTGTTTTGTTTCAGAAGGGAGGCTTATCCTGAACGGAAAATTCTCCGAAAAGAATGTCACAGAATTGATTCATAATTACATCAAGGAATTTGTTTTGTGCAGGGAGTGCAACAGGCCTGACACCAAATTCATTGACAGGCAAGGCGTAAAGGTAATGAGATGCGAGGCCTGCGGCGCAATAAGCCCAGTAAAGCACTTGTGAGCGTGAGCACTTGTACCATAAAATTCATTCAATTCAGGGCCAGACAGTGCTGGCTGCGTGCGACAGAGAGCTTGTGGGGAAAACATTGAAGAAAGGGAAAATAAATTTTTTTGTCAGCCCTAATTTTTATAAAGGAGAATTGATTAAAGAAAAAGAACTGGAGCTGCTTCTCCAAGAATGCAGTTCAGCGAATTTGGTTGGAGAAAAAGCTGTTGGAATTGCACTGAAATCAGGCCTTGCTTCAGAGAAAGAGGTAATAAGAATAAATAATATTCCTCACATTCAAGTATACAAGGTGTAATTTAATTGAACGGGCAAAAAAGAGGGGAACAGTTAAGCGAAGAAGAAAGCATTAGAAGGATAAGGATGCCCAACAGGAAAGAGGGAGAGCAGTTCGCTATTGCAACGCAACTGCTTGGAGTCAACCAGATCAAGGCAATAGCAGAAGACGGAAAGGAAAGGAACTGCAGGATTCCAGGCAAAATGAAAAAAAAGGTGTGGATAAGGGAAGGCGACCTGATTTTAATTAAAGTGTGGGACTTCCAGCCCTCAAAAGCAGACATTGTATGGAGATACCTTGGATTCCAGAGGGAATACATACAAAAAAAAGGTTTATTGAAGAACCTTCCGCTTTAAACTAATTTTTTATGAAGCCAAAAGAATTTGAGTCACTAAAAGAATTCATCAAAGAAGAAAGCACTCAAAGGGTCTTCGCAAAAGTATTCGACGAAAAGACAATTGCCGCAGTCCACAAGCTTGCAACAAAAGGCCTGATAGAAGAATTAGAGTTTGTGATTTCAACAGGAAAGGAAGCACATGTATTCAGGGCAAGGGACAGGGCAGGAAACTTCCGCGCAGTAAAAATTTATCGCATTACAACATCAGACTTCAAGAACATGAGCGCCTACATTCAAGGAGACCAGAGATTCAAGCAGGTTCCCAAAGAAAAACACGAACTAATTTTTGCCTGGACAAAAAAAGAATTCAAGAATTTAGAGTTAGCAAGAAGGGCTGGCGTTAGAGTTCCATTGCCTTTGGGTTTTGAGAAGAACGTTTTGGTAATGGAATTCATTGGAGTGAATGGAATTCCATCAAATACAATGAAAGAAACAGACATAAAAGATTTGAGTAAGGCATACAATACAATGATTGAATGGATTGCAAGAATGTACAAGGCCGGATTAGTGCATTCTGATTTAAGCGAATACAATGTTTTAGTGAGAGAATCTGAAGGAGAACAGGAATTAGTGCTCATAGACATAGGCCAGGCTGTACTTGCCTCCCACCCAAAAGCAAGAGAATTCTTCGAGAGAGACTTAAGAAATGTAAGCAATTACTTCTCCAAGAAAGGCTTGAAGAAAAGCTTTGAAGAAGCTTATGAAGAAGTGAAAAAGGCTGTTGAATTTGTTTAAAATTCCTGCCTTTTGGAATTGAATTTAAACCTTTTGCAGGAAAGATATATATGCTTTTTTTAGGTTATTTTTGATGGTTTTTTTGATGATTGAAGAGTATTTGAAGGTGCCCAAGGACAGGATTGCAGTCATAATTGGGCTTCATGGAGAGACAAAAAAAGGCATTGAAAGGGCAACAAAAACAAGCATTGAAGTTGATTCAGAATCAGGGGATATAGACGTAAAATCTGATGCGGGAAATGCATTAAATTTTTATATTGCACTCAACATAATTAAGGCTATAGCTCGGGGTTTTTCGCCTGAGCACGCTTTTTTGTTGAAGGAAAAAGACAATTACTTGGAGATAATTGATTTAAGTGAATTGCTTGGAAAATCAGAGAAATTGATCAAGCAGAAGAAAGGCAGAGTGATTGGACGGGAAGGTAGAGTTAGAGAAGAAATTGAGAGGAGCACAGGAGCCTTGATTTCTGTTTACGGCAAAACAATATCCATAATAGGAGGCCTTGAGGAAATAGAGAAGGCAAAAAAGGCAATTGAACTGCTGCTTGAAGGCGCATCGCATGACAGGGCAAAAAAGTTTTTGAGGAAAGAATCATTCAAGAAATTTGAATTATAATTTTAATGTTTTTTTTATTAGGTGAATCCTTTGCAGGAAAAAGTAAAAACCCAGCAGGCAAGCCAGCAGAAGAGCCAGGAAAGCAATCCCGGCATTCAATTGAAGCCTTTGGTTACAGCAGAAGAATTAGCAAAAGACTTCAAGGAGCACAGCGTAGCGGAATTCTTCAAGAAGAACAGGCAGATGCTTGGGCTTTTCGGGAAAGTTAGAACGCTAACAACAATAATACATGAATATTCCACGAATTCTGTTACATGGGATACACCAAGTGTTGTTAGAGTTAATGGGACTGCAAAGATTGAGAGAATTGGAGAAATTATTGATGAGTTAATGGAGAAGAAAGGCTTTGAGTTCAACGAAAAACAAGAAATTGACTCGTTGAGGGATTTAAAAGAAATTGAAGTGCTGTGTTTTGACAAGAAAACAAATAAATTGAAATTCAAGGAAGTTAAGTCGGTTCACAGGCATAGAATGAAAGACCTTGAAAAAATATTCAAAATAAAAACAGTTGGCAATAGATGCGTTGAAACAACAAAACATCACAGCCTATTTACTTTGGAGAACGGAAGAACAAAAAGCATTAAAGCAGATGAATTAAATGTTGGCGATTACATTATTGTTCCAAGAAATAAATGGATTGAAGAAACAAAGAGAGAAATAAACCTGCTGGAAGAATGCATGAAGATAGAGGATGAAAGATTAAAAGAATTCAGCATTTTTGGAGTTAAAGATATTCTATATTCAAATGAACAAATCAAGAATAAAATAAAATCTCAATTGAACCCAACTGAAAGGCACTTGGATTTTTACAGGAATTACATGAAATGCGACAGGCTGCCTGTAAGACTATTAAAAATTTTAAGCCAAGAAGAAAGAAAACTGTTTTACGACTGCAGGCTTGGGGCAAGGCACTGCAAGTACAAAATAGGGATTGAACTGGAGGTAAACTCTGGGCTAATGCAGTTCCTTGGATTTTTTATTGCTGAAGGAAGCACAAGAAAAACATTAAAATCTTCAAGCCTTTCATTTGGCGCCCACAAAAAAGAAATAATTGAATACAATTCAGGAATAATCAAAGAATTGTTTGGATTCAAGCCAGTGATAAGAAAAGCCCATGAGACAGCAGTAAACATTGAACTGCCTTCAACAATAGCATTTATTCTAATAAACATATTTGGCTGTGGTTTAGGTGCAAGGCAGAAAAGAATTCCTGGAATTGTTTTTAATGCAAGCGAAGATCTCGCAAGGGAATTTCTTTTTGCTTATCTTTCAGGAGATGGTTATCCGTCACAAAAACTTTTCAACTGCCTAAAAGAAAAGAGATTTGAATTGAATCAAAAAATCACTTTAGCTACTGCAAGCAGCGAACTGATTGTTGATCTGCAATACCTGCTGTCTGCATTGAGTTATTCTTACAGTTATCAAAGCAAAAAAGCAAGTGAAAGAACAGTAAAAAGTATTGCAACACATTTTAATGAAAGTCATATTATTGAATTTTATTTGAAGCAGAAAAATTCTCCTTTGAACTTTTATCCGTTGAGCATTGGAGGCATTACTGCAGTAATTGAACCAAAACTGAAATGGGCAATAAACAAAAGAGGGCAGCAAATAGCAAGTTATGAAAAACTTGTTTCTCTCAAAATAAATGAAGCACAAGCATCAGAAGAAACCGCTTTGTTTTTAGGTGGCGATCTCGGAGTATTGCAGGTAACTGAAATAAGTCAAAGGGAACCAAAAGAAAATGAATATGTTTATGATTATTCAGTGGGAGGAGATGAAAATTTTGTTGGGGGCTTTGGAGCAATCTGCTTGCATAATTCCCTTGATGCCTGTGAGTCATCAGGAATTCTCCCGGACATTGAAATCAAAATTCAAGAATTAGGAGAAGAATTCTATGAGGTTACAGCAAAAGACAATGGCCCTGGACTCACAAAAGACACTGTAGGAAAGGCCTTGGGCCAACTGCTTGCAGGAACAAAATTCCACAGGAGAGTGCAAAGCAGGGGACAGCAAGGGATAGGCGCATGCATGAAAGGCGATACTTTAGTTCCTTTTTCTGACGGCAGAATTATTCCGATTAAAGAAATTGTTGAAAAAGAAATTCCAGGCGAATGCATAAGCCTTGACTCAAAAACATTAAAGCTTGTTCCAGCAAAGATTTCAAAATTCTGGAAAATAAAAAACCCTTATTTTATTAAAATCAATACCTTAAAAGGAAGGCAAATTCTTTTGACGCCTGAAAATCCTGTGCTGACAATAAATGATGGAAAACTTGAATGGATTAGAGCAGATGAAATAATAAAAGGAACAAAAATTGCAGCGCCAAATAAACTATTTGCTTTTACGAATTCAACCAAAATGCTTGAAATATTTGATGATTTAACAATTCAGGTTGATGAGCCAGAACTAGTTCAAGAAATAAAGGAAAGGCTCTTGAAAAAATACAAGTCTCTTAACAAAATATCAAAAAAATTTGGAATTAAAAAAGACAGGCTTAGAAACTGGTTTAACAGGAAAATGAACAATAGAAATCCACGAGGCAGGCCTACACTTAAATTAATAAAAATTTTAGGAGAAGACGTTGGCTTTATAGAAGAAGAACTTATTAATAGAATAGCCAACATCGGAAGAAATGGAACTTATTCTAAAATACCGTTATTTTTGGATGAAGAAACAGCGTGGATTGCGGGGCTCATAGCAGGAGACGGCCATTTAAACTCAGGCAAAGATGACGAATGGGGCGTAAACATTACATTTACAAACAAAAATAAAGAACTTATAAATAAATATAAAGAAATCATAGAAAAAAAATTTGGGCTGAAAACCCAGACATACTTCCATGAAAAAAAGAAATATTATACAGTGCAATGCTCTCCCAAAATTCTTTCAGAAATATTTGAGTTCTTTGGGGTCAAGAGAGGAAAAAAATCAGATTGCTTTGTTTTATCAAATAATTTGATGTCCCAAAAAGAAGAAATTATTTCGGCATATGTTAAAGGGTTGTTTGACGCAGAAGGCAGTGTGAGCATCAAAAAAAGAACTGTTAGTTTGATTTTATATAATCCCCTGACCTTAGAGCAACTGTTTTATGCTCTCTTAAGGCTTGGAATTCATGCAAACATAAATAAGTGCAGAGAACAGAAAAGGCTTACAATAACCGAAAAAAGTAATTTGTACAAATTTTTGCAGAAAGTAGGTTTCAGCGAAGACAAGAAAACAGAACAATTGATTAAAATATTGAATTCCAAAAAAACAAACACTTTTACTGACACAATCCCTAACATAAATCCATTAATAAGAGAATTATTTGCAAAAAACAATCTGCCTTTAACTGCACTTCCAACGGCCTCCTATTCAGCCGTACACAACAAAAATATTAGCAGGAATTCACTGCAGCAAGTAATTCAAGTAATAGGAGAGAAAAATGAGTTAATTTATAATCTTGCAAATGCTGATGTCTGCTGGCTCGAAGTAAAAGACATTTCAATCGAAAAAAACAATGAAGAATTTGTTTATGATTTAGAGATAGAAAGGCACCATAATTTCATAGCAGGGGGCGTTGTATGCCATAATTCAGGTGTTACTATGTTCTCTCAGACAACAACAGGAAAGCCTGTGAGGGTTATTACAGGAACAGGAAAAGGAAAAGCAATTTCTTTGGAATTAACAATTGACCCCAAAAAGAATGAGCCAAAAATAATGAGCCTGCAGGAAATAGACAAGCCTTTCAGGGGGGTTGCAATCCAGGCAAAATTCAAGGACGTACTGTACAGGGTTTCAGAGCAAGGGCCTTTAGAGTACTTGAGGAGGACTGCAATTGCCAATCCTCACGCTGAAATAACCTTTATTGACCCTGAAGGAGCAAAGACAACATTCAAGAGGACAATAAAAGAAATTCCAAAGCCTGCGCAGCCAGTCCTGCCTCACCCGAAAGGGGTTACAGTGGATGAACTAATCACAATGGCAAAATACGCTGAGTCAAGAAAGGTTTCTTCTTTCCTGAAAAACGAATTCGACAGGATGGGAGACAAGGCAATAGAAGAAATAATAAAAAAAGTTTCTTTTGACATGAACAAGGACCCAAAGAAATTAGAATGGGCTGAAGCAGAAGAAATAATCAAATGCTTCAAGGAAATAGACTTTATTGCTCCGAGCGCTGATTCCTTAAGGCCTATAGGCGAAGAACAGGTTACTGTTTCCCTTAAATCAATTGTAAAGCCTGAATTCCTGAGCGTAATAACGAGAAAGCCTCAAGTGTACAGGGGAGGCTTCCCATTTCAAGTAGAGGTTGCAGTGGCTTATGGGGGGGAAGCAGGAAGGCAAAACGAAAACAATAAAGAAGAAGGAAAAGAAGAAAGCACTGGAAGAAAGATTGAGGTAATGAGGTTTGCAAACAGGGCTCCCTTATTATTTGACGGAGGAGGCTGCGCTATAACAAAGGCAGTCCAGACCATTGACTGGAGGAGATATGGAATACAGGATGTAGATAATGCTCCATTGACAGTGTTTGTTAATCTAATTTCAGTTTATGTGCCTTACACTTCAGCAGGAAAGCAGGCAATAGCAGACGAAGAGGAGGTATTAGAAGAATTAAGGCTTGCCTTGATGGATGCAGGAAGAAAAATTGTAAGATACATTGTAGGAAAAAGAAAAGAGAAAGAGAAACAAGAAAAGAAAAGAATGTACATGAAGTATGCAATAGAAGTTGCTTATGCTGTGTCAGCGCTTACAGGAAAAGAAAAGAAATCAATTGAAAAGAAACTGCTTGATATCGTGCTCAAAAAATTGAAGCTGGAAGAACAGGAAGAGAAAAGGATTGAAGAGGAAAGCGATGAAGAACTGGAGAAAGAGATTGAGAAAGAGCTCAAAAAGCAGAAGAAGGAAGGGAAAGGAAAAAAGAAAAAGGGGTCAATAAGAGAAGGAGAAGGTGAAGAGTAAATGGAAGACAAGGAAGTAGTAAAGAAGCTGGTTGAGGCAGGCCAGGATATATTGCAGCAGATTGAAGCAGGCAGGAATCCCTCTTATGAACTTCCTGTAAGGTCATTGAACAATATTTATTTCGATAAAAAGAGCCAGACAATAAAATTAGGCGACAAGATGTCCCAAAGGCAGTTCCTGAATATTGCCCACACAAGAAAATTCATGCAGACATTACTGGTTGCATCAGAAATAAGGAAAGTAATAGAAGAAAAGGCAACGATTTCAATCAGGGACTTGTATTATGCGTTAAAGCACACAATTGAAGGCACACAGGAAAACACTTTTGAAGACCAGAGTGAAAGCATCTGCCCGGATGAAACTGTCTTGGTAAGATTAAACGGAAAATTAAAATTAGTAAGTGCAGACGAGGTTGTAAGGTTTGCTGAAAAAAATGGCACAGTCGAAGTTGATGAACCTGAAAGAAAAATTATATCAATTAATAATATTAGTGTGTGCGGATTTGATAGCCAACAAAAAATCGCAGAACACAAAACAGATTACATAATCGTTCATCCGCCAAATGAGGCAGTCAAAATCAAAACTAGTTCAGGGAGAGCTGTAAAAGTAACAAAATCACACAGTTTATTTACCGTAAGAGAAGGGTTTCCAGTTGAAATAAAAACATCAGAACTGAAAAAAGGGGGCTACATCGCAATTCCAAGAAGAATCTCAATAAAAGAAAACACTGAACCAATAAATATAATCTACTCTTTAATTGAAAATGCTCCTGAAGAAATAATTGAAAAAATCTATTTGAAATCAGACAAAGAAACTATAAATTTGACCATAAATAGAATTGGAAAAGAGAGAGTGAAAGAATATATTTTAAAAAATAAGTTTAAGAACAATCCGCCGACTGTAAAAGCCAATTGGGAACACTGGAAAACGCTTCCACTAAAACTGATAAAAGAAACCAACCCCCAGATAGAGGACTTAATGCCAAAGATTAGAATCTCTGGAAAAGGATCACAACATAAATATAAATGCACTATTGAAAAGAAAAGGGGATTGGGAATTGTTTTGGGGGCTCTTTTGAGTGAAGGAAGTTTATCAATAATAGAAAGAAAAAGAAAAGAGTTCAGAGTATCAATAAACAACAAATCAATTGAATATTTACAGGAATTCAAGCAAGCTTTCGAAGAAATCTTTGGGGGATGTTCCTCAAAGAAATTACTTAAATGCAAAGACGGCACGTATAGACTAAATGTTGGCTATGACTCACTTTCACACATATTGCAATATGGAGTTGGATTAAAGTTTGAGAAAGCCTGGGATAAAGAAATTCCTCCATTACTATTGGATTCCCCAAAAGAATGCATTCAAGCATTTATTTACAGTTTCAGAAGAGAGGATGGAAGCAAAGGACCAAGATTCGAAATAAGGTTTCACACAACAAGCAAAAAATTAGTTGACGGAATAACATTCCTTCTATTGAGATTAGGGTTATTTGCAAATATCTATGAATACAAGAGAACCCTTCCAAAACACAACGCTTTTGAGGTTAGAGTAGGAAACAGGGATTACTCAGGAGAACTTTCAAAAATTACTGGTGATTATAATGATTCCTTTGAAAAAACAACAATGACTTCAAGCGATAAGATTTCTGGAATCGGGAATTTAATCAAAAAAGCCAGAAAAGGAATTGCGTTAGGAGAAAAAACCCATAAAGAAATGAATTTTAGCCGCATTGAAAAAAGCGAAAAAGTAAGTAGAAACATGGTCAGAAAAATAATTTCCACATTAGGAAATGCAAACAATGAATATGTTCAACAATTGCAATTAATTCTTGAGTCAGACATTTACTGGGATAAAATAAAATCAATAGAAAAAGCTGAAGTGCCAGAATATACAATGGATTTCTGTGTCAGACCAATTCAAAATTTTATTGGAGGAACAGGATTATTGCTTCTGCATAACTCGGACCCCTGCATAGAAGACATTGAGGCTTCATTGAATTTACTGAGGGAAGAACTGCATTTGGCTGCTTCTTCAAAAGGGGTGATTGCAGGAGACCTAAAGATAAAGGACGGAAAGGACACAATTGACTTGACTAAAATGGGTTCTGGCGGCTGGGGTGTTCCCTCAAATGTTGAGCCAGAAAAAATTGAAATAAAGGACTTGAGTGCAGAATATGTCTTGTTCATTGAAAAAGATGCTGTCTGGAAAAGGTTTAATGAAGACAGGTTCTGGCAGAAGAACAAGTGCATTATAATCACCGGAAGAGGCCAGCCTTCAAGGGCTGAAAGAAGGCTTGTGCAAAGGCTGAACAGGGAATTCAAGCTTCCTGTTTTTGCTTTGATGGATGCAGACCCCTGGGGAATGTACATTTATTCTGTGATAAAACAAGGCTCAATTTCTTTGAGTTACTCTGAAGAGAAGCTTGCAACGCCTGAGACCAAATACATTGGCCTTACAGTGAAAGATGTTGAGACATTCAAGATTCCGAAGGAAGTGACAATCAAGTTGAATAAGTTGGATGAGAAAAGACTTAATGAAATGAAGGGCTATGAGTGGTTCAGGAAAAAGGAATGGCAGGAAGAATTCGCCAGAATGAAAGACAAGGCAATCAAGCTGGAACTGGAAGCCTTAAGCAAGAAGGGGATCAGGTTCATAACAGAAGACTACCTGCCCCAAAAAATCAAGTCAAAGGATTTCCTGCCTTAAACTGCAAATTAATTGTTTGCTTTTTATTTCTTTCTTTTCTAATTGTATTGTGATGCAATGAAAAGGCCTTTTTTGCTTGAGTTCATGCAGGTTCTGCTTATTGTAATGATTTTTGTTTCTGCTTTTGCTGCATATTCTTTTATGCCTGCATTAATGGTGACGCACTGGAATATTGCAGGCGAAGCTGACGGCTTTATGTCAAAGGCTTACGCGCTCTTTTTGATTCCGGTAATGATTGTTATCTTGTATCTGGTGTTATGGGTTGTGCCCAAAATTGATCCTCTCAAGAAAAATATTCAGTTGTTTAGGAGGGAGTATGACATCTTCAGGGCTGTATTCATTTTCTTCATGGTTTACCTTTACCTGCTTTCAATTTTCTGGAATTTGGGAAAAAGGTTTGATTTTGTTGTAATGCTTGTTCCTGGTTTCTCTCTTTTATTTTATTTCTGTGGTTTCCTTATAAGCAAAGCCAAAAGGAATTACTTGATTGGAATAAGGCTTCCCTGGACTCTTGCAAGCGATGAAGTATGGAATAAGACCCATAAAATGGGAGGCAAGTTATTCAGGCTTTATGCGTTGATTTTGTTGTTGGGAATTGTTCTGCCTGAGTTCTTTTTCTGGATTCTTTTCGTTCCATTGATTCTCATCCTGGCTTGGTCTGTTCTTTACTCTTATTTCGAGTTTAGGGAACTTGAAGAAAAAGAAAAAAAGAAGAAGTAATTAGAGTGGTTTCTAATTGACTGAATTAATTTATGTTCTTGCAAGCGTTCTGGTTGTGAGCCTGATTTCTTTTATTGGGGTGTTCACTTTTTCTTTGAAGGATTCTGCTTTAAGGAAGGCTCTGCTTTACTTGGTGAGCTTTTCTGCTGGAGGCCTTTTAGGTGATGTATTTATTCACTTGCTTCCTGAGGCAGCAGGGAAAGGTTTCACGCTTGAATTGTCTTTTTTTGTTTTGTTGGGGATAATAGTTTCTTTTGTTATGGAGAAGTTCATTCAGTGGAGGCACTGCCATGTTGCAACCTCGGAGGAACACCCTCATCCTTTGGCTTACATGAATCTGGTCGGGGATTCAGTGCATAATTTCATTGACGGAGTAATTATTGCAGGCAGCTTTATTGCTTCAATTCCAGTAGGCATTGCAACAACAATTGCAGTAATATTTCATGAGATACCTCAGGAGATAGGGGATTTTGGAGTATTAATTCATGCTGGCCTGAGCAAAGTGAAGGCGCTCAAATTGAATTTCCTGACTGCATTAACCTCTTTTGCTGGGGCATTAATTGTGATTGTATTCAGCCAGTTCTTTTCTTTCTCTAATTATTTATTTTATCTTATTCCTTTTGCTGCAGGAAACTTCATGTACATTGCTTTGAGTGATTTGGTTCCTGAAATGCATAAAGAAGTTAAAATGGAAAAATCTTTTGCTCAATTGATTGCTTTTGTTTTTGGGATACTTTTAATGCTTTCACTCAAGTTTTTGGGCTGAAAACGCTAATTTTATTTAATCTTTTTCCTTAATCTTTATGGTTTTCAGCGAGTGAACAAAAAATGATTGAAGTAAGGATCCATGGGAGAGGAGGCCAAGGCGTAAAGAAGAGCGCGCAAATAATTGCAAGGGCTGCATACTTAAGCGGGTTCCAGACACAGGATTTTGCCGTGTATGGAGCTGAAAGACAGGGTGCCCCAGTGACAAGCTTTGTAAGGATTGACAGGAAGCCAATTGAATTGAGGGGCTATATCTTTGAGCCTGACTTCATTATAATACTGGACGACACAATTGAAAGAAAGAAGACCTTGAGCGGAGCAAAAAAGGAAACAAAAGTCCTTATCAACTCGCACGAGAAAATCGAAAAGAAAAATTTCTGGGTTATGGACGCAACATCGATTGCACTGCAGGAGACAGGAAGGCAGACAGCAAACATTGCAATGCTTGGGGCCTTCCTGAAATTGTTCCTTGAAATCTCTTTTGAGAAACTTGAGGAAGCTGTTAGAATTGAATTGGGGGCAAAAAAGGAAGAATTAATTTCAAAGAACATGAATGCTGCAAGGAAATGCTTTGAAATGGTGAAACAATGAAGGGAAGCAGGCTAGTTGCAGAAAAAGAATTGAAGTATGAAGGCATAAAAGGAATCCCTGCTTCAATTACGGGAATGGGCGAAATGCCTGACACTGGCTCGTGGAAGATGTTAAAGCCGAAAATTGATTCAAGCAAGTGCATCAAGTGCCTGTTATGCTGGCTTCACTGCCCTGACACAGCAGTAAAGAGAATGCCTGACGACTCAATTCAATTTGATTTTCAGATATGCAAGGGTTGTGCTTCCTGCGCTGAAGTCTGCCCTGTGAAATGCATTGAAATGGTGAAAGCAAAAGGGGAATAAAGGTGAATGAATGATTGAATTGCTTGACGGAAACAGTGCTTGCGCCTGGGCTGTAAAGCTCTGCAAAGTGCAGGTAATCCCAGTATTTCCAATTACCCCTCAAACAGAATTAATGGAAATACTCTCCGAATGGAAGGCAGAAGGAAAAATTGACTTGGAGCTCCTCTTTGCAGAATCAGAGCACTCTGTGTTGAGCGCTGCATTAGGCTCTGAGATGACAGAGAACAGGACTTTCACTTCAACATCATCGCAGGGATTAATGTTAATGCATGAAATTCTTCCAATTGTTTCAGGCACAAGAATGCCTGTAGTAATGGTTAACGGCTGCAGGGCAATAGCTGCCCCAATAACTTTATGGCCTGACCATAATGATTTTCTGGCAATGAGGGATTCAGGCTGGCTTTTGTTCATGGCTGAAACAAACCAGGAACTTTTAGACTCAATTATTATTGCTTTCAAAGTCTCAGAGGACAAGAGGATTCTTCTGCCTTCACTTGTTGGAATGGATGGGTTCATTCTGTCTTACACAAGAGAGGAAGTGAATATTCCAGAACAAGAGCTTGTAGACAAATTTCTGCCTGAACTGAAACTGGAAGTGAAAATCGATTTGTGTAAGCCAATGACTTTGGGGACGCCCTGCATTGAAGAATACATGTACTTCAAGAGCCAATTACATAAAGCGCAATTGAATGCATTAAAGGCCTTGGAGGAAGCGCACAAGGAATGGTTCAAGTTGACTGGAAGGAATTATGACTTAATTGAAGAATTTTACAGCAAAGACGCGCGGGCAGTAATTGTAATGATGGGAGCAAATTCCACTATTGCAAAGGCTGCTGTAAGGCAAATGAGAAAAAAAGGAAAAAAAGCGGGATTGCTTAGAATTAGAATTCTTCGACCATTCCCTGAAGAGAAAATAAAAAATGCATTAAAGAAAGCGAAAAGGATTGCTGTAGTGGACCAGAATATTTCTGCTGGAATTTCAGGAATCCTTTATCCCGAAATTAAAGCATGTATTGCAGACGGAAAAAAGACAGTGTCAAATTACATTATTTCTCTAGGAGGAAAAATGGTTTCAGTAAAAGACTTCAAGGCAATATTCAATGAATTGCTTAAGGCAAGAAAAGAGGAGAGAAAATGGCTGATGTGAAAGCAATAGAAACAATAAAAGAAATTGGAAGAGAAGACTTCATTGGAGGAGGCACTTTTGCTTGCTCTGGCTGCCAGCCAGTACTGGGAATTAAATATGTTTTCAAGGCACTAGGAAAGAATGCAATAATGGTGAACAGCGCTGGATGCATGACCCTGACAGCAAATTATCCTTTCACTCCCTATAAAGTGAACTGGGTGCACAACGCAATAGAGAATGCTGATTCAACTGCAGCAGGAATTCTCGCAGGCCTCAAGAGAAAAGGGTTAGATAAAAAAGCAGTAATTGTGGTTTATGCAGGGGACGGGGCAACATACGACATAGGCTTTCAGGCCTTGAGCGGAATGTTTGACAGGTACGAAAACATAATTCACGTATGCTACAACAATGAGGTTTTCGCCAATACAGGCTACCAGAGGACTGCTGCAACACCATTGTATGCAAGAACTTCTACTACCCCAATTGTTGCAGGCAGGACCGAAGGAAACATTCACCCGAGAAAGCACATGACAAAAATAATGCTGGCGCATGGAGCGCCATATGTTGCAACTGCCTGCACTGCATTCCCATTGGATTTCATTAAGAAACTGCAGAAGGCAGCATCAATCAATGGCCCTAAATACATTGAATTGCTTGCGCCATGCATTCCGGGCTGGCTCTTGGACCAGGACAAAGGAAGAAAAATTGGCGAGCTAATGGTCCAGTCAGGCATATGGCCTTTGTATGAAATAGAAAACAATTTCTTCAAGGTGACAGTTCAGCCAAGGATGATTCCAATTGAAGAGGCACTCAAAATGCAGGGAAGATATGCCCACCTGAATAAAGATGAAATTGCAGTAATACAGAAGCAAATAAATGAAGAATGGGAGAAATTCAATAAGGGAGAATTCTGGAACGTGAGTGAATATTAAAACAGTTTACGAAGTAAGTACTACTGAGCGCAACGAATGTAGTACACTGACGTCAACTGGCAGAGGCGGTTGAAAAATGTTTGTGCTGGTTTACATTACTGCAAAGAATTTGAAGGAAGCAAAAAATATTGCTAAAATCCTTGTTAGAAAGCGCTTGATTGCCTGCGCCAATATTGTGCCTAAAATTAATTCAATTTATTACTGGAAGGGAAAGCTTTGCAGGGAAACAGAAACATTGATTCTGGCAAAAACAGTTGAAGTCAAGGCAGAAGAAATTGTAAGGGAAGTCAAAAAAATCCATTCTTATGAGAATCCTGCAATCTCTTTTATTCCAATCATTAAAGGCAGCAATGAATACTTTGAATGGGTCAAAGAAATGGTTGAAATAGGGGATGACTAAAATGAATTCCTTAGATTATTTTTTTAAGCCCAAGAATATTGCAGTAATTGGGGCTTCCCATGACCCTGGCAAAATAGGGCATGTGATAATGGAGAACTTCATTACCTCAAAATTCAAGGGAAAGATTGTTCCAGTCAATCCAAAACTTGGGAAAATTTTAGACCGCAAGGTTTATAGTTCAATAAAGGATGCCCCCTTCAAAATTGACTTGGCTGTAATCTGCGTTCCATCAGAATTTGTTCCTCAAACAGTAATTGAATGCGGGAAAAAGAGGGTGAAAGCATTAATTATCATCAGCGCAGGATTCCATGAGATTGGGAATGAAGAACTAACAAAGAAATTAGCTGAAGCAATGAAGAAGTTCCCCAGAATGAGGGTAATAGGCCCAAATTGCCTTGGAGTAATGCATTTAAAGCATGGAGTAGACACATTATTCCTGCCTTCATACAGGCTTGAGAGGCCCCACAACGGAAGGATTTCTTTCATAAGCCAGTCAGGAGCTTTAGGTTCAGCAATACTTGACTGGGCTTCACTGAAAGGATATGGAATAAACAAATTCATTTCTTACGGAAATGCAATGGACATAGATGAAGCAGACCTCCTTGAATACTTAGGAAAAGACAAGGAAACAAAGGTTATTGTAATTTACTTGGAGGGAGTAAAGCACGGAAGAAAGTTCTTCGAGAAAGCAAAGCTTGTGGCAAAACGCAAGCCTGTAATCTTCATTAAGGGAGGCATAACTGAAGGAGGCGCAAAAGCAACGCAAAGCCATACTGGCGCATTGGCTGGAAGCATTGAAGTATACAAGGCAATGGTAAAGCAGACAGGAATGATTGCTGCAACAACAATGGAGGAAGTATTCGATTATGCAAGGGTTTTTGAAAGAGAGCCTGTGCCTAAAGGTGACAGAGTGCAGATAATCACCAACGGAGGAGGCTACGGAGTATTAGCAACAGATGCTGTATTACAGCACGGATTGAAGTTGGCTGAAATGACACAAGAAAAGAAAGCGGAAATAAAAAAGAACTGCCCCCCTTATGCAATAATAAAGAACCCAATTGACTTAACAGGGGACGCAGACAACAAGAGATACAAGACTGTGTTGGAGGCAGTCATATCAGACCCTAATGTTGATTCACTAATTGTAATATTATTATTTCAGGTTCCAACAATTGACTCAGAGGTAATTGAGGTAGTGCAAGAAATAAGGGTAAAGCACGCAAAGCCAATGCTTGTTGTTTCTGCCGGGGGCGAGTACAGCGAAATACACAAGAAGGCATTAGAGAAAGAGGAAATAAACACCTTCAGCAGCGCATTCAATGCAGCAAAATCACTGAAGGCATTAACAGAATACTATTTCAGGCAAAGTCGCTGATCTTTTCTTTTCTTTTTTCTTTAATTCCTTTTTTTGCTTTTGCTTCAAGAATGAACTGCTCTGCTTTTTCTATTTCGTCTTCTGCTAAAAGGTCAAACAACCGCTTCATTTCGATTTCCTTGCTGAAGTTCGTTGCCCCCAAATGCTTTTCGAGCAATTGGAATCCGAGGGCGGCAATGGACTGCTTTGATTTCTGCATTTCCCTGAGCTCAGAGATTTTTTTCTTGAATTCCTGCAGGGAAAAATCCTTTTCAATTGAAAGAATTGCCTTTCCGGAGAAGCCTTCATTTATCTCCTTTAAGTCCAAATCGCCTTGCGAGAGGCCTTTTGCTAGAGTGCCTGAAAGCTTTATTCTCATCAAGGGGGTTAATTCTGAATTGTTTTCTTTCAGGCTTTCTTGAATGAATTCCTTCACTGAATTCTTTACTTCTTCCATTGAAGAATTATGGAAAGAGAATTTCTTGTAGTAAAGCCTCCTCTGTTTTTCAATTGGAGTAAAATTACAATCCATTTTTTCTGTATCAATTATTGTGAATCCTTTTGGTTTCTCTGACTCCAGTTTTTTCATTTGCGTTATAATGGTTGAGCCGCTTACAATGAAAAGGCCTTCATTCAATTTTTTTTGTGAATTCCAGTGCAAGTGGCCGTCAATGTAGTAATTAAAGCCTTTAGGCAAATGTTCAAGTGAAAGTGTAACGCTCATTTCGTCTTCTGTTGCAAGGAACTCTTTTATGGACTGGTGGAACATAAGGAAATTCTTTATTCCGTGCAATGGCTTTGGGTTCCAGAGCCTGAATACCTCCAAGGCCTTTTTTTCTGGTATGCCTCCAAGGCCGTGCACTGCAATTCTCTCTTTCCCTTTTGTTATTTCTGCTGTTTGCGCGTGCAAGTAAATTATTTTTCCTGCGCTCTCAAGCACCTGAAGAGAGTTCTTGTATTCTTTTCCTCTGTACTCGTGGGTTCCGTGGATTGCAATGATTGGAATGCCTGAGAAATGAATTTTCTTTTTCCCTGTTTCAATCGAAATATCTTCTTTTTTAATTTTTTCTGGAATTGAAAACAGCTTGAATGCCTTGTGCCAGCTTTCAGTGCTCGGGACAGAGGCATCAAATATGTCTCCTGGAATAAGGATTAAATCAATTTTTTCTTTGAGCGCCTGCTCGAATGCCTGCCTTGCATTATCATAGCTTTCTTCTTCCCTTTCAGTTTTCCTGCCAAAACCCAAGTGTAGGTCAGATATAACTGCAATCCTCATTAAGGTCTCCTTCTGGTTTTCCTGATTTGAGGAATTTTAGGTTTTCTTTTTTTTGTTTTCAATAATTTCAATTCATGCCTTAATCTGCCAAGCTCTTTCCCTTTTTCTATTTTTTCTTTTATTGCTTCATTTGCAGCGCGCAAAAGCGAAGTCCTGTATTGTTTTTCTAAAACAGAGGTTTGGGGCAATTTTATGGTTTTATCAAGTCTTTGAATATATTTAGTCAATTCTATTATTTTTCTTCTTAATTCGGCTTCCCTTCTATTCAGCATAATCAATTTTTTGCTCAAACTCCTTTAAATATGAGAGCAAAAGAGAGCCGGCTCTAATACCATAGTATTGCTTTTGTTTTTTATTGATGCAATTTCCTGCAGCGTTTTATTATTCAATTTAGTTAAAGGCAAAACCAGAGCTTTTATTCTATTGTCCTTCCGCAATTCATTCCAGAAAATTGTTTTTATTGGCTTAAAGGAATTCCACTCCAGCAGTTTCTTGAGGGTTCTATTTATTTTAGGATTCTTCTTTTCAATTAATGCAGTAATCCTGCAGCCCCTCTTCATCATCAAAATAGAGGCAGTGAAATCATCCTTTGTGCCATTGAACAGGACTGCAGCCTTTCCCTCTACACCTACTGGAAGGCCTTTAGGGCCAGAAATCTTTTTTGAATATAATAAAAGCTGCTTTTCATGCAGTTCAATGAACAATTCTTTTTTTGGCTTTGAAAGGTCTACTTTCAGGCCGGGAATTGAATCCATTATTTTTTTGCCGCACTGTACTGCAATATCCCGTGAAGAAAAGCTGTGCTCGCCCTCCCTTGAAACGCGCAGGGCAAAGCCTTCTCCCGGGAGCAGGAATTTTTTTGCGTAAGAGAAGACAGCCTGCTTAATATCAATCATGTCTTCTACATAACTTTCTTTTGTTTTTGCAATTGAGTGAATTCCAAAAATCTTTTCCAGAAGTTTTATTGTTTCCTGCCCTTTTTCTGTATATAAGAGTAGGAAGCCTTGCCCTCTAATTATTTTTTCTGCTTTTATGCCTTTTGCCTTCAGGGAGTTCTTTATGTTTTTAATTAATTTTTTAGTGAAGTAGTTTCTCACGAAATGGCTTTTTATGGCGATCTCTGAGGCAGTTTTTATTAGTAGGAGAGTTTCTTCTGGCATTTAAGAAAATATGAAAGAAAAGGAATTAAAAAACAATTAATTTTTTTGGTTTTTATTTCTTCATGCACATGAATAGAGCTCCAATCCCCAACCATATGACTATTAATGCACCCCATGAAATGTTTTGTGCGAGCCACCCCAAATCGCTTGACAGCCAGCCAAGACCTAATATGATTAGGATTATTCCGAAAACTAGACCTCCTTTTTTATCGCATACATTTGCCATAACTCTACCTCCCAAAAACGATTAAAATTGAAAAACTATTATAGTAACACATTCACCCTTTTTAATTCTTTCTGAATTCAACCCGAAAATTAGGAAAAAAAGAAAAGCTGAGGGAGGGACTCGAACCCTCGATCTCCCGCTCACGGCCCCTTTTTTCTTTTTTAAAAAGAAAAAAGTGGTACGTTGCAATTTAATTCCCGGAGGAATTAAATGCACATTAAAACCATTGGTTTTAATTGTGCCCCAAAAAAGAAAATAATAAACTGCAATTTTTTTTCTCTTTTGGATAGACCGTAGACTTTTCTCTTTTTCCTAAAAAGAGAAAAGGCTTGGGACTGCAGGCGGGTGCATGGCCTCTCTGCCACCCCAGCAACTGAATATTATCAGTTGACACTACACACTATTATTGCCCTGAAAGGACAATAATAGGATTTCGGCTGCGCCGAAAACTTGTGATTTAATTAATTATTGAGTGGGTAATTAATTAAAAAGAATAGTAATTGAAAAAAGAAAAAATAGGATTATTTGTTGTTTTTGAGTATTTCTTCCAGTCTTGGCCTGTCGAAGCCTATTATGATTTTGCCGTCTATGTCTATTACTGGCACTCCCATTTGGCCTGATTTCTTTATCATTTCTTGGGCTTTGCTCTGGTCTCTTGCAACGTCAATGTCTTGAAAGGAAACATTTTTTTGTTTGAGGTAGTCTTTTACCATATGGCAGTAAGGGCATGTTGGCGTAGAGTATACAATTACATTCATTTTATTGCCTCCGATTAAATAGCATTCAAGGAAAAGTATTTTAAAGCATTTCGAGGAAAGAATTGGTAATTGAATGCTTTTTGTATTCTTCTCTTTTTTAAGGTGAAATAATGGGTTTAAGGCCAGGAAAGTGCTATAGGAGCAAGGACAAGCCTGCGTTCTCAAGGCTAGCCATCAAGGTGCACAGGAAGAACTATATTGGCTCTGCTCCTTATGTGAAGACAAGGCAGTTTAATATGGGCAATCCATTGAAAGAATATTCTCATGTCGTTGATTTGATTGTGGGGGAAGGCATTCAGATAAGGGATAATGCCTTGGAGTCTGCAAGGATTTCAGTGAACAAGTCTATTGCAAAGCTTGCAGGAAAAGACAATTATTTCATGAAGATTAGGGTGTATCCTTATCAGATTTTGAGGGAGAACAAGCAGGCTCAAGGAGCAGGAGCAGACCGTGTTACCAAAGGCATGAGCCATGCTTACGGCAAGCCTATTGGAAGGGCTGTAAGGGTCAGGAAAGGCCAGAAGATTTTCAGCATGCTGATAGACGAGGAATTCATTGAGGCTGCAAGGAAGTCTTTGATGCAGGCACAGCCTAAGATTCCCTGCAAGCTTTCTGTGAGGGTTGGAACAGATGTTGCATCAATTGGAACAAAGCCTAAGAGGGTAAGGCTTATTGAAGAGAAAAAAGAAGAGGAAGCAAAGCCTGAGGAAGCAAAAGAGGAAAAGGCTGAAGAGAAGACAGAGAAAAAGGAAGGGAAGGCAGACAAGAAGGCTGAATTAAAGAAGGAATTAGAGAAAGACAAGGTCAAGCAAAAGATTTCAGGCGAAGAGTAAATAATGCAGCAGCTGATTTTTGTTTTGGGAAGGGACAATAAAATTTCGCTGGCAGAGATTGCATGCTATTTTAAGGTCAGGGAAATTGAATTCAATATTATTGCATTCAATGAGGACGCAGCACTAATTGAATTCCCTCGGGCAATAGATGCACAGAAGGCAATTAATGCTCTTGGAGGCACAGTAAAGATCGCAGAAGTATTGTGCAGTGCAGAGAGCGCAAAAGAATTACAGAAAGGAATGCAAGAAGGAATTGATTTCGGTTTTTTCCCGAAGAAATTCTTTTACGGGGTAAACGATTTCTCTGGGGGAAGGCATTCCGCCTTGGCTGAATATGCTTTAGTTTTTCTGAAAGGGAAGTTTAAGGAATTAAAGCTGAAGGCTGTGTTAAAGCATGCAAGGCATGAGAGGACAGAGAAGGGCTCAAGGCAGATTAATCCTTCAGATGTAATGAAATGGGATTTGATTGGGAAAGGATTAGATCTAATATTTTTTTCTCACGGAAAAGAATTGTTTGTTGGGAGGAGTATTGCCTGCTTTGATCCATTCAAATTAAAGGAAAGGGATGAAGAAAGGCCTTGCAATAAGCCCTTGGAGGCAATTTCCTTGAGGCTTGCAAGGATAATGCTTAACTTAAGCCAGGCAAATGGTGAAGGGTGCACTGTATTGGATGCTTTCTGTGGGATTGCAACAATTCCAATGGAAGCCTTGAATAATGGATTGAATGCAATTGGAATTGAAATTAATCCTGAGACTGCAGTGCAGGCGAGAAAGAACCTTGAATGGTATTCAAAGAAGTTTAATGCAAAAAATGAGTGGGAAATAATTGAAGGCGACAGCACTAAATTAAGCTCTTTCATTAAAAGGAATTCTTTTGACCAGATTGTCTCTGAGCCCCATCTGGGACCTTTGTTGAAGGAATTCCCTTCAGAGGAAAAGGCAAGGAAAATAATTTCAGGGCTTGAAGCAATTTACAGCAGATTTTTCAATGAGGCAGCAAAAGTGATGAAGTTCGAAAAAATTGCCTGCATAATCCTGCCGGTAATTCCTTCTGCGAGCGGAAAAAAATTCAGGGTGAGCGAAAAAGTTTTCCTGCAAAATTTTGTTATTTACAACCCAATGCCTGAAATTGACCCCAAAGCAGTTCCATTCCCGTACAGCGACAGAAAGAACAGGATTGAAAGGCTCATCTATTTGCTAAAGAAAAAATAATTAATTCAGGCCTTTCAACTGATTTTAGTTATATTTAAAAATCCTTGAATTCTATTTAATACGGTTTGAATGGAGAAAACAAAGGAATTCATTTTATGGTTTGACCAGACTGGAATTGAAGACGTTCCATTGGTCGGAGGCAAGAATGCTTCTTTGGGGGAAATGTACAGGAATCTTTCCTCTAAAGGCATTGCCATCCCGAACGGCTTCTGTATTACTGCTTCTGCCTACAAGCATTTCCTTGAGAAGACAGGATTGAATGAAAAGATAAAGCATGAATTGAAAGGATTGAATATCCACAGAGTAAAAGAATTAATGGAGAGAGGAGAAAAAATCAGGACTGCAATTCTGAGGTCAAAAATGCCTGAAGAATTAGAGGAAGCAATAGAGAATGCATATCATCATTTAGGGCTTCAGTACGGGCACAACCCTGACGTTGCTGTCAGGAGTTCCGCCACAGCAGAAGATTTGCCTGATGCCTCTTTTGCTGGCCAGCAGGAAACATTCTTGAATGTGAGGGGCCCAAGAGAACTCTTGGAGGCAGTGAAGAAATGTTTTGCTTCCTTGTTCACTAACAGGGCCATTTCTTACAGGGAAGACAAGGGCTTTGATCATTCCAAAGTTTTTCTTTCTGTTGGAGTGCAGAAGATGGTGCGCTCTGATATTGCCTCAAGCGGTGTAATATTCACTATTGACACTGAAACAGGATTCCAGGAAGCAATATTAATTAACAGTTCATGGGGCTTGGGCGAAAGCGTTGTGCAGGGCGCTGTTACGCCTGATGAATTCATTGTATTCAAGCCAACTTTAAGGCAGGGAAAAAAGGCAGTCTTAAGCAAGAAATTAGGAGAGAAGAGAACAAAGATTGTTTATGCCCATGATTCAAGCAAGGCAACAAAAAAGATTGAGGTATCAGAGCATGAGAGAAAGAAATTCACTTTGAGCGACGAAGAAATTCTTAAGCTTTCAAGTTGGGCTTTAATTATTGAAGAATATTATTCTTCAAAGGCAGGCAAATTCAAGCCAATGGATATTGAATTTGCCAAGGATGGGGTTACAGGAAATCTTTTCATTGTTCAGGCAAGGCCTGAGACAGTGCAGTCCCAGAAGAACAGAAATGTATTGGAAGAATTTGTATTAAAAGAAAAAGGCAGAGTGATTGTCAAAGGCGAAAGCGTTGGCTCAAAGATAGGCAAAGGAAAGGTAAGAGTGATAAAGGACGCCTCCAAAATAGAGGAATTCAAGCCAGGGGAAATCCTTGTTACCGACATGACTGACCCTGACTGGGAGCCAATAATGAAAATAGCTTCAGCGATTATAACAAATAAAGGGGGAAGAACCTGCTTTTCTGGCGACACCAAAATCTTAACAAATAAAGGGTTCAAAACCTTAAAAGAAATTTTTGATAACAAAGAAGAATTATATACTCTTTCTCTAAATAAAAACTCTCTGCAGATTGAATGGAAAAAAATTACTGCTTCAATGAAAAGATCGGCTGAACTAATTGAAGTTTCTGTTTCCCAAACAGGAAAAATGAAGGGAAACAGCTTAAAAATAACTGAAGACCATAAAGTGCCAACCTTTGATGGCTTCAATTTGGTTTCAAAAGAAATGAAAGAAATTTTAAGCGGAAAAGAAATGGTTTTATCTGTAAGCAAAATTACTGAATTAAATGAATGTTCTGAAAAGGACAAGAGAATGGCTTACTTGCTTGGAGCCATTAATACTGACGGAAGCATCTATTTGAGTAGAACCCACGGGGAGGTTCAATTCATTCAAAAACCTTCACCTGAAAAAATGGATTTTATTAATACTGTAATAAATTATTTCAGTGAACTATTCGGGAAAAAAATGGCGGTAACAGAAAAGAAAATTTCACAGGGCTATATCCGGGAAAAACAGGCGTTTGGTTCAGCCAATGCTTACAGGTGTTACAGCAAAGAGATTGCAATTCAGTTTAAAGAGGAAACACAAAATCTTGCCCAAACAATATTGCTTTCAAATAGGGAGATTGCCTTAAATTTTTTGGCTGGGGTAATTGATGGCGATGGCTCATACTCAAGAGAAAAAAACAAAGTGAACATTTATTGTTCAGAAAAAGAATTGCTTGAAGCAATAATTATAGCTTGCCTTAAAATTGAGTCATTTCCGCAGGTTTCAACCAACAGGAATATTTATAATATCCAGTTGGTGGAAGGATTAAACAAAATATTTTTATACACCAAACGGGTAAAGGGGCATCCTTTAAGGAAAAGACAGGGAACAAGATTTTTTTCTGCAAAACAATTATTAAAAGAAGTCTTAGAAAAAGTAAACTATTCGGGGCATGCCAAAGTCAGGTTTAATAAAAATCTTTTAATTTCAGACAAAGAATTGGATTCATATAAAAAAATGCTTTCCTTAGGAGAACAAAAAGAATTAGAAAAAATTTTAAATTCCAGCCTCAGAATGCTAAGAATTTCACCAGAAAGGGAATTAGGAATCCAGGACGTATATAATATCACGATTGAAGATAATCACAATTATTTTGTTTTCACCGAAAGAATGACACCAGTGATTGTTAATAATTGCCATAGCGCGATCGTGAGCAGAGAACTGGGAATTCCGTGCATTGTTGGAACAGGGAATGGAAGCGAAATAATAAAGACAGGCCAGGCAGTTACGGTTGACTGCTCGCAGGGAAGTGAAGGCTCTGTTTATGATGGAATGCTTGAATTTGAAGTCAAAAAAATCAATTTGAGTGAACTTCCTTCAACAAAAACAAAGATAATGATGAATGTAGGCAATCCGGACCAAGCCTTTGATGAAAGCCTTATTCCAAATGATGGCGTAGGCCTTGCAAGAGAGGAATTCATTATTTCTTCTTACATTAAAGTGCATCCTCTCGCCCTGCTTTACCCTGAAAGAGTGCTTGATGCAAGAGAAAAAAAAGAAATTGAAGAGCTGACGCACGGCTATAAGGATAAAAGGAAGTTCTTCATTGACAAATTGGCTGAAGGGATTGCATTAATTGGCGCAGCATTCCATCCCAAGGATGTAATTTTAAGGTTCTCTGACTTCAAGACAAATGAATACGCAGGCCTTATTGGGGGAAAATACTTTGAGCCAAAAGAAGACAATCCAATGATTGGCTGGAGGGGGGCCTCAAGATATTACGATGAAAGATACAGGGAAGGATTCCAGTTGGAGTGCGAGGCAATAAAAAAGGCAAGGAATGAAATTGGCTTGACCAATGTAAAGGTAATGGTTCCATTCTGCAGAACCCTTGAAGAAGGAAGGAAAGTTATAGAGGAAATGAAAAAGAACGGTTTAGTGCAGGGAGAGAATGGCCTTGAGGTTTACGTGATGTGCGAAATTCCCTCAAACGTAATTTTAGCAGAAGAATTCGCAGGAATATTTGATGGATTCTCCATTGGCTCTAATGATTTAACGCAATTGACTTTGGGCTTAGACAGGGACTCACAGCTTGTGTCCCATATTTACAATGAAAGGAATGACGCAGTAAAGAGATTGATTGCACAGGTTATTGCTTCAGCGAAAAAGAAGGGAAGAAAGATTGGAATATGCGGCCAGGCGCCATCAGACTTTCCTGATTTCGCGCAATTCCTGGTGCAGGAAGGAATTGACTCTATTTCTCTAAATCCAGACACCGTAATAAGAACAAGGCTTGCAATAGCAGAAGAAGAAAAAAAACTGGGAAGATAGCTTTTAAGTTTATAATTTTTTCTTATCAAAAGATTTCTCATGCTGCAATTCAACCTGGATAAAGCAATAAAAGAGATAAAAAAAGCCAAGGCAAAGAGGATTCTACTCCAGCTCCCGGAAGGCCTTAAAACAAGGGCAACTGAATTGATTGAAGAAATTCAGTCAAAAACAGGGACTGAAGTAATTGCCTTGATGGACCCGTGCTTTGGGGCCTGCGATGTTCCAGAAGAGAAGGCGTCAGTTCTTGGCGCTGACCTTATAGTTCATTTCGGCCACGAGAAATTCTTCAAGCCTAAAGTGAAGACAATTTTTGTTCCACTGCATTATGACATTGATGCAGTAAAGTGCGCTGAAAAACTGGATTTCCTCTTGAAAGGAAAAAATCTGGGGAAAATAGGATTGTGCGCTTCAATCCAGTTCATCCCAGCAATGCAGGAAATAAGAACTGAGCTGGAGAAAAAAGGATTCATTGTTTTTGTTGGAAAAGGGAACGAGCAGATTGCAGCTGACGGGCAGGTGCTGGGCTGCAATCACTCCTGCGTAAAAGACATTGAAGAAGAAAGTGATGCAATAGTTTTTCTTGGCGACGGGCATTTTCACGCTTTAGGAACAGCATTTGCCTCTCAAAAAAAGGTTTTTGCTTTCAATCCATTGAATTTGGATTTCATGAGCCTGGAGACAGAAAAAGAGTTCTGGGTGAGGAAGAGGTATGCTGTAATTGCAAAGGCAATAAAAGCAAAATCTTTTGGGATAATAATTTCAACAAAGAAAGGGCAAACGAACAAGAAGCTTGCCCAAGAAATAAAAAAGAAAATTGAAGAAAAAGGATTCAGGGCTTTCCTTCTCGCATTAGATTTGGTGAGAGCAGAATTCCTTGAGGGCGTTCAAGTTGACTGTTTTGTTAATACAGCCTGCCCGAGGCTTGCAGAAGACTTCCAGCAGTACAAGAAGGCCTTCATAAATGCAAGCGAATTGAATGAGGTGCTGAAATAATTATTTTCTTGCAGGAGTTTTTCTCGCCGGAAATTTGTAAAGCGTTTGAATGAATGCTGTCGGTTTTTTTGCCCCCCTGTCTTTTTTAATTGAAGAAAACACTCCAATGTTTCCTTTTGAAATGAATGCTTCCCAGCCTTTTGAAGTAGTTTTTCCTTTGAGGTTTCTTACAATTGAAGGGCCCGTCTCAATATACCATCCCTTGATTGTTGGTTTTGCTATAAGCCTTATTCAATAAACAGGCTTTTCTCCTTTTTTTGTTGCAATATGCATTGTGATTTCAGCTTCTTTTGCCGGGCAAAAGTCTTGGTTTAATAACAATTGGTCTGATTTTACTGCTTGGAGGGATGTCTTAAATTTTCCTGACTCAAATGTCGCACCATATCTTGTTCCTGCTTCTTTTCCTTTTTGGGGTATTACTGAAGCCTGAAAACCCAAGCTCAAAATATTATTGTTTGCGTTAACTATCTGTTGGGCTGCCCTCATTGTTAAAAGGTCCCTTTGGCTTACATTAGGTGAAGCATCTAATTTTAATTCAAAAACGCCTTTTTTTCTTTTTGGGTCAGTGCTTCCAATGTCTAAAACAATTCTTTTTCCGGTTACTTTGCTTCCTTCTGTGTCGAATTCGAACCCTGCTTTTGTGGGCCCGATGTTTTGAGATACTGTGTGGGAAGCGCCAGGAATTTGAGCAAACAAGTTTTTTGGAACAACAAGAGAACCAATCCCTAAAACAAACACTGTTCCTAATGTTGCTGCAACTTTAGGATGTTTAACGCAAAAATTAATTAAATGAGCAATAGTTTTGAATTTCATATCATAATTCCCCCCAGTTAATTATATTAAAATATGATTCAGTTTAAATTCTTTGCCTGCATTATTTTTTTAGGAGGAATTTTAATGAGTAAAATTAGGAAACTTATTTCAAAGATTGACCCTATGTCGCCAGCGAATAGGGCGAAGAGGGCAATAGGGAGGGCTAACAGGGTAACAAAAGCTGAGGGCAGAAAGATTGGAGAAGAAAGGAGAAAAAGAGGCCTTAATTGGTAGTCATTCCTCTTTTGTTTCTATGAGTGTGCCTGTGAAGTCATTGCCTCTGAGGGCGCTCTCGAAGTTTTCTGGGTCTGTTGCGTTCAATACCATGGCCTTGATTTTGCTTCTGTTTAATATCATGCAGGTTACTGCGTCAATGATTACGTTTGCCCCTGGAAGCCTTGTGTCAGTCCTGAACATTAATCTTAGGAGCCTGTCATGATTCATTTTCGAAATGAGTTTTGCGCTGGAGTCTTCCTTTGGGTCTGAGGTGTAAATGCCGTCCTGGTTTGAGAGGTTTACAAAGGTTCCTTCAAGGAATTCTGAGAGAAGGGCTGCAACAGTGTCTGTTGTGAATCCCGGAATTAGGCCTCCATAAACAGGAATTTTCCCTGAATTGATTATGTCTTTTGAGGAGTAAATCCTTGTCTGAACTTCAGGGTGAGCTTCATCTAATGCGTGAATGAGCATTGCAGCATTTATTCTCGTGACATTTATTGCCATTTCGTCCAAAAGGAAATTGTTTGTTGTGCCCAAAAGCTTGGCTGAGGCAAGGTAGTCTCTTGCTATTTTGCCTCCTCCTACTACTGCAGCGAACTTGAAGCCTTCTTTTTTGAGGTTGGAGATAGAATTAGCAATTTTTGCTAAGAGATTGAAGTTCACTTTGTCTTTTATTAGTGCGGAGCCTCCAACTGAGACAACAAAAATTCTTTCTGCCTCTAATTGTGCTGGATACTGGTCTTGCCCCTGCCCTGCATTCTCTGCGTTCTGCTCGAACATCTTGAACATGTCGAACATTAAATCACTTCCAAATATTTTTATGCATAGGAATATAAAAACTTTATTAATTAAATTGATTAAAAGGCTTAATATGTGCCAGAAAATTTTGCATGCAACTGATTCTGTTCCAGCTTAGCCTTCGGTTTAATTTTTCTGAGTGGTATTGGATGGTTGAAGACTCTGACGTAAGCTTATTCAAAAAGAAGTTGAAGAAATTAAAGGAATTCAAGGGGAAAGGCACTGAACTGATTACTTTATACATTCCCCCCGGAGCCGACAGGAGCTCTGTAATGGGCCAGCTGACAGAAGAATTAAGCCAGTCCTCGAACATTAAAAGCCCTACCACAAGAAAGAATGTGCAGTCAGCAATCAGGAGGATTAATTCCTTCCTTAAGTCAATTGACTTCAAAATTCCAGAAAACGGGATTGTTTTATTCTGCGGGAATGTCTCAGAGGTTGAAGGCAGGCCTGACATCAGAATGTTTGTTTTAAGGCCAATAGATAAACTGAAGACTAAATTGTATTGGTGTGACGATCAATTTCATTTGGCTCCTTTAGAAGAAATGATTAAGCCTTCAGAAATTTACGGTCTGGTGGTAATAGACAAGCGAGAGGCAACAATCGCCCTGCTGAAAGGAAAGAGATATGAAATTTTAGGCAGATTCACTTCAGGCGTTGCAGGTAAAACGCGTGCTGGGGGGCAGAGCAGCGTTCGCTTTGAAAGATTAAGGGAGGAGGCAGCACAGGAATTCTTTAAGAGGGTGAGCGAGAAAATGAATTCTGCTTTTTTGCCTTCAGAGAAAGAACTCAAAGGATTAATAATTGGGGGTCCAGGAATGACAAAAAACGAGTTCCTGAATGTCGGCACATTAGATTCAAGGCTCAAGCAGAAAGTGATAGGAATAGTGGACACATCCTACACAGATGAATCAGGCATAAGGGAGATATTCTTCAAGTCAGAGGAAATATTGAAGGACACTGAAATAATAAAAGAGAAAAAAATTCTTGGAAGATTTCTGGAAGAAATCGTGAAGAATGGACTAGTTGCTTATGGTCAGCAAGAAGTAGAGGAAGCACTGAATTTAGGTAAGGCGAAGACATTGCTTGTCTCTGAGGGAATTGAATGGATTGTGTACAAGATTCAGTGCACTGCATGCAATTCCTTCGAGGAAGTTATTGTGAAGAATCCGGATAATTTTGATGAAGCCAAAATCAAGTGCTCCAAGTGCAGTTCCTCAACTCAAATAGAATTATTGGAGGAAATTGATTACATTGATTTCCTTATCGAGAAAGCGCACGCAATCCACGCAGAAACACGGGTCATTTCAGTTGATACAAGCGAGGGCGAACAATTCCTGAAAGGCTTTGGGGGCATAGGGGCCTTTTTAAGGTACAAGTAAATGATTTCAAGCTTTGCTTGAAAATAGTTTCAAAGCAAAACTTTGAAAATTTTTAGGCTTTGCCTAAAATATTTAAATTTTAGTAAAAATTTAAATGATTTAAAATGCAGGAAAATTTTTATTCTACTTCAACGCCTGGAATCAAGGGCAGGATAAAGCAAAGGATAGCTGACTTCAATGTAAAAGAAATTGGCCTGAATGGAAAAGTGTGCGGCATTACATTGGATGAAAAAAAATTGTCTGAATTCATGCCTTTAATTGTCCCAGAAAACCCCGAGAAAAAAGATTACCTGATTCTTACAATGGAAAAATTCAATTTGGACTTGAATGAGGCAATAAAAAGGATTGCAAGATTCAATTACTTGAGCCATAAAAGGATAAGCTATGCAGGAATGAAAGACAAGAGGGCAATTACCTCGCAGAAGATTTCTTTTTACAGGCCTGATCCTGAGAGATTGGAGCAGTTCAAAAGCAAGTTTGTCAGGCTGAGGGAGCCTGAATGGAGTGAAAAAAAAATTGAGATAGGAGACCTTAATGGGAATATCTTTGAAATTACTGTAAGGGACATTGAATTGAGTGAAATTGAAACAAAAAAGAGGTTGAGCGACTGCATTGCTGAAATGAAGGAAGGGATTGCAAATTATTTTGGAGAGCAGAGGTTTGGGGGCGTAAGGCAGGTGACCCATTTGGTGGGCAAAGAATTTGTCAGAGGAAACTTTGAAGGTGCAGTAATGCTTTACCTTACAAGAACAAGCGAGAGAGAGGAAGCACAGGCAACAATTGCAAGGGAGAACTTGAAGACTTCAGGAAACTTCAGCAGGGCAGTAAAAGAATTCCCTGTAAAGTACAGCTATGAGAGGGCAATACTTAATTATTTAATTAAAAAACCTGAAGACTTCATTGGGGCTTTCAGGGTCCTGCCAAAGGGATTAAGGTATTTGTTTGTCCATGCTTTTCAGGCATTCCTTTTCAATAAAGTCATAAATGAGAGAATCAAGGAAGGGATTGGATTAAAGGCAGTTGAAGGGGATGTATTGATTGAAGGCTTTCCTTCAGCGCCATTGTACGGCTTTGAAACAGTATTCGCTTCAGGGAAAGCAGGGGAAATAGAAAAAAAGGTTTTGGGGGAGGAAGGCCTTTCCCTAAAGCAGTTTTACGTGAAGGACATGAAGGAGATGAGTTCAAAAGGCGCAAGAAAGAAAATTATTTTAATCCCAAAGAACCTTAAATTGTTAGAGGTAAAGGAAGACGAGTTCAATGAAGGAAAATTAAAGGCAATAATTTCGTTTGAATTGAATAAAGGGGATTACGCTACAACAGTTTTAAGGGAATTGATGAAGAATGAATGAGCTCTTCTGGTTTGTTTTTCCTTTGATAACAGGGATTATTTCCATTCACTTTTTCGAGAAATGGAGCAGGAAAAACAAATTTGCTTTGGGCATTGACATAAATAAACTGGACCAGAGGAAAACCCCTGAGTCAACAGGAATTGTGGTCCTTGCTGCATTATGGGCTTCCGTGGTTTTGTTTTTTTATTTGAATGATGTTAACCCACTTTTTCTTGGCTGGCTTCTGCTGCTTTCTGTTTTTTCTTTAGTGGGGTTTGCTGACGACACAAAGCATAAATGGGCAGCAAAAACAATTCCCTGGGCTGTAAGGGCAATCCCTATTGCCCTTGTCTCCCTTGCTTTTGCTTTCTTTTTTGCGCCCTCAATTTATTGGGTCATTCCATTGGCGCTATATATTGCGCTCATTGCCTCTCTCCATAATACTTTTGCAGGATTGAATGGCTGGGAGGTTGGAAGCACTTACATTATCAGCCTTGCAGTAGTCTTCCTTCTTGCCGCAACGCAGTTCCTGCCTTTGGCTTTGATTCTGTCAGGATTGATTCTTGGCCTACTTTTATTCAACCGCTTTCCTGCAAGGGTTTTTCCAGGAGACTCAAGCACTCTATTGTTTGGCTCTGCAGTTGCTGCACTGTTTGTAATGCAAAAAAATTATTATTTTATGATTCTTCTATTGCTTTTTTATTTGCCTCACATAATAGACTTTTTTGTTCTTAAGCTTCTTACAAATATGAGGGACCCTTCGCAGGCCAAGACAAGGCCTTACAAGGTCCTGGGAAATGAAAGGCTTGCAATTCCTTCCTATAAGGACAAAAGAATCAGATATGATTTTGCCAAGCTTGTAATAAAAATTTTTGGGCCATTAAAGGAATGGCAGGTTGTTGCAATTATTTGGATTATTGTTGCAGTGAACTGCGTTTTCTGGCTAATATTTTTTGGAATGATGAAGTTCTGATTCTTTGGCTTCCACCTTGAATGCAAATGCAATTATTAAGCTTAAGATTGTTGGAATAATCAGCCTTACAACATCGTAAAGAATTAGTACTGCGCCTATCTGGCTCACCTGGAGTGAGGTCACAAGCCTTGAAACCATGTTAAGGTAAGTGAAGCCAATGAATTCCACTACCCCTATGCCCCTTGGAAGGAAAGGCGTTCTCTCCAAAACTGAAATTAACACGAAGAGCACAAGTATTGGAATAAGGCCTAAATTCTTTTCTTCAGGCAGGACTGCAAAGAAGGTGAATTGCAGTGCAAGGAATTCAAAAACCCATGATAAAAAGCCTAAAAGGAAAACATAGATTATTGCGTTTAACGAAAACTTTTTCATGTAACTGGAATAATCCAAAAAGAATTTCCCTATCTTTTCAAATAATGGAATTATCCTTCCAAGCCTTTTGAAAAACTGCGATAGCTTTATGCTTATTCTTTTATTCAACGGCAGAAGGAATAAAGTGCTTGCCAGCAGTATTACAATGAAGCCGCTTATTAGACTAAAGAAGATAACCGAGTCTATGACCTGCCTGGACAAAAACATCAGTATGACCAAGATGAACACTATTGCAATTACAAGAAATTTAGTTCCTTTTGCTGTCATGCTTGCGGCAATTGACTTGAAATATGAAAGCTGAAAGTGCTTTTTCAGGCTTATTGAACGCAATGCGTCAGTGCCTAATTGCACTGGCGTCAGGGCTCCATAAAGAGAGCTAAACCCCACAAGGAAAAGATTTTTATAGGAAATTGGAGTAAATTTTCTTACAAGGAAAGCCCATGAAATAACCCATAAGAGCACTCCCAAAAGAAAGAAAATGCATGCCAGTGTAAAAAATATGAGGTTATTGAACCCGAGTTTGACTAAAGACTTGGCTGCATTAGTGTAAAAGGCAATTATTCCAATTACTGCAAGGACAAGGATGAGGGAGACAATGCTTTTCTGGATTAATTCCTCCAATTAAAAAACCTTTTTTTTATTTCACTTTTCCTGCTACAGAATTGACGTTCTGGATTATTGTGTCTGCATCAGGATACATTGCCTTGAGCAATAAATAAGCTGTTCGAATCATCTCGCTTTCAGTGTTTGCTTTCACTGTCACCAAATAATTTTTCTCTATTATTATTTCTGGTTTCTTTAATTTAGGGTCAGGTTTGGTGAACATAAATTTTATTGCGTCCTCCTGCAAAAGCAGGGAATTGCATTCCTCTGCTGTTATCTGCTTGTTCTCCCTTTTCTGGCCTAAATTGGTCTGGCAGTAAGCAAAATTTCCTTTATCGTCGTAAACCTTTATTACGCTGACAACATTCTTGTCCTTTGCATTCAGAACAGCAACAAAAGCAGTATTCACTGAATTGATTGCGTCACTGTTCTCCTGGCCTTCAGTCCAATCATTCACAATCAAGTAAATGTAATAGCTGTTCAGCCCCCTAATATACTCTATCGGCTGGGAAAAATAATTTGATTCAAACACAATGCCTTCAGCTTCCTCCTTGTACAAGTAATACTGCCCTTTTTCAGGGAACAGAAAAATTGCCACAAGAACCAAAACAATTGCAATAACCACAATTGCCGAAAAAATGGCCCACTTTTTTGCTGTTTTTTTCAAGGCAGTCCACCCAAAAAAATCATAAAAAGAATTTCTGGTGGGAAAACTTTTTTTAATAATCGCTTTAATTAGCCATAAAACAAAAATTAAGAAAATAAAAAAAAGGAAAAAAAGAATAGGCTGAAGCCTATTCAATTTTTAATTCAGGAGAAAGTCTCTATTTGCGTGATCAAAGCTTGTGCTGCTGTCATTGTGTCTGCTGCAGTGTATCCTGCGACAACTACATTGTCTCCGTCTTTCTCTACAATGTAATCGCCTTTCTTTGCCAGCTTGTCTTGTATTCCTACAATGTCTGCAGCAAGGGTGTTCACTTTCCATCCACCTATGATGACATGTGCGCCTGTTCCTGCATCGCTGTCCAATTT
This sequence comes from Candidatus Diapherotrites archaeon, assembly GCA_040755695.1. Taxonomy (NCBI): domain Archaea; kingdom Nanobdellati; phylum Candidatus Iainarchaeota; class Candidatus Iainarchaeia; order Candidatus Iainarchaeales; family Candidatus Iainarchaeaceae; genus Candidatus Iainarchaeum; species Candidatus Iainarchaeum sp. Next base: position 182,449 of record JBFMAK010000001.1, on the reverse strand, counting down.
GACAAAGTCTGTTGGAATTGAAGCCATTGCTTTATAGGTTGAAGGTGTTGCAGTACAGAGTGCTGCTCCTCCCTCTCCTGTACAGGTAGCGTTGGAATACTTGATGTCATCGATTGTTACTGTTGTTCCTGAAGTGGTTGTTACAGTGTCTCCCTTTGCTTTTCCTGTGAAGGACTCTCCGCCTGTTGTTACCTCTGTTGTTCCTGTTCCTGCAACCAGTATTTCTGCTTGAGGCCTGTTCTCTGGTACTACTGCCACATACTTTTTGTATGAGGTAGAAGCTTCTTCCTTTGCGTGAGTTCCAAAGTCTGTGAAGATGTCTGAAGGATAAGTCAAACTGGCGCAAGCGCTCATCCACTTATTTGAAAGAGCTCCATTCCAGTCCGCCTCATAAGTGTAACTGCTTATGTTGGTGTTACAGGCTGTTGGCTGTACTAAATCTCCAGTTTCTGTGGCAATAAAGACGTTCATATCGTAGACTCCGTCTTCATCTTCATCTATTCTAAAGTTTGCTACCAGGAATTCTTGAGAACTGTAGTTTACATCGCCTTCTAGGTATGCCGGCATGTAAGTGTCGTGTGGTACATACACCCCTCTCCATGCATAGTTTGAGTCTGATGCACCAAAGGCTCTTCCTTCGACAAAGTCTGTTCCAACGAGCTGCCATGACTTACTGTATTGTCCTGTGTAAGCTCTCATTCCGTCCAACAGCAGCCATAATGTCCCTGCACTGTTAGCAGACGTTTCGTCAACCATTACCCTGTAATAGTGTGTTACACTGCTTAAGCCTTCAAAGCCAATTGCTGGATCTGTATTTGCAGTTCTGTCATTTCCTGCGTTGTTATCATTTGACAGGTTTGCATCCGCATAATACCAGTATTGGATTAAGGATCCTGTACTTGAGTCTTTTCTGAATGTAACATTTCCGTCTGCTGTCAGGTAAATGCATTTCTCTGGCGCTGTTGGGGCTTTACCGCTTACCTTGAATACTTGGTCAGCTACCCTTACTATTTCGCCAACATTTACATCTGAAATAGGACCATCATTGGTTGTCCAAAAAGTAGCTGGAGTGTTCTGGTCTGTGGTAAAGGTCATTTTTACTAGTATTCCGTTAACATAGTTTCCGTCACCTATGCACTCAAATCTTCCTGTTGAACCGTCAGCTGTACTTGAACCCTGTATGTTTACATCATTAAAGTTTATTTTTGAGTAAATTGTTTTTCCGTCTATTGTGAGACCGGCTGTTACTGAATCATTGGACAGGTCTGTAAATCTTTTATAGAAAGGAAGTGTGTGTTCTGCCTCGTATGTTGAATCCCTGTAAATCACATTTCCTCCGCCCACTGTAATTCCCGTTGTTCTTTCTGTTTTTGAAACGCCGTTTGTTGAAAATTCTGGTAACTGTAGGCCTAAGAATTTAACTGAACCCCAATTGTTTGGGAATGATGCTTCTTTTCCTGGTGAAAGTGCTTTTGACCCAGTATAAATATTTTGTGAAGTATTGTAAACGTTGATATCCAATAGTTTGTTTACATCTGAGCCTGTTCCCCAGGTTAATGCTGCAAACCAATCGTAGCTGTCATCTGTTTTTGTTGAATCATATGGATAACCCTTGGCGTTATATATTAAAAGTCTGTCTGAGCCTGTCAGGATTACTGGGAAATAAACTGTTGCTCCATCTGTTCCTGTTGTTGTGCCTATTTCGCTTATGTTTAATAATGTAGCTAAAACCACATTTCCGCTATCATCATAGAAGACTACATCTCCTGTGGAAAACCTGTCTGATGCCACTTTTGTTCCATCTTCTTTGTAGAGCGTTAGCTCAATCTTAGTTACTCCTGAAACTGATCTTCCTGTTCCTACTTCAACGTAGTATTTTCCTCCGTCTTTTCCCAGCAGGTCTGCTATTTTATCTCCTGGCGAGTAGGTCTTTTCTGCTGCCGCTTTAAGTAATTGAACGTAATTGTTTGTGTAGTCTACTGTTTTTACTAGGTAATCCTCTCCAAAGAATGGAATTCTAATGTTATCGTTTGAGTCGTCAGCGAAGGCCAAACAAGTTGGTAAACCAGTTCCTTCACATTTAGGTATTCCTGAACCTAAGTTTAGGTTATATCTTAAGCCATTGCTCTGGATTTTTGATTGAAGTCCTTTGTAGCTTCCTGATGGTTCAAACAATACATCTGCGGTGAATGCAAGTCTTTCCTGCATTGTTGTTGAGTAGGAGACTGCATTCCAACTGTAAGATTTGTTTCCGTAATATTTCAGCGAAGGTATATTTGCATTTGTTACTAACTGGTTTGAAAAGTTTGGTTCTTGTAAAGTACCACTAGTTCCTGAGTACATTATGTTGTAGAATGTCTTTCCGCCTGATACTGTTACTGTTCCGCCTACTGTTAGGTCTACTGTCAGTCCTTCTACATTTGGAACTGTTCCTCCGCCTGATACTGTAGTGCTCACTGTTGAGTCTGTGTATGCTTTTTGTGCTAGTGCTGCCGCAATATTGCCAGCCCACACGATATCAGAAGCTTTTGCTTTCTTTCCGACTACTATGTCCACACTTGGTGTTCCGTCTGTGTTTACTAAGTCGCTTTTCGTGATATCAGAGGCTGCTGCTGTTACAATAGGTGCTACTGCCATTCCTGTTAAGGCAAGCCCTGCAGCTATTGCAGCAAGCTTTTTTATGTTTAGACTTTTCATGTGTTTTTTCACCTCACATTTTTTAGTCATTTGTGGAAAAATAAAAAACAAGTCCAAGGATGTTTTTCCTTAGGCTTGTATTATTGATTGCCGGGTTTTATTTAAATACATTGCGCTTTCGGAAATTTAATGCTTTAAAAAGAAGGTATTTTTTTGAGTGATTGCTGAAGGGCTTTAAGTCAATCCACGAAGACATTTTTGGGCTTTTTTTAGGGCATTACAGGTAGAATTTTTTGTATGAAAAATTATGAAAAAATTTTTAATGAAAATTCAGCTGTAAAGCTTGCGCGTGAATTCCTCTAGTTCCTCCCTGCTCATTTTTTTTGCTATGTAGTCTGTGTAAGTATGAACAATTTCCACTACTGCCATCAGGCCATCCTGAAGGTCGTCCATTGTTGTCTCGAATTTTTGGGGTTTAAGGACTTCCACTGCCACTGGGCCGTACAGGAACATAAGCCTCATTAGTGCCCTGAAGTCTTTTACGCTCAGGTTTACTTCAAGGAAGCTTGATTGATACTCATTCTGCTTTACTGCCTCTGCTTCTCTTATGTCGTAAATCAGGAAGTCTTCTTCTTTCATCATTGCTTCTTTTATTTCTTTTAATTGTTTTTTTAGGAGTTCTTCTTCTATTGCCTGCACTTCAATTGTTGCCAGGAGCCTTAGCTTGTTTTTGTCTTCCTCTGAGAGCTCTTTTCTTCTTTTTACTTCTTCTTTTATGTGTTGTTTCAGCCTGTATTTTGTTGGATAGCCTTCTTTTTCCACTAATTCCAGTTTAAGCATTGGCTTTAGTTCTTCCATTAATTCGTCGTAAGGAATATTCAATTGATTGCTTAATTCTTCAACAGTCTTGGGCTCATGCATTAAGAGCAAGGCAATCCTTTTCTGGGTGTCAGTGTACTTGACCATATAATTATGATTCCCTGTAAAGCGTTTAAAAAGCTTTTTGAGCCATTAATTGAATTAATATGTTTTTAGTTGGAGAAGCAGTCAATGCAGCCAATACAGCCCAAGGCGCTGTATCAAACGTCCTTGCAGGCAACTGGATGATACTGCTTGCAGGCATAATTTTCATTATTGCCGCAGTAGTAATATTCTTTGTTTTAAAGCATTTGATTGCAAATACTGTTCTTGGACTGATTGCATGGGCAATAATTCATTTTGTCTTTCACATTGAACTCCCATTCATTGCAACCTTAATTGTGACAGTAATTTTCGGTCTGGCAGGATTAGGGGTAATGGTTGTACTCAAGTTCTTGGGTGCAGTTTAACAAGAAAATTCAGAAAAATTAGTTCAGAAAATCATGTCAGCTTTTGAGCCGCACTTCGAGCACTTGCCTTCTTGCATGCCAGGCATTTCAGTATTGTAATAGTATCTTCTCACCAGCAAATTCTTGCATTCAGGGCATAAAGTATTCTCTTCAGCCTGCAGGTTGCCTGCATAAACATATTTCAGGCCTAATTCCTCTGCAATCTCTTTTGCCTTGAGGACAGTCTTTGGGTCTGTTGCAGGAAGGTAATCCAGCTTGTTCATTGGATAAAAGCGCGAGAAATGCAATGGAATTGAAGGGCTTAAAGAAAGAATGAATTCCGCTGCCTCCCTGAAGTATTCTTCCTTGTCATTAAAGCCTGGGATTATAAGATAGGTTACTTCATCGTGAATCCTGTTCTTGTAAAGCCACCTAATTGTATTCTTTACCCCCTTCTCTCTCACTCCACCGCAGACTTCCTGGTAGAATTTCTGGTTCCCTTTCAGGTCAACATTAATTGCATCCAAGAAAGGCTTTACGGCCTGGAGGGGTTCCTCGCTCATGTAGCCGTTTGAGACAAAAACATTGTACAAGCCGAATTTCTTTGCTTCCTTCATTGTGTCCAAGGCATATTCAATGAATATTGTGGGCTCAGTGTAAGTGTAGGCAATCCCCTGCACTCCCAATTCTAATGTTTGTTCTACAATTTCTTTTGGGGAAGTGAATGGAACTTTCTCAATCATTTCTTCAGTGAATTTCTGTGAAATATGGAAGTTCTGGCAGTGCAGGCAGGAGAAATTGCAGCCGTAAGTGCTTACCCCAGTGCACTGAGAGCCTGGCTTGAAGTGAAACAAAGGCTTTTTCTCTATTGGGTCGACCTCCAAGGTCAAGGTCTTTCCGTACACAAGGGAGTAAAGCCTTCCATCAATATTCTTGCGCACCCTGCAGAATCCTGTCTTCCCTTCTGCAATAAGGCAATTGCGCTGGCAGGCATTGCACTTAATTCTTCCGTCCTTTTCCTTCTTCCAGAAGAGCGCTTCATGCAGTTCTTTTTCAGGCATTAATTTCACCTAATACAATTATATGTATTTTCATCTTTAATTTATTGTGGTTTTTTATGCCTGAATTGAACTGCGACCTGCATTATCACGGCCTTTATTCTGGGGGGGTCTCAAAGAACATGCTTGTCCCTGTAATTGCGGAGCAGGCTGAATTGAAAGGCCTTCACTTGCTTTCTTCTTCTGATATATTGCACGAAAAATGGTTTGAGCACGTGAAGGAGAATTTAGTGGAAGAAGAGAATGGAATACTCAAGTTTAAAGGCAATTCAATTAATTTCATTCTGGGAACTGAGGTGCAGGACTCTGATAGAGTGCATCACTTGCTTTACTTTCCTGACTTTAATTCAGTGCTTGAAGCAAAAAAAGAGTTGAAGAAGTATTCCTCTGACATGGATTCTTTTGGTGGCGGAAGACCGAGGATTAGGCTTAATGCTGAAAGGATTGCGGAAATAGTTTTTGATTCAAAAGGGATTATTGGCCCAAGCCATGCTTTCACTCCATACTTTGGTGTTTATGCTCATTTTGATTCATTAAAGCAATGCTATGGAAAGCAGATTGGAAGAATTAGTTTCATTGAGTTAGGCTTGAGCGCTGACTCTTATTTTGCTGATTTAATTGAAGAAAACCATAACTACCAGTTCGTGACATTCTCGGACGCCCACAGCCCTTGGCCTTACAGGCTTGGAAGGGAATTCACTAGAATTAAAATGAAAGAACCTTCTTTCAAGGAATTAAAGAATGCATTAGAGGACAGGGAGGAAGGGCTAATTACATTGAATGCAGGGCTTAATCCAAGGGAGGGAAAATACCATTGCACTGCATGCAGCAATTGCTTCACCAAATATTCATTGGATGATGCTTTAAGGCTTAAATGGAAGTGCACTAAATGCTCTTCCTCAATAAAGCGCGGAGTGAGAGACAGGATTTTAATGCTCTCGAATTTTTCTGAGGAAATGCATCCAAAATTCAGGCCTCCTTACCTGCACTTGCTTGCCTTGGCTGAAATAATCCAGGACTCGCTTAAAGCAAAAGATGTTACCTCAGAGCCAGTGCAGGATTTGTGGCTTGAGTTCGTGAAAAAGTTTGGCTCAGAAATAAATGTTTTGATTGACGAGCCAATTGAGAACCTAAAAGAATTGAATGCAGATGCCGCCTCAAAGATTGACTCTTTCAGGAAAGGCTTTGTATTATACATTCCAGGAGGCGGAGGAAATTATGGAAGACCAATAATCTGCAAGGACGAAAAAGAGTTCGAGAAAAAGAAAAAAGAGTTGCACAACCAATTGGAGTGCAGGACAGAATTTATGGGACAGAAAAGCCTGATGGAGTTTTAATAAGTTGCAATAATGTTATTTTCTGTGTTTAGAATGTTTAGAATGAGAATTAAACTTCACTTTTCTTAAGACTTCATATTGATATTTAGCTATGAGTTCTTCTAGTCGGAATTTTGAATAAGCATTAAGATAATTTTTAAATCTATGAATTAATTTTTTTTCATGTTCTTGTAGATATAGCTCAATTTTTTCTTTATTTTTATTTAGAATAGGACAGTTTAATTTCCAAATCATCCAATAGAATTTTCCATTAGATTCCCAAACATTGAATGGAAAAAATCTGCAATCAAAAGGTCTATTAGGATAAATTTCACACAATTCTTTTCGATTAAAATATAAGCATGGATGACGAGTATTTATATGGCTAAGTTTTCTTTTTTCATGATTTGTTACAAAAAGAGGAAAAGCAATGTCCCATTTACAACACTTATCTTTACAGGTTAAACATTCTTTCCACAAATCAGTTTGCACATATTTCACCAGGACCATCATCTAACATAGCTTAATGAGCTGTCTGGGGGAAGCTGTTCCTGCTGTTCTTCTTCTAATTGCTTGGATAACTGCTGGAATGCCTGCTCTATGTTTTTGCTTTCCTTGCCTATTTCGTCCATGTTCACCTTGAACTTGAACTTCTTCACCAACAGTTCAATCAGCTTCTGTGCTGAGCCATGATCGCCATAAATGAGCCTTGCATTGGTTTCTCCCATAAGGCATGCTCCGTGAATGCCTTCTTCTGCTGCAATTCCAATTATTAGGCCTGCTGCACCGCTTATAAGGCCTTCCTCCTGGCCTTCTGTAGCATTCAATTTCTTGAATTCCTGTATTATTTTCTTGTTGGTTGCAGCAATTACAATCTTGGGCTGGGCATTCATTCTTTTTTCTCCCACGTTGATGCCTGCAAGGGTGTAGATTTCTTTTACGCCTAATTTTTTTGCTTCCCTTACAATTGCTTCAGCGAACTCATAGTGCTCTTGCGCTGAGCCAAACCTTATGTCCAGGGAAGGCTGGACTGGCCCTGCAAGGAACAAATAGTCTTTTCCTTGGAACTTGTAATGGTATAATTCGTCTTTAATTAATTCTATGAGGGAATTGCGCGTGTGAATGCTTGGAGGGAATGAATCAGAGTAGATTTCAGCAATTTTCTCTGCCTTAAACTGCTTGAGCATGTAATCAACAGCAATCTTGCCTACAAGCCCTATTCCTGGAAGGCCTGTGAACATTACTGCGTCCTTTACTTTTATTTTTTTTACGAGATTAATTTTTGTTGCCATTTTATTTCTTCTCCGTTTTTTTTCTCACGAGGCTTTTATTTCGTTGAATCTTGCCTTGCCTTTCATTCCCTCAATGAATTTTACTGCCTTCTGCGTTGCATCGTACAGGAACTTTTCTGCTATTTTATAATCGTGCGATACAACTTTAATCATGTATTTGCCTGAGCCCGTATAGGAAACTTCCACCGAAACATTTTTTGGGGCTTCCTTTTCAAGCAGGCTTAAGGTCTTCCTTATTATTTCAACGCCATTTGATGCAGCAGAGCTCAATTCAATTATTCCCTTTACTTCCTTTTTTGATACCTCAAAATTCTTTTTCACTATTTCAAGCAATGGCTTGCTCCACTCTCTGGGTATTTCTGAAGGCACTTGTTCTTCAACCAAGATTTTATTGAATGCCTTTTGCAGTGAACCATAATTGTTTATGAGGGGCTCTGCAACCTCGTGCCATGCCTCGTCAAAAGGCTTTTTCTGTTCCTGTGAGAGGACTTCAATCAGTTTCTGGGCTCTCTTGAACTGCTTGTATTCCTCGATTTTTGCCCTTTGCGCTCCTGCGCTGACCTTTGTGAGGCTTAAGTCTATCTGGCCTTTTGCTGGGTTCATTGAGAGCACTTGCGCTGCCCTTATCTGGTTTTCTTTGACGAAATTCCTTACATTCTTCACCCATCTTGAGGCTATCTGGGAGACGTGCACAAAGCCTTTCTGGTTTTCGTATTCAAGCAATTCAACAAAAGCCCCATAATCCAGAACCTTTGTTACCTTCACTACAACTGTTTCTCCTATTGATGGCAGTTCACTCATTTTTTATTCCTTCAATTTTTTTTTAGCTTTCAGTATTCCCTTAAAATTTTTGATTTTATTGACGGCTTTGAGGCTTTGGGTTCTGCAAGCACTTTTTCGCACACAAGGCATTTTACTGTTGAAGAGGGAGCAGAAAACATTACCTGTTCATTGCCGCAGGAATCGCATTTCACTCTAAGGAATTTTGTTTTTGGCCTTGGAATTGAAATCTTCATTGCCTCACCTATTCTTCCCCTTCTTTTTTCCCTATCTTTCTTGCAATAAAAAGCTTTGCAATTTTTTGCGGTAATTCTACTGTCTGGCCTTTCTTGTATGGGCCGTATTCCTTCATGTCTGTGCCCACAAATGAAGGCACTTCGTTTAGAATTTTTAGTGAAACCATGTTTTGTTGTTTTTCTTTTTCTTCTTCTATTTTTTTTGTTCCATTACCTAAAAAGATTTCGTTCAAGCCTTCCTTGTTCTTTTTGAGTATCTTAAGGAGTTCCCTGTAAAGCTTTTTCTCTTGCAGGAACATTCTTTCTTCGCTGGGTTCATCTGTCCTTGAAGCAATCAATGCAAGATTCAATATTTTTTTCTCTCTTAAGGAAAAAATTTCTTCAATCATTTTCTTCAGGTTAATGAAGTCCCTGTCCTTGGAGAAGTTCATTTCCTTGAGGGAGTTCATGTAACTGTTTTTTTCTTCTTTTATGAATTCACTCAATTCACCCAAAAATTCTTCTTCAAGCTCGCTAAGCTTGCTTGTATTCTTTTCAAGCCTGTAAATCCTTCTTATTTCATCGTAATTCAATTCCATTTAATCCTTCACCTTACTGAAGCTGAACCCCTTGCCATCAAGTATAATGCAGCGAATTCCGGCAGAACTTCTTCGCTTTTATTGTATGGACCAAAGAACTCGCCTCCTAAACAGAATTTTGGTGCTCTCCCAATAAATACTTTTGTGGGATTACTTGAAAAAATTATGCTTTCTTTTAATGGGTCAAAGGATTTTAATTCCTCTAACGGAATGCTTTTTGCCAGTAGGCTTGTTGAGCCATGGATGGTGTCAGGCACCCTTATTATTTTGCTTGCGTCAATGGAGGTCTGCCTGTCTAACTTCACTCTGATTTCTTCTGTCGCCTGCTTTATGAGGGAGAACCAGAACGCCTTTGATTTTTTTGGTAATGGCGAAAGAATGCCTTTCTCAAAGTTCTTTAGGGTTTTCTCTTTTCTTTTAATGAATTCTTTTGCTGCCTTGAAGGAAATTCCTGTTATTCCTGCAATCCTCTCTGCTTCTTCTCCTTCAATCAATTTCTTCATCCATTCCATTATTCTCTCGTTCAATCCAATCCTTTCGTTTGTTTTAGGGCACTGCAAGGGCATTGAATCCAGGTTGAAGCCCTGGTTTTCCAGGCTCAGGGAATTTGCTGTGAGGTAGTCAACCAATTCAATCCTTGCTTCATTGGTTAAGGAGAATATCTTCTCTGAGCTTACATGAACATGATAGCCTTTGCTTCCAGAGAAATTCACTGTAATACCTCCCACGAAATCAAAGTCTTCTTTCAGGAGTTCAACCAATTTGAAGGATTCCTTTTTTGTTTCTTCAAGGCATTCACTGCACACCCACTGCTCTGATACTACTGCCGCGCCGCATTCAGTACAGTTGCTTATTGCTCCTTTTCCTTTTGCACCGCATTTGATGCAGTGCCAGGAGTCATGTTCTTCCTTGCATTTTGTTTTCAGGTCGTCTGCATCGAATTCGTAAACCAGGTCCGATTTAATGTAATCCTTTGCCTCCATCGGCCTCTTGTCCGGGAATTGGTAGTAGGCGGCAGAGCAGGAAACATAGAATGGCGCTTCTTCGCGCAGGAATTCATTGAAGTGCCTGCTTGAGTCGAATGCCAAATGCCTTTCGGTAATCTTTTTTCCGAATACCCCAATGCCGAACTCCCTTCTTTCAATTTCTTTAACTGAGTCAACGAACTTCTTCTCGTAGTAGGAATGGAATTTCCTAAATAAAAAATTTATTGTATTATTGTCTGCCTGCATAGCACCATAAAAAAAACTTAACAGGAAAGTATTTTAAATAACCTTGCATTTAATATTACAACAACATTTTTCGAAATCAGTCTTCCGTTAATCGAATCAATTTTTTTTTTTGCAAGTTGGGGTGGAGCAATTGTTCGAGCCTTTAATTGCAGCAACAGAGACAGAAATATCAAAGATTTTGGCCATAAACCTTGACGGCATAGGCACCCTAAACGATTTGTTGTTCAAGCTTATCTTAATTGTAATAATATTTATTGGGGCTAGAATTGCAATTTCCCTCATAAACAGGTTTATTGAGCGCTCTCTGAAGGAGCATAAGGCAATAGATGAAAAGCTTAAGTTTGATAAAGTGACCTTAGATACAATAAAGAAGATTGTAAGGTATTTCGTTTACTTCATTGCCTTCATAATGATTCTAGGCCAGTTCGGATTGAATATAACAACATTGATTGCGGTCCTTGGAATTGGGGGGATTGCAATTGCATTCGGCGCACAGGAAACCATTGCAAACATCCTGGCAGGCTTTGTATTGATCTTAGACAAGCCTTTCAGGGTCGGGGACAGCATAACCCTTGCAGAAGACAGGGACAAGACAGGGGACATAATTGAACTGGAGAGGAGCGGTCAAGTAATAGACATAGGCTTGAGAAGCACGCGCATTAAAACTTCAGGGAATGTGCTTGTGAGCATTCCTAATTCAGAATTCTCTAAAAGGGAAATATGGAATTACACAAGACAGGACAAGACATTCAAGATCTTCATGCCAATAAGCATAAGCTATGAGTCAGATTACGGCAAAGCAAAAAAAATCCTTATTGAAAAAGCAAAAAAGCATTCTGAAGTATTAAAGAATCTTGATGCCCCCGAAGTTATTCACATGGGTTTTGGGGAATACTCAATCAACATGGTTTTGAGTGCCTGGATAAAGGACGCAGAAAAAAGATTTTATGTGAGGTCAGACTTGTTTGAATCAATCAAAGAGGAATTCGACAAGGAGGGAATTGAAATCCCTTACCCTAAAAGGCATCTTGTATTTGGCAAGGGCGAAAAACTAATTGAATTCCCTAAATCAATGCAAAAATAAAAGACAACAGAAATAAAACTATCACCTGAATCACAATCATTGCAAGCCACTGCACTAATGCCTGAGAGTAAGAAACCTTTTTGCCGTAAGCCCATTCAGCCGAAACCTTCAGCACCCACAAGGTAATTATAACCTCAATTATTATTACTATGAACAGGGAAGCAATTGATCTATCCAGAAAAGGCATAACCATTCTTTTCTTCACTTCCTTTTTCTTTTTACTTCCCTTATATAGTAGCCCAAAGGAGTTTTTATTCCTTCGCAGGAGTCATTTCTCCTGCACAATTTATGTTCAACCATCTTAGAGCATGAAGGGCTGGAATACCTTGGCTTTAAGGAAGTGCCCTTAATGTTTTTTATGTGATACCTTACAATCCTTTCATTGAAATTGGGCGAACGCGCGTACAGTTTCAGGATTTCTTCCTCAGGCATCCTCAAGTTCACTAGAAAGCAGGCCAAATCAAAATTCTCTAAGTGATGAAGCTTGTGCTCTCCTGAAACCAGCTTATCGTACAGGAAAGAAAAGCACGGGGAAAACAAATTCAAGTCAATTTTTCCTCCTGAAACAAAAGAGAATTCCCTTTTAGTCCTCTTGAATATTTCGCCTGCAATCTCTTCTGCTGCTGCCTTGAATTTTTTTGGGACAGTTTTTGTGTCTACTGGAAGCGAGGAAAGAATTTTGTTGTAGACCAAGGCCGCCTCAAAGCGCATGAAGTCATTCCTGTTCAGGAAAACATTCCCTGCCTTAATCCTCTGGTTCACTAATTTCATGAACTCCTGGTTGAATGAAGCCTTAAGGTAATCCAAGAGGTCTATTTCTGCAAAGAATTCCTTCTTGTTGCTCAACCTGAATTTTATTTTGAGCTCTTTTGCAAGGTCAATTATGAAGTCGTCTTCTTTTGCCTCCAATTGAAGATACTTGAATGCTGAATCAGAGAACATCCTGCTGAATTTCTTGTTCAATTCCCCTCTCCTTATAAGCGAAAGAAAAATTTTCGCCAGAGGAAAAGCAATTATTTCGTCTTTTAGGGCGTCAGAGGACTCAGCTATTTTCGGGAGAAAATATTCTTTTCCCTGGCCTGCGTGCTGCACCATTGCTTTTGCCCTGTCTATTGCCCTTTGAGGTACATTATCAAGAGAGAAGCCGCTTTCCTTTGCTGTCTTCACTGCCCTTGAAGAAAAAGGAAACCTTTGCGCGAAAACCAATTCATACGGCACAGGCATAAAAATAATAGGATTAAAAAGAAATTAAAAATGAATTACTTTTGGGTTGACTTGGTTGCTAATGTGAGCAGGGCATCAGACAATTTCCCGAATTCTTTTTTGAGGGTCCAGTTTGTTTGTTTTAGGGTGTCTGCCATGCCGTCTATTCCATCAGACACTTTATCCATCTTACCAGACATTTTATCCATTCTGCTGGAAACTTTGTCGTATTTGGCGTCCATTTTGTTAAAATTAACATTTGTAGCTTTTCTCAGAAGCCTTGTTTCATTTACTCCTTTGCTGACTCTATTTCCCAAAACAGTAAAATGCGATTTTGATTCATTCCTAAAGTCTCTTATTTCTCCATACATTTTCTGCATGTAGATGACAGCTTCATCTGCCCTTTCACTCAATTCATTTTGGGGATGGCCTCTAACTATTTTGAATTCAGTGAATTTCTCTTTCAGTTTAATTTCTTTTTCCTTTATTGACTTTACTGCAATAGGCCACTCCTTTATTCTTATTCTTTTACTAAATTCATTTAACTGCTCTTCTTTTCCTTGAACAATTATTTTCACTCTTCCATCAGGCAGGTTCTCAATGCTTCCATTAAGCCCTAAATCAAAAGCAATTTGGCTGACGGAATTCCTATAGCCGACCCTTTGAACATTCCCTTCAATAATTAACTCAAAAGTCTTCATAAATAAAATAAGGAAAGAAAGAATATTTAAAAACTGTATTATAAGGCAATCAACGAATTGCCTATAAAATCATCTGCGCGAGCAGGAACTGTATGTCTCCCTCGCCTATCTTGTAGCTGACCTTCATTGGGGCGTCGCTTTTGAGTTCAATTCTAACATTTTTTACTGGGTCGGCTTCCCTGAGCGCGTTAGCAAAGAAATTAAGCGAATACTTGCTCACTACCTCTGTAGGGGACTTTACTGTAATATTCTTTGTTTCCTTTATTAGTGCATGCATGTTCCCGTGAGAGCCTCGCGCTTCAACCACTAATTGGGAGCCTTTAACTCTTAAAACAACAGAGCTGCCGAATAATTGGGCGTCCTTCAAGGCCTCCTTCAGGATTCTGGCATTTATTTCTATTACTGCATCAAATTTTGTTGCGGGAATATTTATTTCTTCTTCGCTCACGTCAATTAAAGGCAGTTTGAAGGACCTGCTTATTTCGCCTTCGAGCTTGATGTGCAGTTCATTGTCATCTACGTTCATGAGCATTTTGTCTTTTGGAAGAATCCTCTGCATTATTTTATTCAATTCAACCAAGTCAATTCCAACAAAGGTTGGCTCAATCTCAAATTCGTCGAAAGCGCTCTTCGGTATGGCATAATTCACAAGCACTATCTGGCTCGGGTCAACTGCCTTGAATGCAATTCCGTTGTCGTTAAAGCGGAAGTTGCCTTCAGAAATAAAAGCAGAAATAGCCTGTATTGCCTTGCTCCAGTTCTCGACCTTTTTTAATTCAATCACAGCACATCACCCTTTGCACCAAAACCTATTTATTGCCCTAAATTATAACTAAATAATACCCCCTAACCCTTTAAATTGTTTTGCAAAAAAATTTAAATGGTCTTGTATGCCTTCAGTAAAGCAGTTGGAGAAAGAGAAAATTCTATTTTACACTCACCTATTTGCTCACACAAAAATTGTTGGGGGGAGGGTTGGATTGAAAAAAGCATTTGAGATGCTCTCAGAAAAGCTTTCAGGAAAGAGAGCTCAATGGTTCGAGGAGAACAAAAGCAAATTTAATTTAAAGCAAAAAAATGCAAGGACTGCAAGAAAGATTGTGCTGGAGTTCTGGAGGCAATTAACTCCATCTTGGAGCAAAAAAAATTTCTGCATCCACGAGGAAAGCGGGCACGTGTCAATCTTCAGGTTCAAGGGCTTCTGCCCTATTCTTGAGGCAAGCAAAAGGAACAATTTAGACACAGAGCTCTCATGCACTTTTTGTTCGGAGAAGCCTTTCAATGCAGCAATAAAAAAATTCGACAAGAAAACAGAATTGAAGATAATGGCCCGAAGGCCAGAAATTGATTACTGTGAGTATCTTATTGCTTTCAGGCCTGAGAAAGTGAACAAGACAGTTACTGTTTTCCTTAGGCACAAAGGAAAAATTTTGTTGCTGAAAAGGTCTTCAAACAAGCACATCCATCACCCAAACGAATGGAACACTGTAACAGGCTATTTGAATGAAATGAGCGCCCTGAAAAGGGCTTACTTGGAGATAAAGGAAGAAACAGGAATCAAAAAGAACCAATTGAAATTCATTAAAAAAGAAAAAGAGTTCAAAATAAATGACAGGATTTGCAATAAAATCTGGCTTTGCACTCCAGTGCTCTTTGAGACCAAAACAAGGAAAATTGAATTGAACTACGAGCACTTGAAATACAAGTGGATTAAACCTGAAGAATTAAATAAACTGAAATATATTGTGGGCTTGCAAAAGGCATTAAATAAAGTGCTTTCACCTTAGGCCAGGCCTGTCATAACGGCTTGTGATTATTGCAAAAACAACCAGCATTCCAATCGCTGTTCCTAAGGCAACCCAAAAATCTGCTGTCCTCCTTAAAATAAATTGAACTATCAGATTCACTATAAATGCAATAAAGCCTGCTATTATTCCTGCAATAAGATTATTCCAGTTCATTTTTCTTTCATTCTAAATTTTTTATTGACTTGTTTAATATGACCAAAGAGAAAAGCCAGCCGAAAAAGAATACTGCAGCCATCTCATAAATGCTTTTAGTGTAAACCAAAGCAGCAAAAACAAGAAACCAGATCAAGGTCATTGCAATGGACTTCCAGTGCCCTTTCTTTATTAATGCCATTCAAAAAAACCCATAAATAGAAAAGCAAAAGAATTAATTAATCTTTCCCTAAACATGGCGATTAACGAAAGATTAAGTTATTTAAGTTATCCCTGACTAATTTCTTGGAGAGGGTTGGTTTGATTGCGCTTGTACCTTGACTCAAATATAATTATTTCTTACATTAACTTGGACTTTGGAAGAAATTACGAGTTGATGTATAAGAGGGTGGAAGATTTTTTTGCTTTATGTGCAAAAAGAAAATTTACTTTAATTATTTCCAGCCTAACAATTAATGAGGTAAATAAAAATTCTTTTTGTGCAGAAGAAGACTTAATTGAATTGCTCAAAAGACATGGAGTGAGATTTGGGATAATTCGGATGGCCAATTCAATAGAAAAAAGAGAGCCGGAACTAAGGCTGTTGGGAATTCATTTTCCAGATTCATTGCATGTAGCTTATGCACTAGAGTCAAAAAGTGATTTTATTGTAACTTGGAACAAAAAAGACTTTGAGCCAATAAAACATTTAATTGATGTTATT
This sequence comes from Candidatus Diapherotrites archaeon, assembly GCA_040755695.1. Classification (NCBI taxonomy): domain Archaea; kingdom Nanobdellati; phylum Candidatus Iainarchaeota; class Candidatus Iainarchaeia; order Candidatus Iainarchaeales; family Candidatus Iainarchaeaceae; genus Candidatus Iainarchaeum; species Candidatus Iainarchaeum sp. The sequence continues at coordinate 166,361 of JBFMAK010000001.1, read as the reverse complement.
TCGCCTGACGAGGTTGAAAACCATGTTCCATTAGATGCTCATTAGCTATTTTTATTCTTTCTTCTCTTGAAAGAAACCTGCCTTTATAACCCTTAGCCCTGATTTTTTTGGAAAATTCTTTCCTAACCTTTTCCTGCTTTAATTTAATTAACTCAAAATACTTATCTCTTACTGCATCCCTATAGAATTCGCTCTTAGAGCTATAAAAACCTGATGATCTAATCAATTTTTCTATGTCTTTAATTACCTCTTTATTCAAGGAAAAACTTTCAACCACTATCTCACCACAAAAAACCCGAAAAAAGGCTTTATTTAAATTTAAATAAGAATTAAATAAAGAAAAAAATAAAAAGTTATTGAAAATTCAGCTGGTCTCGATTCTTGGGGCCAGGAAGTAGGTTATTTCTGCTTTGCTTATTGGATAGGAGATCTTCACTGGCGCATTGGATTTAAGGTGAAGTTCAACCGTAGTGTCAGAGCTTGCGCCTTTAAGCATGTCTTGAAGGTAATCCAAAGGGAACATTGCATAGCATTCCTTTTTTGCCTTTAATTCTTTTAAGCCCTTGTCTTCTGCTGAAATGATTTCATTATGGGCTTCGCCTTTTGAGGAGGTTGCCTTTATGAAGAACTTCTTGCCTGTAACCCCTAAGGTTACGTGTGTGCTCACAAGGCTTGAGTCCTTGAGGCCGTCCTGTATGAGGCCTGCAATGACTTTCACTTCTGCATCGAATTCTATTTTGGGCGAAGGCAATTCTGTTGTGCTTATGTCAATTAATGGAACTGAAAAACGCCTTGTGGAGTCGCTCTTGAATATTAATTCCAGCCTTGAATTGGTTTCATCTATATTCATTGTGAGTTCGTCGTTTGCCTTGCAGCGTGACATGACCTGGCTTAAGTAATCCAAGTCCAATCCAATCTTAGTGTCCTTTTCCACATTGTATTCTTTGAATGCCTTTTTCTCCATCTTGAAGTCAACCATTGAGATTTGGCTCGGGTCAGTTGCTTTAAGGGAAAGGCCTTCTTTTGTTATAATGAATTCTGCTTCATCTATTAGTACAGATATGGCGTCAATTGCTCTCTTGAATTCCCCTGCATTTGAAAGAATCAATTTCATTTTATTCCCTTTTTAGCATTATGATTGAGGTTAGAATAATATTTTAATTCTATTGTTGCCTTCCTGTGAGGAGTCTTGGGATTTCATCGAAAGGAATCAATTTAACCCACCCAAGCCATGGGATCTTGAATAAAACCTTTCCTTGGAGTTCTGATTCATTTATTGGATATAATGTAATGCAGGAATTCTGGTTCCTTAGAATATAGCTTTTGTATGTTAATTGCTGGCAGTCCTGGTCAACCCAGTAATTTTTTGTTGAATCGCCTTTAGTCAGAAAATAATAGCCGTCCTTTGCCTTGATTTTGGCTATAACCCTGTGGATTATCTGCTCCTGCTTTAATGCAGAGTAATAAACTATTATGTCTCCTTTTGTATTCAATTGGATTGTTTTATTGATGTCAAAAAAAGTTAATTCTTTTGTTGTCTGGGGCATTGCGCCTAACTGGTTCAGTATTACCTGCACTTGGTATTGTGCAGGGCTGACCGAAGCAATATCCTGCAATTGCTTTCCTTTGAGGTCAATGCTGCTTAAATCTATTTCCTGTGCCTTGACATTCTCGTGGTTTGCTCCAACCAATACCATTACATCTCCACGGTAAGTTAGGGGCTCCATTGAACCGCTCAGCACTATTACCATTGGATAATTTGTTCCGAGGACGACCCCCAAGAGTGTATAAAGAAGCCATGCAATAACAAAAGCCGAAATTAAGTATACTGCCCAGTCAATTGTTTCATCCATTGCTGAAGGCCTTGCCTTTTTTGGGTGAATCCTTCTTAAGGCAATTTCAATGTAAGTGAAAGGGTCAATCCACTTCAGGAAAGAAAGCTTTTTCTTGAGTTTATTGTATTTTTCTTTCAGGGAATTTTCTTTTTTTGTTTCTTTCCTGTATTTTTCTCTTGCCATTCAATTCACTTTAATTTTCATTTGGGTTTTGTTATCCCTGAGGCAATCATGTGGGAAAGCCTTAAGGGCTCAGGCAGCAAGGAGTATTTCCTTGTCTTCCTTATTATTGTTCGCGCTTTTTCTGGTGCAATGCCTGAGCACTGGAAGTAAATGCCTTCAAATGAATTTATTTTGCCTGCTTTTTTTATTAATTTAATTCTTTTTTTTGTCTGGGGGATATGGCTTAATGCTTTCCTTATTTTTTTCATGTCAGGGAACTTCCTGAAGCAGGTTATTACCGGAACGCCAAGCTTCCTGTGCAGTTGCTGTACGTCTGCAATGTTGAAGCCCGCGAAATTCACTCCATGGAGGAACAGGATTTTTATTTCCTGCCTGAATTTTGATTCTTTTATCATTGAAGCAATTTTTTCAGTGCTGTCAAGGCCGTCTATCAGGATTTTTTCTGAGAGAATGCCTTCAATTCTGCCGTCAATCCTTGAAATAACCCCTACTAGAATTGAGTCTTTTTTTGTTTTGTCCAAGAAGCCGTCGTCAATGCCTATTACCCTTACAAGAGCCTTCATTTGACTGCCTTTTTTAATGCCTTTTTGAATTCACCCAATTCTTCCATTATTGTTTTTGAGGCATCGCTTAAAGCTTTTCTTGCGGTTTTCTCTTTTGTCTTGAGCACGAATTTGCTGTCCTTGTCCATTGGATGCTCTAATTTGAATGCAACGAATTCAACATCCTTGTCTTCGAGTAATTTGCTTTTAAGAAGGTTGGGGAAAGTGTATCTCTCTCCCTTGAGAATGAATTCTATCTGGTTTTTTGTGTCTTTTATTATTTCTATCTCCATCCTTTTTCACCTTTTATTCAATTATTTGCTGTAGTCAAAGGACAGCTTCCTGTTTTCTATGGACCCACAGTTCAAGCATTTAAGCTGCCTTCCAAACAATCCTAACTCGTTCCTGCACTTGCTGCAGAAAGCTTTTATTACCCCTAAGCCTTCTTCTGCTGTTGTCAAGTCAATAGAATAATTAGTTACATTAATTACTTTTGCTTTCACTATGTCGCCTATCTTGAATTCGCTCCTCAATTCTTTAACGTAGTTCCTTGAGACATTCGAAATCATGACCTGCCCGCTGGAAAATTGTGGAATCCTTTCCTGCCCGTTCTTTTCTGCTTTAAGTATTGAGAGAACAACAGAGTTGTCTTTCACTAGAATTACATTGCCTATCACAATGCTCCCAGGGGTAATTAAATTGATTGAGCGGGCCCTCTCTTTTATGTTGACTTTCCTTTCCTTTTCATTGAATTCTGCTTCCCCTACTTTTGTGGAGTAAATTTTTCCTTTTTCGTCTTCAAAAGTGTTCTTTCCAGGCTCGTATTCTTCTTCCACTGTAAGGAACTGCCCTGGAAGAACAAGCTCATTCTTTTTGTCCATTTTTCATCCCCTTTAACTTTTGAATCCATCAAATTAACATTTTAATATTAATTGTTTCATGGTTTAAACATAAAAACAGATATAATTAATAAGAAGGAAAACATATTTAAATTAATAACGAAGGCAGAAAAACAGGCAAAAGGAGTTTTTTCCAAAATGGTACTAGAATCAATTTTAGGTGAGAAGGATGCAAGGAAGCATCCTCTTGTAATGATGCTTTTCAGCATTGCTCTTTCAAGTGTAGGATTATGGGTTTCCTATTTCACCTTTCCTTCTACTGCAAGCACCCTTGGAATTGCTTTCGTCACAATTGCCGCAATGCCAGTGCTTTACTCAATTTTTGTTGCAGAAGAGGAAGAGGAAGCAGAAAGGCCTGGTGCAACCCTTACATTCATTGAAAGGCATTTTGATATACTTAAGATTTTTGGCTGGTTCTTTATCGGGCTTATAATCAGTTACTCTTTCTGGTATTTCTTCCTGCCGCAAGACACAAGAAGCATTGTATTCAGCGAGCAGGAAGGCGCTTTAGGGGAGATAAGCGACATAAGGAATGATTTGACTGAAACAGGAGAATACCGTGGGAGCGTTGTGGGCTCTGACGTGAAATGCACTAATGATTACTGGTGCATCTTTAAAGTTGTATTAGCAAACAATTCCACTGTCCTCTTTCTTTCAATTTTAATCTCTTTTGCTTATGGTGCAGGCGCACTCTTTCTTATTGGATGGAATGCCTCTGTTATTGGCGTTCTGATTGGAAAGGATGCCATGCAGTCAATCACTCTTTCTCCAACCCAAGGACCTTTGGAGGCAGTGACAAGCTATGGCGGAAGCCTGGTGAATGGCTTGAGCCTTATACCCCACGGCCTGCCAGAAATCGGCGGCTATCTAATAGGGGCAATCGCTGGGGGCATTATTAGCGTGGCAATAACAAAAAAGAAGTACAGGACTCACGAATTCCAGATAATCACAAAAGACTCTTTACTATTAACATTCTTCGCTTTCATGCTCTTGATTGTGGGGGCATTGATAGAGGCAGCGCTCATAGTGGGCGGATGAAAAATGCTGCGCTTAAGAAAAAGAAAACAAAAAGAAAACATTGGCCCGTTTAAGAGGCTGCCAAAAGAACTTAAATTAAAGAAAGTAAGCGGTAGAAACTATTTATGCCTTGATTCCGAGGAGAAGTTTCATAATGCAATTAAAGCTGGCAAATTGTTCAGGGCAAAAATGAAAAATGAAGACAATAAATTTTCAACTGTTTATGTCAAGCTCTATCCTCATGGTCTTCCAGTTGCTTTTGAGCCGAAAACAGGAAATTTATATGATATTAATGATTTAGGTGAATGTTACTTCGCGAGGAAAATCAGTAAGGATTACAATATCCCTGAAATTATCAAAGAAATGGAAAAAAAAGCACAGAAGAACTAAGGTCAGAACTCAACTCCAAAAAGACCAAAAGAAAGAAAAATGTTTTCAGGAAAATAGGAAAACTGCTGTTTGTCCCGAAGAAAAAGAATTAATTGAATTTATTTCTTTTTGTAGCCAAATTTTTTGTTATATTTGTCATGGCCCATTAAGTCAAGGACAAAAGCAACAATTTCTATTTTGTTTTCGCTGTCCGTCAGCGAGTAAAGCATTCTCCAATAGTTTGGCAGCTCTACCCTAAACAGATTTGTTATTCCATATTTTTCTTTGTATTCTTCTGGAATATAATCCTTTCCCACAGGATTGCCGTAATGGATGTTTGCTTTTATCAATTCGATTTTGTGGTTTATCGCGTTAAGAATTGTTTTTTCAACTTTTGATTTGGGTGCCTGTTCATTCAAGTATTTGTAGACCTCTTCTGCTTCATCAGACAAAATAACTCTTACTGCCTTCATAATTCGAGACCTTTAGAAATAGCCCTTCTTAGGTTTGGGTTAGCATTGTGAATCCAAGTAATTCCTCTCAAGCTTACTGCAATTTTATTGCTTTTTTCCAGATAATCAAGAATAACCATCAAAGTGTTGTGGTTAACCTGCTTTGGCAACTTTCTTTTAAGCTCTGCAATGGTTACAACGCTTTCCTTCAAATTCTTTAAGACATTCTCCACCATAATAACAGTATTAAGAGTTGGGGCATGCTCTAATTTCTGCATTTGAACCTGCTTTAACATATACATCACTAAAAGTTATTAATTAATAACAATTATATATCAAAAAGCATAAAAAGGTATTGGTTAAATCTTTCACTTTTAGTTTGTTGTAATTTTCCTTTTAGTAGGTTTTAGACATAGAATAACAAATTTTTTGTGCTTTCCCTTCTACCATATAATAATTACATCCTTCTACAGGAACTGCTGAATTACTGCAGTTTCCTTGAGTTGATGACCCATTTTCTGCAACGCACTTGTTATATTGGTAGAATACGAGGCAATCTTTTTCATCATAGCAAAGTTTTCCTTCTACATCCCCATTACGAAACCCTTTTGCAGTCTCACAAACCTTTTTTGTCATATTACAATAGCAGGTAATGTCATCATTTATCATTTGATATTTAGGTTGCACTATTGAATTAACGCAGCCCTTCTCAAAACTTCTATTGCAACCAACAAACATTCCATCGCAATATTTTTCATTATCTTTGGCAAAAAGAATATGGTCTGGAATTTTTTCATTTTTAGACTGATTAAGATACAAAACAAAACTGACTATAATCCCCAAAGCAATCACACTAATAATAAGTTTTGCTTCATGCCTTTTAAAAAATTCCTTCCGCTTCATTTCTTTTTTCCTTTCTTGTTTGATTGTTTCTTTTTTTTCATTTCGTCCATGTATTCCTTGAACATGCCTGCGTAGGTGCCAATGTCTTCCAAGCTTAATGGTTTGCTTCCGCTTTCGCTTCCGCTTTTTGGTGTTGAAAGCCTGCCTGTGAGGGCTTCAGCGAACTTGCTGGCTTCAATAGGGAAAATGATTTTTGTGGCTTGGCCGTCAGCCATCTTCTCTAAAGCACGGATGTAATAATAAGATAAAGATTTTTCTGTGAGTTTGTCTGCTGCATCCCTTACTGCATCTATCTCATATCTTTTTGCCTGCGCTCTCTCCATTATGGCTAATTTTCTTTGCTCTGCTGCCTTTTGTTCGTGCATTGCACTTATTACTTCAGGGGGAATTGTAACATTTGTTATCTCCACTGATTCAATGCTTACACCCCATGAAGCTGTAACTTGAACCAGTTTTTCTTTCACTTCGTTGTTTAATTTCTCTATGTTTGCTATTACTTCAGACATTGTGAGGGAGCCAATTACATCCCTGATTGAGGACTTAACATACAATTCTGCTCCATGCTTGTAGTCGTCAATTTCTATTACTGAATTGATTACAGACTGCTTGTCTTTGTTGACGTAAAGATATATTACTGCGTCCACTGAAAGCCTTATCTTGTCTGCTGTCACAACCTCCTGGGGCTCAATGTCTATTGTGCTTGTCCTTAGGTCTACAATCTTGAATGATTCAATTACTGGTATAAGTAAAGCCCAGCCCGGGCCCCCTACCCTGGACACCCTTCCAAAAGTGTAAATTACTGCCCGCTCGTATTCTTTTAGGGTGAGCAGGAAGTCATATCTCCATATTATGAACAAAAGAATTACTGCAAGGACAATCCCTGCAATGTACGGGATGACCAACTCCTTTTTCTGGTATATGAGCCATGCAATGAATATAATTAAAATTACTATTACAGCGAATATTATTTGTTTTATTTTATAGGATTCCGTCTGCCTGAATCTTTTGACCATATTTTTTGGGACACCAATAAATTTAATTAAACTTTCAGCAATAATAAATAAGTTATCCTAAATATAAATAATTATGCTATAAAAGGAAGAAATTATGCCGAAGCATGAAGCCGTACTGGTTTTGAGTGTAGATAGAGACAATGACCTTGGAAGAAAGGCTAACGTTCAAGGGCCCGTAATTGGAAGAAAGAATGTACTGAATGCTGCAGCAAAGCTCGCAGTAGCAGACCCAGGGGATTCAGATTCAAACTGCCTGTTCGGCTCAATAAAGAAATTCGATGAAGTGAAAGGGCATTACCCTAAAGTTGAGTTAGCAGCAGTTACTGGTGTCGGAAAAACAAGCTTTGAGTCAGACAAAAGGCTGAATGAACAATTGGATGAAGTGCTTTCCTCTTTTGATGCAGACGGCTTTGTTTTAGTTACAGACGGAGCTGAAGACGACCAAGTAATTCCATTGCTTCAGGCAAGGGCCCCAATAATTTCAAAGGAAACAATAATTGTAAAGCAGGCAAAGGAAATGGAGGGAGCCTATTATGCTTTAAGGGAAGCATTAAAGGACCCCTTCCTTGCAAGGATTGCTTTCGGGCTGCCTGGAATCGTCCTGCTTCTTTACGGCTTGATGGTGTTCTTTGGCATAGAAGCGCAATTCATTCAAGGCTTGCTTCTTGTGGTTGGAATTTATTTACTGCTCAAAGGCTTTGGAGTTGAAGAAAAAATTGTTGCTGCAGCAAGAGACCTTACAACAACTGTCTCAGTTCAGAGGACAAGCTTTCCATTCTATATTGCCTGCCTCTTCTTCCTTGTATTCGCTGCAATAACCGCATACAACAGTTATGCTTTCTATCCTATAGAGAACCTGTTCTTGAGGATTGTTGTTTCCCTTCAGACAACATACTTTCTTTTGGTTATAACTGCTGTTTCCTTTATTATAGGAAAAGCTATTGATGCAATCCACTTCAAGAAAATGTTCCAGTTAAGGAAATACTTCCTTTCAGTTATTTCTGTTCTCCTATTATGGTTTATTCTTGATTCCGGGACATTAGTTATAACAAAGGAGGCAGACATCAATTTCTTTCTGCTGAGCATTCTATTAAGCTTTGTAATTCTCTTGGTTGCCTACAAGGCCAGCACAGTATTTGACGTAAGGAGAAGGGTCACAAAATTGCTCATAGGGCTGCCTGTGTTCTCCAAGGAAGGAAAGTACATCGGGAAAGTGGAAGACATTGACGCAAAAGACAAGGCAATCGAATTCAAGGACTTAAAAGGCAAAACAAAAACAAAAGTAAACAAAAACGATTTCACCTTAAGGCACGGAAGAATAATTTTAACAGCAGCTACAGCAAAATAATTTCTTAATTCACCCGATCTTTGGAATTTTCGGCAGACTTTTTTCTATTATGCTGGGGAGCTCCAAGCTGATTATCTTCTTGAGTTCTTTGAGGAGCTTGCCTTTCTCTTTGGATTTCTGGAAGGCATTGTCTAATACATCGCTTAAAGAGGAAACAGGAATTATTTTTATTCTGGCTTTTTCTTTTTCTGGAAGGATTATGTCCTCCAAATTGGTTTTGGGTACTATGACCTCCTTGAAGCCTGCTGCCATTGCTGCCTGGACCTTTGCTGTAATGCCCCCTACTGGAAGCACCTCTCCTCTCACGCTCAGAGAACCAGTCATTGCCAATGATTGCTTTACTGGAATTTTCTCTAAAGCGGAAATTACCGCTGTGGCAACAGAAACTGAAGCAGAGTCTCCTTCAACTCCGGCGTAAGCCTGCAGGAATTGAATGTGCAAGTCATACCTTGAAATGTCTTTTCCTGACAGCTTCTTTATGATTGCAGAAACATTCTGTACTGCCTCTTTTGCTATTTCGCCCAGTTTTCCTGTTGCAATCAGTTTTCCCTCTGAAGCCGACAATGCTGGCGCAACCTCTGCTTCTAATGGGAGAACCAATCCTGCGTCACCGTCAGCGCTTACTGCAAGGCCGTTCACTCTTCCAACTGCAAATCCTTCATTCAAGTAAACCTCATAATCTTTTTTTTCTTCAATTATCTTGTTCATCATCTGCTGTTCTAAAGTTCTTGCAGCCATCTTTGCTTCAAATATGTCTTGTGCTTGCACTAATTCGTGGCCTTTCTCTTTTGCAATGTCTCCTGCTGCCCTTACAAGGCCTCCTAAGTCTCTTAATTTGAGTGTGAGCGAATTCTTTCTTCCACTCCTTCTTCTTGCCTCAAATATAATTGATTCAACTGCCTCCCTGCTGAAGTGAGGGATCTTCTTGTCTTTCACTACCTCTTGAGCTACAAATTGTGCTATCTTTGCCCTGTTTTCTTTTGTGTCAGGCATATCCAAGTTCATGTACAGTTCATACCCGTAACCCCTGATCCTTGACCTTAGAGCCGGATGCACTCTCCTTAAGTCCTCGTAATTTCCTGCTGCTACAAGGACAAAGTCGCAATTATGAACGACAATTGAATTGGCAATATAAGTTCCTGTTTCTGTTTTTATATTGTACACATAACCATTGAAATCTCTTTCTTCAATACCTGTAATCTTTTTAGTAATCTTGGAAAACATCATGACTCCTCACTAAAATAATTATTCTTCCAATAAAGAACAGTAGTATAAGGAATTTCAAGTTTTTTGGCAACAATTTTTGGTATTATACCTTTACCCAATAAACCAAAAACTCTTTTTCTGTCTAATTTGGAATATTTGTTGTATGTCTTTCCAACTATTTTCCAGACAGTATTTTTACACAATCCCGTTTCTTTTGCTATTATACGAATGGTCTTTCCAGCATTTCTCAACATCAATGCTTCTTCCTTTAAACTATCTAGGTGTTTCTGAGACTCTATAAATATTTTACCATTCTTCACTACGTTGGGTATAGCTGATTTTTTGTTTTTTGCATAGTAAAAGTTAATAATGTCAGCTAATTGAATTATATTTTTATAACCTGAATTTAGTTTAAACAAGTAAGCCCCAGCAGTCTCGGGGTTAGGTAATCCTTTAGCTTTAAAATATTCTTTGTCCTGTTCTACTTCTTTCACTTCAACTCTGTTTTTTAATAAAAAATTTCTAATTTCATTCAAGAACTCAATGTGTTCTTTCTCAAATTTCTTTAATTTAGCCATAACAAAGGAAATAGTATCTTGACTGCTTCTAATATTTCCATATAATTCACAACAAAGCAAAGCTGAAAAGAATTCTTTCTTTAGTTTGTCTGATAATTTAACCCAGAAAGGTACTGTAAAGGACTGCGAAACTTTATCTCCTTTTGGAACACCCAGAGCATAGAAAAAACGGGCAACGGACGAATTATTAATAGATAAATCCAAGCCACTCCCTCCCTTAGAAGTAATTTTTTTAATGGTTATTGCTGAATTAATTTCCTCTCCAAATATTGATAGAATATCATTCTTAAATTCATTTAAATCATCCATACTGTTTGAATCTGTAGAGAAATATACTCTTGAAAGTCTTCTGCCATCTATTCCGCCGTCGCCAAACAGGGCTCCAACAACCCTGGCTATCTTAGGCACTCTCTCATCATTAAGGTTTAACGGTAAAAGTTTTTTTCTGTTGAGTTGATTGACACTTTTAAGTGCACGCGGTATGGAACCTTTTTTCCATGAAAAAATTGTTTTATAATCAACACCTAACTCTTTAGCTGAAAGTTTTTTGCCTGAAGCTATCCACTTATTAAATGTGTTAGCAATTCTCTGGTTATCCTTACAATAGGTGTTGACAATTGCTTTTTCATCAATTATTACGAGATCCCCCGTTGCTTCAATAACATCATTAACCTTCAAATCTTTTGCTTTTACAAAACCATTAACTGTTTTTATTGGATGATCAGGGGTAGCAATTAATTCAGTTCCATCATCAAATTTAATTTTTAGAACCTTTCCAGAATATTTACGTCTATAAACTCTTTCTGCATTTGAAGGAATAATTTTACTATTTGAATAAGTAATAATAGTCTCTTTTTCATCCAAATCAAAAACCTCCACTCCATTCTCTACAGCAACTCTATCATAATTTTTAGATAAAATTGAATCAATAAATGCCCCCATGCTTACATTTCCTTTGGCAGTCAGCAAACAGGTTTCTGCCGGAAAGCAGGGCACAGGATCCGTTTTAGTCATCGCACCAGAACTTAATTCGCTTTGGCCTGTAATAGAATATTTTTTCTCCTGCATTGCTGTAAGGAGCTCCTGCTGTGCTTTTGGTGAGAGGGTTGCAATTTCATCTAAGAACAAGACGCCCCCTGAAACCTTGTGAATTAGCCCTGGCTCTACTCTAAGATGAGGGGGCGTTCCAAGGCCGCCTGAATTGTGAACAAGTACATTTTCTACAAACAAGTTTCCTGTTTCGGTTGTAACATTGTATACGTGGCCTTGAAATTTTCTTCGTGAAATTTTGGGAAAAACCCTCTTTAAATTTTTTTCTTTCATAGCATCATGAAAAAATATTAATTGAAAAAGGTTAAAATAGTTAGTGTTAACATGCAATTTTATTCAGCTAAAACCAAATTGAATGAAAAAATCATAAGGCTGATAAATAGGTAGATATATATTGTAGCACTAACCAAAGCTATTGCAAGAATTATTTTCATTTTAGGGCTCATAAATGGCTCTCCAAAAAAGTCAGACTTTTTTCTACTGAAATTTTTTTGAATTCTTTTAAGAACGATGTTAACGTAGATTTTTGTTCCAATATTGTTCTAATCAAAATTTCATCTAATTTTCCCGGAACAAAATTAAAAATATTCATTGTGTCTATGCCGGGCTCTCTCATATAAACGGCCGCCAAAGATTTATACAATAAAATATCTTTATGATTAAAGCCTAAATCAATTAAGAGCTGCAAATCGTTAGCACGGAAAATATTGCCAGCGCATTCAAAAGGAAAAAACCAGTAAGCCTCGCTCTGAAAATAATCATCGACAAGAAAATACAAAGCAAATTTTTGAGCAAGGTTGTTTGCATTAACACTGTAAAATTCATAAATGCTTTCATCCAACCATTTCTCCCTATTAGACCAAGCGTCATCAACAACCAAATGGGTTTCAAATCCTGCAAGAAACGCCTTTGAGTATTTATTCTTTTTAGAAGTTTCAAATATTGAATACTTTCCTTCAATCTCGTGTGTTAGTGTTCTGGATGAATTATTTATGTACCTTATGTCAGGGGCAATAGCCCCAAAGAAATAGTCATCAATATTATTATAGTTTGAAATTAATGCTTTCTTTTTAAGCTTCCCTAAGACTAACTTTGCAATCCATTCATGCGTAAACAGAAAACTCATACATAAACTGCCATTCAAATTATTTAAATTGATTATGGTACAAACAGGCTCTGAAACAAACTTGCAGTAGTCAGCTTTTTTTACTGACCAATTTAATCAAATTGTCGTTTTTTAAAATTTTTTCAGCTTCTTTGCTTTTAAAACCAGTAAAAATTTTATGTTCAGGGGTAACTGTAAGTTTTGAGTTTTCAGCTGAAATTTCTATAACCTCGCCATCATAGGGTTTCCTATTTATGGAAAGAATCCTTGATTCAACAACTTTCCCGTCTTTAAAGCCTACAGTGAATACTTTTTCATTTTCAGGAAAAACAATTGCTTCATACCCATTTTCATGCTTTTCTATTAGTTCAGGGTATTTTTTAGTCATCATTTTCCACAGTGATTCAAAGCTCAAAACATCTGAAAAACCATTACTTTTAACAACTAATTTATTTTCGTCAATAAACGATTGAAGTGGATCATGACGCACATCACCAAGCAGTGCTCCTGCTCGTGCCCCAGTGCCTTCAGTGAATGGAGCAGTCTTTTTCCCTGAATTGTCAACCAATAGTTTTGGTGCTCCTCCTGTTCCAGAGCGCATTCTCATCTGGCTGCCTAAAGCAAATCCAATCATTAGAAAGCCGCCTAAAATTAATGTCGCAGCATACACTACATCCGGAATCCAGTTCAAAGGCCTCCACATAAAGCCTGCTATAATAAAGAATCCTAATGGCAGAATGAATCCCATGAATCTTGCGTTGTCTTCCTTTGCCCTTGACTCCATTCTTGCTTTCTGCACAATCTTTTTTCCTTCGCCTGCTTTTACCTCTCTCACCCTTGGATTGTTTGGGTCGCTCCTGTTAGGGTAAATTAGAATGTCGTGCAATTCGCTTACAGGAAGAATTTCTGCCATTGCCTGCGCAAGCATTGAATTATGTGAAAACAAACCACCAAAACCTGCAACAAAGACATGACTATCAGCTTCAATTTCTATATCATAAACATATCCCTCATAGTTAACTTCCTTTACTTCAATAATTTTATCCCAAAATATATTTGAAAAAGCAAGAGTTTTTAGTAAGGGTAAGCAGTCATCTTCTTTCAAAGGCAATCTTTTATCTAAAACATTTACAATTTTTATGAGAGCTTTCTTGCTTGGATTTCTTTTTCCATTTTCATACCTGCAAATCATGCTTGAATTAATGGGACTGAAATTGTCAACTGTTAAAGACCTCGCCAACCGTGCCCGCTTAATCAGTTTTCCAACAAAAGGGATTATATCAACATTTGTATTAAACTTTTTTTCTGAGATATATTTCTGCAATTTTCCAAATTTTTTTCTATTAACAAAACCAATTTTCTTCATGAAATCATCAAGAAATTCTCCTTGAATAAAAATTCTGTAATAGGTCCACTTTGTTTTAGAATCTTTTTTTTCTTTTAATCTTGCTACAATGCCAAAATGAAGCAATAAATAAAGAATTTGAGAAGCCATTTTTTCATTGCTACAAGCCAACTCCACACAATTTCTATAAAATGAACCGTCATCTGCAAATAATCTCGCTAAAAATGACTTAATTATTCGTAGAGGGGCTCGCATTATAATAACTGGAATTTCTTTGTTTCTTGCATTTGTAGTTTTTATTCTTAGAATCTCACGCAAATAAGTTAATAGTTCAACGCTATTAATGAAAACATCTTTTCCTTTCATATAAGGTTTAATATCAAAAATCCGCTCTGTTAATTCCTTAAAAAACTCTCTTTTATGTTGTTCAGCGGAAGTGAATCTTATCTGATTCCTGCAAAAACTGCCTTCTGCAATCAAGTGCCCAAGCCATGCTGCCATTTCTATTGTTAGTTTAGTTGGAACCTTAATTTTTTTAAAAATTCCTTCTGGAGGTAAAGGCAATAAAACATTTGTTTCAGTAGGCTTTTCATCCAACAAAGTCAATTTGCTTGGAACAGCTAAATGATCCCTACTGCTTAATTCTTTAGCTTTTTTTAACAGAAAACCATTTTCATCAACTGATAGAAGTTTGTGATTTTCTGTAACCTTAATTTTTCTACCTGACGCTGTTTTAATTAAAAGAATATCCCCGGAAAATTTTTCTTTGCTGATTCTTAACAATCTTGAATCTCTAATCCAAAATTTTTCCTTCGCGCCTTTGACCAAAGAAGAAACATTAGGTGAAAGATTTGATACTTTCAAAACAACCATTTTTTCATTTTTTGATTCTACTTCTGATGCATCATAAAGTTGGGGGTATAACTCTTCGCAGGAAATAATTAAACCATCTCCGAGAAGCAATTCAGTATCAGCAGTCAAACATTTCCCTGTGCCTGGAAGGCCTACTAAAAGCATGTTTCTCTTCTGCGCTGCAGCCTTCTTCACTATCTCAACTGAATTGTCCTGTCCTATTACTTGGTCTACTAGTTTTTCTGACACCTTAAGCTCTGCAGTTGAATTGAAATTCAATGCATCATCTCTTCTTTCAGCCATTTGTGAGCCCTCAATTTTTATTAAAAAAAGATGTTTTAAATTATACTGTATTATAATAATTTATTGCAAGAATAATTTTAAATTGATTTGGTTTTTATTAGGAAGGCGAAGGAATTGAAGGCAACAGTATTGGGTTCAAGCTGCAGCACTCCAACAAAGGACAGGAACTTGAGTGCAATTAACATTAATTTCAATGGATTGAATTACTTGTTTGATTGTCCGGAAGGCACTCAAAGGCAGATGATGAAAGCAAAAGTGTCTTACATGAAGGTTCACGCAATCTTTTTAAGCCATTTTCACGGAGACCACATTTTAGGGTTACCTGGATTGATTGCCACAATGTCAATGCATCAAAGGGATTCACCTTTATTCATTTTCGGCCCGAAAGGAGTGAAAGAGAAAGTAAAGAAGGCAATTGAATTGAGCCTGCTTAAAGTGAATTTCGAGCTCAAGGCAATCGAGGTAAGGGAAGGCGTTTTATTGAATGAAGAAAACTTTATTGTTTCTGCAGTAAGGCTTAATCATGACATTCCCTGCTATGGTTACATCTTCAAGGAAAGGGATTCACAGGGAAAATTCTTGAGGGAGAAGGCACAGGCTTTAGGCATACCTGAAGGCCCTTTATGGGGGGAACTCCAGAAAGGAAAAACAATTGAATTTAAAGGAAGAAGAATTAAGCCAGAGCAAGTGCTTGACTCAAAAAATAAGAAGATAGGAAAAAAGATTGCAGTAATTTGCGACACCCTGCCTTCAAGCCATTACGTTAAAGCAATAGAGCACAGCGATTTATTGTTCCATGAATCCTCTTTTTTGGAGGAAATGAAGAAGAGGGCAAAGCATACCTTCCATTGCACTGCAATGCAGGCCGCAGGAATAGCAGAAAAAGCAAAAGTGAAGAAGCTGGTTTTATTCCATCTTTCTCCAAGGCATAAAGACCCAAGGAAGTTCGAGACAGAGGCAAGGCAGGTTTTCGCTAATTCCATTGTATCAGAAGACTTAATGGAGTTTGAATTGTAAATGGGCTGGATTCCTTTTGAAACAGAGAATGCGAAGTATATTTTAGTGTTAGAAAAGCATTCAAAGCGATGGGAAAAAGTTCCTCATGAATTTGACATACACATTAAAGAATGGCATAGTGAACCATTAGAATTTCTTGCAGACGAAAGATTTGCGCGTGAAGAAAAAAAATTAATTGAAAAAAATATTGATTTTTTTATAGTAGACCCTATTAAGATACCCACTGGTCATACGATAATTAGGGGAGAGTTATTATCGGGGGATGCTTTAACTTTTCTTGGAGCTTCTAAGCTAATTAATAATATCATAGAAAATAAAAAGATCGGGCTAACAAGCCTTGCAATGATTGGGTTAGGGAATATCATTACCCCAATTGTATCATTTCCTTTGGCTATTAAAGGAAAGATAAAACTAAGAAAACCTTTAGTGAACATAACTTCTTTTTTAAGTAATTTAATACCAACAACCTCTGTTGCGCTTGTAAATGCATTGGCTGCTGATGCAGTTGAAGAAATTATTGCGCCAAAATTAGCACAAAAACTCAAAAGAAAACCTGTAATATTAATTCAATATGGCGCAGGCCACGCAGGAATAAAAAAAATGATACAAAAACCAAAAACTAGAAAAAGGGTATTAAAACTATATGAAAAAAGTTTCAGATGGATATTTACAGAAAAGGGATTAAAGCATATTCACTCGTTTCGGTGGAACAAAGAAAAGCAAGAATGGAAAATAGAAGAAATCCCCAGAGATTTAAAAATACCAAAAAAAGAAAAAAAAATAAGAATTCTTTTAAAGAAATTTTTGCCGAGAAAGGTCAGGGCATGAAATCATTCCTGCCAGAATTGCTTCATTCTTTTTATTGCTTCCATTTTTTCGTGGTCGCCTAGTTTGGTCTGCTTTACTGCGTCCTCTATTAATTCTATTGTGCCATCATAAAATCTGCGGTCTATGAAGAAAGGCACCCCGTCTTTGCCTCCCACACAGAAAGAATACTTCACTGGATCCTTCCATGATGCTTCCTCTCCGTAGACCAATTCAGATATTAAGCTTAGGGCGCGCACTGTCTTTGCGCTCAATCCTTTAATTAGAATTAGCTCAGAAAAGTTTTTGGGCTGGATTTCATAGGCTTCTTCAAGAGCACTCCAGTTAACTGAGCGGGGCATGAACAAGTATTTTTCTTTTTTCTCTGAATTCCAGTTGAATAAATTCCTCTGCTCTCCTGTTACAATGGAATTGAATTCTTTTCTCAGCTTTTGGGTTGGCTCTCTTGCCAGGTCTAAAGAAATTTTTTTGTTTTCCTGGCTTTCTTTTGCTGTCAGATTTAATGTCTGCTCTTTCTTTAAATTGCAGCAGATTGCAGTGTGGGGCTCAAAATCAAATTCTTCTACATAATTAGAGTTCCAGTGGTATCTTCTCGCATAACTGCTTTCAGGGTTAAGCCCCTGCTGTATTACTGCCCAGTCTCCTTTTTCCGAGAAGAAGAATGAATGATGGTATAAGTTGAAGGAGTCCTGCACTAAGCAGGAGTCCACTTTTGCGCTGAGCTTGCTTGCCTGGATTAATTCAAGGATTTTGTTTTCAGGGAAATTCAATTGAATGCCTTTTTGTTTTATTTGGGCAGGGGTTTTTTTGGAGGCAGAGCCTTTCCCTCCTGCTGGCATGACCCCTAATTCTCTTTCTCGCAGGGCCTCTGTTAGCGCGCCGCAGGTTGTGGTTGTGAGGCCGCTTGAATGGAAATCGAATCCTATCACGCAGCCTAATGCCTGGAAAAAGAAAGGGTTTGATATTCGCTCAAGGAATTCTCTTTCTCCGTATTCGAATACAATTATTTCTGCTATTGCTCCTGACAGTTCTTTCATTCTCCAGAAAAGCCATTTAGGGCATTTCCCCGGATGCAGGGGAAGGTCTGCTGTTGCTCTGGCTACCATGAAATAAATTGATTCTTTGGGTTTTAATTGTTTTTTGGAAGCAGAATGCCTTTGAATTTAATTTAGAGGGCCTCTATTTCTATTCTTTTTTTGCTTACTGGAAATATCCTCAATAGAGTTTCATATTGCAAGCCCGTGAATTTTGCTATTTCTGGCGGAATTCTGATTACAAGAGAGTTGCCTGATTTTGTTACTTTTACCTTTGACTCCAAACCGAACAGGCCTTTCTTTTTTATTTCTTTTTCTATTTTTTCCATTAATTTTTCGTCCAAGTATTCTGCATTGCATCTAGTGCATACCTCTGCCTCTCTTATTCCAAAATCTATTCCGAAGAATTCCACTGGAACAAAAGTCTTCTTCAGTCTGCCCCCGCAAGAGCATGTAACAGGCAAAACTTTTTCAGCCATCAAAAATCACTCCATAATTTTTATTGTTATTGGATAAACTTTTCTTATATTCCCCTTGGTAAAAAACCTTTCGGCATAAACAACACTGTAATAAGAATAAACTGATTCAATTATGTCATGATATTTCTTTATTTTCTGCCCTTTCATAAGCGCTTCTTTAACTTCTAAGTGAGATATGCCTCTCAGCCACATTCTTTCTATTGCGTGCTTGCACCTTTTGTGGTCCCAGTTAATTTTTAATTCCATTGTAAGACCTATAATACATGTATTCTATTATATTTAAATATGTTTTGCCTTATCAGTGTTTAAATTTTTTGTTTCCTAAATTTTGAAGGTTTTGCAATGAAGGCAATAATTCTTGCAGCAGGAAAAGGCTTGAGGATGCGGCCTCTCACTGAAAAAATTCCTAAGGCCTTAATTGAGGTGAAGGGAAGGAGTTTCCTGGAGAGGGCTTTTGATTCCTTCAGGAAAGCTGGAATCAGAGAGGTTGGAGTAATTGTGGGGTACAGGAAGGAAATGATTGTAGAGCAATTTGGCTCTTTTTTTAAGGGGGTAAGAATTGCTTATATTGAGCAGGAAAAGCCTTTGGGCACAGCAGACGCTGTACTGCAGGCAAGGGATTTCACTGAAGGAAAGGATTTCATTTGCGTTAATGGCGACCTGATCTTTGAGCCACAGGTAATTGAGAGCCTTAAGGCAAGTAAAGGCTTTGATGCAGTGTTAATTGGGAGGAAGGTTCCTGATCCATGGAATTATGGCGTCCTTGAAGTGCAGGGAAGCACTCTCAAAAGCATTGTGGAAAAGCCTGAAAGGGGAAGGCAGCCCTCCAATTTGATTAATTCTGGAGTTTACAGGTTCAGCGAAAGAATTTTTGAGGCAATACAGAACATTAAGCCAAGCGAGAGGAATGAACTGGAGGTAACGGACGCAATCAACTGGCTTGCAGTGCACGGCAAAGTGGAATGGATTCCCTTGAGTGCTGGGCTGCTGGACATAAGTACTCCAGAACAATTAATTGAAGCAGAAAAAAATGTGTGGGACTAATTTTTTCAGTAATTGAATGTTTCGCCTGGCTGTAGTATTATTGTTTTTGTTTCGGGGATGGATTTCTCTATTTTGGACTTGAATTCATTGGCGTCGGCTTTTATGAGGGAGAAGGTGTTGTAGTGCATTGGGATTACGACCTTTGGTTTTATTACCTTTGTTGCTTTTACGCCGTCGACGCAGTCCATTGTGAAGTTTCCTCCTATTGGAAGCAATGCAATGTCTGCCTTTATGTCAGTGAATTCATCAATTAAGTCTGTGTCGCCTGCGTGATAGATTATTTCTTTCCCTGAGTCAATAAGGTAACCTAAAGGATAATAAGAATTGGGGTGGTGCGCTGTAACTGCAGTTACATCAATTCTTTTTATTGAAATCTTTTCGCCTAATTTTATAGGGCAGAGCAAATGCTTTGGGACATTCAGTTCCTGTATGACGCTCTCGTGGCCTATAATGTAAGAGTCATTGTTTTTTGCTATTGCTTCAATTGCTTTCTTGTCGAAATGGTCAAAGTGCTCGTGCGTTATCAATATCAGCCCAATCCCCTTGAATTCTTCTTCCTTTAAAGGGATTTTAGTCAGGGTCTTGAATTCAGGTTCAGCATTGGAATTGTTCAGGAAAGGATCAATGAGGATTGAGGTGTGAGGGAAATTCAGCTTAAAGCCTGAGTGGCCTAGGTATTGGATTTCAACCATTAATCATCACGGGTACTGGGCTTGTTTCCTTTAAGCGAATTCTTTTGCTTGAAATGATTTCAATTCCACTGAAGTGGATTGAAATGTTTCAAGCTTTGCTTGAAACGATAGTATATAAGTATTTTCTGGAATATAAATCAGTATGTTTGGATTTATAAATCAGTATGTTTGGATTTCAGGTTTTTTGCTTTGAAAAGTGCAAGGAATAAATATTTTGAGCTCGTAATAATATTACTGTGAGAAAAAAAAGGCTTTGGAAAATGAAGAAATTGCTTTTTGCATTGGTTCTATGCTTTATATTGTTTGGCGCGGGCGTTCAGGCAAGAGTTCTCTCAGGTCATTCAATTGATGTTATTGTAAGCAATTCAGGGAATGCAAGCATCACAGAAAAATTCTTTTTTGATTTCAATGGCTTAGAAGAATTGAATGAATTTAAGGCAACCGCAATTTCTTTGGGCCAGAATGCTGCTGCATGGAAGGCCTTTGATCCTGAAATCTTCAGCAGCCTTGGTTCAAGCGAAAGTGATGGAGAGAATAAAACTTTTTCTTTTGAAGAAAAAGGAAGCCAGAAATATGTAAGGCTTTCTTATCCTGCCCAAAAACTTTTTTCAGAGCAGGCTTCAGGCCAGAAGAATTATTTTTCTTTGGATAAAACAAAGATGTACGGGTTCCATTCTGATGGAATCCTTGTAATCCCTGAAAATACAATAATTTCTTTTGCTTTGCCTGTGGGGGCAGAAATCTCCTATCCAATAAGCCCTGAGGCCTTGAGTGAAAATAATAAGGTGACATGGAATGGCTTTATTTCAAGCAATGTCGTTGAACTGACTTTTTCTCTGCCCAAGCCTTTCCAGCAGCCTCAGATAACAGGGACTGAAATCCAGATCGAGGTTGACGAAAAAGGATATGCTTCTTTAGTGAAAGAATTTTACTATCTTTCCTTTGAATCGCAGGATGAATTAAATTACTTCAGGGACCTTGCCTCAAAGAATGGCTCAACACTTTCTGTTTGGACTGCATCAAACCAGAAGATTTTCGCCCACATGGGGGAAAAGGACACTGAAATAAGCAGTGCTGCTGTGTCCTTTATTGAGGACGGCCTAAAAAAAAGTTATATAAGGCTTGTTTATTCTTTGGATAACCCTATTTTTTCAAGGCAGTCTGAAGCGCCAGGAAGACTTGTGAAATGGACTTTGAACCAGAAGGAATTCAGCAAATTCCAGAGCGGGAGCACCATAATCATCCCTGAAAAAACAAAAATAATTTTTTCTTTCCCTATTAATGCTGAAATAATCCTGCCTGTAAGGCCTCAGGGAATTGTTTTAGACAAAAGGGTTGTCTGGCAGGGCTACACCTCAGACAACAGGCTTGAATTGGGCTACACTCTTGAAAAAAATATTGCTCCTGCCTTTGATACAGCCAAATTCGCCTTGGAATTAATGGGGGCGCCCTACAAATTCCTTGTCCTGGCAGCAATAATTGTGGTTGGGGCAATACTTTACTTTTACAGGAAAAAAATCTCAAAGGAAATAGAAAACTATATCGTGAAGAACTCTTCCCTTGAATCCAAAGAGGAAGTCCAGGAAGAATTAGAATTAGAGTGAATTTTAGTTACTAAAAGAGAGTTCGTATGTTTAAACGCAAAATGCCTCTTGAGAAATTTGAAGGGTTAAAGGAAAAACTCAGAGAAAAAAGAATAAAAGAGGCAAAACTTATCAAAAAATTGAGAAAGAAAGACAGGAGATTATTGCCCTCAATTTTTTATGTAAGAGGACGGAGTTTAAAAAGATATAATTTTCTGTTTGGAACAGATATTTCCCAACTCATCAATAAAAAATTAAGACAGAAAGAAAAAATAAGCGTGCTTGACGTTGGGGCTGGCAAAGGACGCGCTTTACTTGAATTAAAAAAACAATTTGGAAATAAAATTATTACTTCAAGCATTTCTTTAACAAGACCGAAGCTTGCAAATAAAAAAATAAAAGGAACGACCTTCAAAGCAATAGATAACGTACATCTTGGAAGAATTGAGAATTATAAGAAACTAAAAAAATACGATGTAATCATTTCACTTACCGGGATTTCTTGGTCGACAGACATGACCAAAGCAGTAAAAAATGTTTATAATTCATTAAATGTTGGGGGGATAGCATTTCTGCATCTGCTTCCAATCCAGTTGTCGTATGTTACAGCTATGCTTAATAAAAAAAAGATTGAATGTGAACCTTGCGGTTTTGGAATATTTAAAGGCATTATAATTGAAAAAAAGGAAGGCTACAAACAATTATGACGCTAAATATTAAATAACGATTTAATGATTATTTTCCCGGGAAACCCTTCAGGGAAGTTTGCTTTTCTTCTTCTATGGTTTCCTTTTTTTCTTCTGCGCTCTCTTCTGCCTCCCCCTCAATTTTTTTTGTTTCTTCTATTCTTTTCAGCTCGAATTCTGTGATGCCTGAAAAGGCTCTCCTCTTGCCTGAAATGATTTTGTTTTTCTTCTCCTGCGCTTTCTCGTATAATTCTTTGACTTTTTTTGTTTCAGGCTTTGTTCCGAGCAGGAAGGCAATTTCTTCTTCGCTTAAATCGAATTGCGCGCTGAATTCTACCGCCTCATTTTTGTTCCTGAAAAGGATTTTAATGAAGGGAAGGTCTTCTCCAATGATTTCATGTGTTGAGGAATGGATTTTCTCGCTTAATTTTTCTGCAAGGCCTTTCTTTGTTGCTCTAATGCCTGAGCTCTTGCTTAAGGAGCTCAAAAGCTTTGGGAACTGGTACATTATGAAGCCAGGGTAGTCTTTTGATTTTGAAAGGGAAACACCAACAGTCATTAAATCCGAGGAATAACGGAGGAAGCCGTAATGCTGCCTCCTCATTATTCTGCCATTAAATATGTCTGCCTTGCTCAGGCGCTCAAAAGCATTTGCTGTATCATTTGGTTCAGTGAAGTGCCTTGGAATGTTTTCTTCAATCCATCTCTCCAGGAGTTCATCGCTTATCTCTGAAGAGAATCTTGGATTGCGGGCTTCACTGAATTCTTTTGCAGTGAAGATCTTCCTCAGAATTTTGAAGACATCTTCTTCTCTTTCCCTGTAGGAAAGGCTTTCAATGTCTTTCATTTCAATTCTTCCTTTCATGGAAAGTGTTTGCAGGTCAATTAATGCAGACCTTATGTCGCCTGAACAGTTTTTTGAGAGGAGAGTTATTGCTTCAGGGTCAAAGGAAACCTTCTCCAATTCCAGTATTTCTTTCAGCCTTTTTGCTATTGAGAGATAGTTAACGCGCTTGAATTGGAGTTGCTGGCAGTAGGCTTTTATTGGCGCAAGCTTTCTGTTGGAGTAAATGTCGTTTGCTGTAAGGATTACTGGGTTTTGTGCTTCTTTGAGCACTGCGAGAACTGCTCCAGCCCCTCCTTTGTCTCTGGCTTGAAGACCGTCAATTTCATCTAAGAGGATTAGCCTTAATTGCCCTGAAAAGCTTGCGTTCAATGCTGCTCCTGAGACAATCCTTTCAATTATTTCTTTTGTCCTGAAGTCTGATGCATTCAATTCGAATATGTCCCAGTTATTGATTCTTGCAATTAGATATGCAAGGGCTGTCTTTCCTGTTCCTGTCGGGCCATACAAGAGCAATGGCTTGCCTTTCTTTCCCTTCTTCCATTCATTGGCCCACGCAACAATCTTTTCAACTATGTCTGTATTCCCAATGAATTCCGTAAGGTTTCCAGGAAAATATCTTTCAGTCCAGAGCTGCGAGGGCATATGCAAAAACCTTTTTTATTAGCTAATTTTATTTTATTTCAATTAAATTATTTTTTCTTTTGCTTCTTAAACCATAACCCTTAAGGTGTGCTTGTTTTCTGGGATTATCTTTATTTTTTTTCCTTTTTTTAGTTTGTAGAAGTGGGCTATGTCCGAAGACAATGTAATGGCAAGGCTTCTTCCAGCATTTATTATTGCCCTCTGAAATGTAAATTTTGTGTTTATTTGTTCGGAAAGCCCTGCCATTTGCTGGCTTGTGGCAAATTCTTCTTTGCAGTTAGAGCACTTATAGTAAGGGGACTCCTTTATTATTATCCTCCCTTTGTCTAGGGATAGTTCTTCAAACTGCAGTTTTGCTTTGCCCTTGCACAGATGGCATTCTATTTCTTCACTCATAATTGAATTGCCTTCCCTTAAATATGGTTTCAAAATATCATTTAATAAAAAGATAATCCAATTAAGTTCCAGGGATGAGCTTAAAGAAGGCTATTGCTATTACTACCGCAACTGCAACTATTCCTGCGCCTATTCCCATTTCAGGAGAGGCAATGTCTACTCCTTCCTTGCAGTCTTCCGGGCAGTTGGAGAAGCTTTCATTGAAGTCTTTCTCGCATTCTCCGTTCTTTACGCAGGGACTGCAGTCAGGGTCCTTTCCTCTCGCGCATGCTGTGTCGCAGTAATCATCTTTTGCTGGATTGCATTCTAGAGCTCCAGGAATTGTAATTGAGGCCTTGGCCGAATAATCGCTTTTTATTCCATCTTTCACTGACTTAATCTTGTAATTGTATGTTTTTCCTGGAGTGACATCAGAGTCATAATAGCTTGTATTTCCTGTAGAGGAAATTTTCTTGTAAGAGCCTTCAGTCGAAAGCTTCTTGTATATTTCATAGGAATCAGGCGCAGGGCTTGCCTCATTCCACTGCAGTTTCACCTTTCCTTCAGAGAAGGATGCCTTTACATTGCTTGGGGGATTGACATTGCTTATTGAGGCTTGAGGTGTAGAGCTAACTTCATCTGAGTAAGTGCTCTTGTTCCCGCTTGAATCAACAGCCCTTACCGAAAAATAATATGTTGTTCCGTTCTGCAATTCGTAAACTGTTGCTGAATTGCCTGTTGTTTCTATTATGTCAGTTCCATAAGAGCCTGAGCTTGTGCCGTAATACACAATGTATTTTGATAAATCTGACTCTGAGTTTGCATTCCAGCTTAATTCCACTTTGGAGTTTCCGGCCTGCGCTTCAAGGCCTGAGGGCTTTGCTGGAGGTATAGTATCAGTTGTTGTGCCTCCGCAGTCTGCAGGACAGGAGCTTTTGCTCTCATTACAATTGCATTGGTCGTCGCCACAGGTTGCGCATTCAGTGCAGTAATCTGACCCTGAACTTGTGCTTGAATTCCAGCTCCAGTCCTCTGCAATGCATGAACAGCTGCTGCAGTAGACATCCCTTGTTCCGTACTTTCTGTTCACTGTATCGCATTTATGGGTTGGCTGATGGCAGTCTGAGTCTGCCTCGCATTGTTCTCCTGTTTCTATTACTCCATTGCCGCACACTCTTGCTTGGGGTGTTGCACTGCAGGTGCTTTCACTTGAACTGCTTCCATTGTAATTGTTTGTTGCCTTCAGTTTGTAGTAGTAAGTTGTTCCATTGCTCAGGCCTGAGTCAAGGTATTGTGTGAGGGTAATGTTTGTTGCATTGCTTATTGCGGTATAAGAGCCTGCTGAAAGGCCTCTGCTTAAAGTGTAGTATATTGTTGGGCTGCCTGTTGCAGTCCAGCTCAAGGTTACTGACTGATTGCTTGCAGTGCAATTAAAGCTTTTTATTTTAGGGGGCCCGTAACCTTCATTGTTTACTGTTACAATGATTGAATTAAAGTCGTTATTGCCTGCTGCATCATAGGCTTTAACTTTAATTGTATGGGTTCCGTCGCTTGAATCCACTGTATTCCAGGACCAACCGTAAGGGGCAGTTGTATCAGTTGACTTGAGGAGGTCATCAATATATAATTCTGCTTTTGTTATTGTTCCAACATCGGTAACTGTTGCATTTATATCCACTGTGCCTGTGACTGTGTCGTAATTTACTGGACGGGTTATTGAAATTATTGGCGGCAGTGTGTCGCCGCAGTACTGCAGGTTGTAATCATGGCTTAATTTAATTAAGTCAATAGTGCTTATCAAGCCGCTGTTGTCCATGTCCCCGCACATGTCGGCCTGCCTGCGCGGGCTTCCTGCATACATTTCACTGAGCCACTGCAGGTCAGTGCAGTTTATTGTATTATCGTGCGTTACATCTCCTTTTCTTGTGCACGCCATTGGCTTGACTGAAACATTTGGAGAAGAAAAGGCGCTGCAGCCATTGGCATTGCAGGCCTTGACAGCATAATAATATGTTGTTTCGTTGTTCAGGTTCCTGTGAACATAAGAATTTGCTGTAATATTATTGATGTCAATATAAGAGGAAGAATTGTTTGTGTTCCATCCAAGCGTGTAAGAGTTCGCCCCTGAAACTGCAATCCAGCTGAGAATTGCATTGGTGTCTCCTATAGCCCCTGCAAGCCCTGCTGGAACAGCAGGAGGCTGAGGCAAATTATTGCTTACTGTTACTGCAATTGAAGCAGAAGCATTATTGTCTGCTGCATCGTATGCTTTCACTTTGATTGTGTGCGGGGCATTAGAGTATGTTGTTGTGTCCCACTGATAGGAGTAAGGCGCTGTAGTGTCAGTTAACTTGGGTATATTGTCATCGTCAATGTAGAATTCAACTTTTGAGACCCCAAGATTATCGCTTGCATCTGCATTTACTGTCACTGTGCCTGAAACTGTAGAATTGTTTTGGGGTGAAGTAATTGTTACTGTTGGCGCTTGAGTGTCATTGCTTTGAATTACAGTGAAGCTGCCTGAAGGATAGGCGCTGTCAATGTAGCCTTTTGAGTTAATTATTATGGGATAATAATTTTTTGTTCCTGTATCGGAATTCGAAGAATTGTAATTGCAGCTGCCTGAATTAGTGCTTGAGTCCAGAACTGGAATAGAACACCACGCCAAGTCCGTACAGTAAGGTGGAGTAGAATTAATTGTTGCACTCTTGCAGAAGTAAACATTTGCAGGAACATAGCTTGAAATCCATGAAGCATTAAATGTAATTGTTTCCCCTCCCTGATACGAGGTTTTATTTGTTGAAGCTGAATTCACCTTTAAATTAAACACATCAATTTGTGCTTGAGCAGAATTTGTTGCCCCTGCATTGTCTGTTGCTGTGAGCGCAGCAGTCTTTATTCCTAATTGAGTGCATTGCGCTGTAGCAGCAATGTTTGCTGTCGCAGTGCCTATGCCCTGCTTCATTGGAGAGAGAATAGTGCAATCGCTTGAAGTCCAGTCAATTGAAGCAATTGTACCGTCAGAGTCTGTTGCAGTGCCTTTAATCAGCACATTGCTGAATTTCTGCAGGTTTAATGCGTAAGGACCGAAAGTGTTCAGCGAAGGAGGCTGGTTTCCTGCTGAAGGAACAACTGTATCTGATTGAACAGAGGGCTCACTGCAGCCAGTTGAAGAGCAGGCTTTAACGGCATAATAATATGAGAGGCCGTTTGTTAGGCCTGTGTCAGTGAAAGTAGTTCCAGTAATTGTATTGCTTAAATCTGTTCCATTCCTTTGAATCTTATAATTTATTGCTCCCTGCACAGAATTCCAGGAAACACTCACTTGTGCATTCCCCGGGCTTACAGTTGGTTTTTCAGGGGGGGCAACAGGCGTTACATTTACTGTGCCTGAAGTGAGGCTACAATCTGCTCCTCGGCCGCACATGCATTCTACTGCATGGCCGTAATTCACTGCCCTATAATAATATTTTGTTCCGTTTGAAACACTTATGTCAGAGTACTGGTGGTCGGTCTGTGTTGGATTATCATCTTGGTATATTGTATTCCAGGTACTCCCATTAAGCGACCTTTGAAGTTCTGTTCTGTCACCTGAATTAAAACTCCAGCTTACTGTAACTAAATCATTCGTTGAGCTTGGAGCTATTTCTGGCACGGAAGTATTACAAGAAGTTATAACGCAGTCACATTCAGGCGGAGGCCCGGTTGGAGCTTTTCCTGTTGGCTGCATTACAATGAATGTTGCACCTGCAGCAACAACAATTATTCCAATTATGATGGCAATTAATGCTTCCTGCAATTTATCTACCTTCAAAATTTTTCTTTAAACTAAAATAATTAATTCAGCTAAATAAATTGTTGCTATCCCCTATTTTAAGGTTTGCGTTTTTTTCAAATTTCACAGGCACTCTACTCTTCCGAAGCCATTTATAAAGATAAAAAAATAGAAATTTATAAGGGATAAATTTGGACTGTAAAACAGAGTATCATTGGTTTGACGAACCCAACACTGTAAGGATTAGGCTGGAAAAAGATTTTGGGAAAAACCTAATTAATAAGGCAATCTTAAAAGCTAGTTCAAAATCAAAGTTGGCTTATGCAATAAGGGTGAGCAAAGCAACAATCTTCAATTATTTTCATAACACGAGTTTAACAGTTGGGGGATTAAAGAAGATTCTTGATTTTTTAGGCATTGGTTATTTGATTGCAGAAGACAAAGTTGAAGAAATTGCTTGGAGCAAAGGAGTTAAATTACCAATAAAATTGAACAGTATTTCTATGGCTACAATCTTAGCTGCTATAATGGGGGATGGAACCATAAATGAAGCACATGTTGAATACAAAAACAGCGATTCTGAATTGCTAAATAAAGTTGAAAGAGAAATTAAAAACATTTTTGGAGATGTTAAAATTAGCAACAGGATTTCTGATGAAGGAGTGCCTTATTTGATAGCCAGCAGAATGGTTAGAAGAGTTCTAAAAATAACAGGAGTCCCGACAGGCAAAAAATTAAATCAAGGCATTGGAATTCCAAAGGTTATAATGGATAATTCTATTGAAATTCAAAAAGCATTTCTCCAACAATTTTTTGATGATGAGGGGTGGGCTGAAACAACTAATTACAAGATTGGGCTATCACAAGCCAATGAGTGTACAAAAGCAATTAATGAACGTTTTTTATCTGAAATGAAAATAGGCAAACCATACAGTATAAATAAAATCCCAAAAGAAAATAGGCAACACATTAAACCGCCCAAAATATTAATCGATGCAAGAAAAATTTTATGTGATAATTTTTTAGTAGAGTCCAATCTAAGACTTAAAAGGATAATCAAAAGAAAAAAAGGGTATGTAACTGCGTTTTGGGAGATTGATATAGGTAAAAAGGAATCTATATTAAATTTCAGCAATAAGATTGGGTTTTATTGCAGTAGAAAAAGAAAAACACTTGATTTAATGATTAAATTGAGAGAAAAAGTTGTTACTAAAGATGTTTTAAATAAAATCTGTGAAGAAGGAACCCTTCTTGCAAAGGAAAAAGGTTTTTTCAGAGTAAAAGATCTATCGGGAAAAATTGACCTACATCCTTATAAAATAAGGAAGAAAATATTAACTCTTGTGAACAGAGGCATTTTTTCTAATAACGGCGGAAAATACTGCCTAAAACCAGTTACTTAATTAAAACTTTTTTAATTTAAATCTATGTGGGATTTAATGCAAATAGGTTGTGTTGGCAAGCCGTCGTCAGGCAAGAGTACCTTCTTTAGTGCAGCGACACTTGTTGACGTTGAAATTTCTATGAGGCCATTCACAACAATTAAGGCTAACACTGGCACAGCTTATGTAAATACTAAATGCCCTCATTTAGATCTTGGGAAGCAATGCAACCCCATTAATAGTAAATGTGTTAATGGCACAAGGTTGATTCCAATTCAGTTATTAGATGTGGCTGGTTTAATTGAAGGTAGTTGGCAAGGAAAAGGAATGGGCAATTCTTTTATGTCAGATTTAATGCAAGCACAAGGTTTAATTCATGTATTAGATATTGCGGGAGTCACTGATTCCATTGGAAATCCCTGTCAGCGAGGCTCTCACGACCCTGCCCAGGACATTAAATTCTTGGAGAAAGAGATTGCACACTGGATTAAAGGCATCCTCACAAAAAATTGGGCGAAGATCTCAAAGCAGGCTTCACTCGACCCTAAAGGCCCTTATGAGGCATTAGCAAAAAACCTGACTGGATTGGGCATTACGGAAGAGGACGTGAAAGGCGTAATAAAGAAAGAAGACTTCAATGAAAAACCTGATTCCTGGAACGAGGAAGCATTACTTGAATTCAGCGAGAAGATAAGGGAGAAATCAAAACCTATCTTGATTGCAGCAAACAAGATTGATGTTGAAGGAGCACAAGAGAACTTTGAGAGGCTGAAGAAGGAATTCCCTGAAAAAAAGATTGTGGCCTGCAGCGCTGAATCTGAGTTAGCTTTAAGGAAGGCAGCAAAGGCAGACATAATTGAATATGTTCCAGGAGAAAAGGAATTTAAGTTATTGAAACAGGATATCCCTGAGAAACAAAAGCACGCATTAGAATTTATTAGAACGCACATACTGGAGAAGTATGGAAGTACAGGCGTGCAGGAAGCAGTGAACGAAACAGCCTTCAGCCTACTGGACTTGATTGCTGTCTATCCCGTGCAGGACCAGCATAAGTGGACTTCAGGTACTGGGGCAGTATTACCAGATTCTTTCCTTTTGAGGAAGGGCTCCAATGCAATTGATTTGGCTGGAAAAATCCACACTGAATTCGTTGAAAGGTTTGTTGCAGCAATAGACTGCAGGACAGGACAAAAGATAGGAAAAGAACATTCACTCAAAGACGGAGACGTAGTAAAGATAATGCTTAGATGATGAAATGAAAAGGATTACTTCAAGAAAAAACAGATTATTCAAAACAATAATAAGATTTGAAGAAAGACATAAAGACAAAAAATTAATTACTGCTGCAACCAGAAGACTTAGGAGAGCAATCGCTTTTTCGATGAGAAAAAAAAGGAAAATAAAAATAGTTTTTGTTTGTGATTCCGGAATGGGTTATAGTAATCAATTGCGGGGGGGTTTTCGGTTATTTGCAAAAAAAAAGGGGATTTCAAAAGAATTTGATGTGGAAACCTTCGCGATACGGGATATTGATGCAGAAAAATTAAGGAAAAAAGCTTTGGAAGAGCTTATGAAAGCAAATGTGCTGATATGCGCGCACCCTGAATTCGAAGAAGCCCTTTACGGAAAAATAAAAGCTAATTGCGATATAGATGAGTACATAAAAATGAGGGAAACAATAAAAAACAAAATAATTGTCATGAATGTTGGATCTATGAAAAAATCCCTAAGCCTCTAAAAGGTTTGAGCATCAAAAGATGATTTCGTTTTCTGTCGTTGGATTAAGCTTTTAAATTTAAAGTTGTTTTATTTCCATAGGATATTATGAATTCTTTCAAGTTTTTTAGTTTGTCTGTTTCTGATAAGAAGGCACTTTCTTTTGTGATTGGGGCAATTATTGCTGGATTGAGTATTACTTATTATAATGTAAATTCATTTTTGGCTGTGGTCGGAGTGCTTGTTGCAGTGTTTTTTGTTGTAAAGGCTTTTGAATGAAGAAAAATGAATTAACAGAAAAAAAATGTATTGGATTTAAAGCATTCCATTATGCAAACAAAAGCAGCTGTTCTTCTTTCAATGAGGTTCAGTGCATGGATTGCTTTCTTTTTCGGGTTCAAAGAAGAAAACATTGCAATAGCAATAACAATTGCTTCTATGGCTGCAGGAATAATTCTAATGAAATCTTTTAAGTATTTTGAAGAATGCAAAAACACAAGAAAAGAAATCTCAAGAATCTGAATTAAATCATCTTTCCCTGTGGATTTTAGGGGGCATTTTTTCTTTTCTTTTCTCTTTTCTGAGTTGCAGTAATTTTTCTGCTTTCTGGATTCTGACCAAATTGATTTGTTTGTTTAATTCAAGGAATTTTCTTGATGAAAGGCCTTTGTCTTCTGCTGAAATTATTGCATCCCTGTAAAGCTCCTTAAGCCTTTGATCTGTTTCGCCTCTTGCTCTCCTTTGAAGTTCTGTTAACCTGTTCAATAATTGGTGCGCCTTGTGGTAAAGGCCTATTTGATGGGGGCTCAAGCGGAAACCGTATTTTTTTAACAGTTCAATTCTTTTTATTCCTGCAGAATTATTCCATTCATTCAGGCCAACTTGTCCGTGGATTTGCTTTATCTGGTTGCTTACAGTTAATTCAGCTGTTCTAATAATTTTTTCTTTAAAAGGAGACCTTGCCTTAAGCATTTTTTTTATTGTGGTAGCGAACAATACCCCCACATAATATTCAAGAGGCTTAGCTTCTGTTCCCTTTTTTTCTTCTTCCAATCAAAACCATCTTCATTTTTCTTCAATTCTTTCCCTGAAAACTGAATCAAATTGAAGGTCTAATTGAATGCACACCTTCTGGACTTGAATGTCGTCTGAGAGAAGGGGAAGCTTTAATTCGAATGCAAGGGCAATGATTGAAATGTCTGCCTTAGAGAGCCTGTGCCTTGCATCTAAGGCATATGCTGCCCTTTCAACTTTTTTGATTGAATCTCTTGAGGGCTCCCTTATTTCAATGTGGCCTTGCTTTAGTCCTGCCTCCACGAGTCTCTTGCTCCTAAAGTCAATCAATTCGTCCAATACTTCATTTGTGGTGTAGTATTTTTCTTCGCCTGAAAACCTGAAGTTGAAGTTGTTCAGGATTACAGCTGAATCCATCACGAATTCTTTCATATTAAAATAATAATTGATAAAGAATTAAATAGACTTTCAGTAATTATTAAAGTAAAAGAGTGATTTTATGACCTTGGAGAAGGTGTTAAGTGAATTAAGCGAAATCGAGAGAAAGGCATTAAAGGCATTGAGCGAGGCAAAAAAGGAATTGAACGCAGAGGATCTGGCTAAAAGAGCAGGCATGGATATTGACAGCGCGAGAAGGTCAATGCAGTGGCTCAAGCAGAAGAACCTGGCTGAAACAAGAACAGAAAAAAAGGAATTTATTCTTTTAGGCGAAGAAGGATTAAAGGCATTGAGGGAAGGCCTCCCGGAAAAAAAGCTGGCCAAGGAATTGAATGCAAGGGACTGGAAGGCAATAGAAGAAATAAAATCCCTGGGAAAAGATGAATTAAACATTTCTTTAGGACAGGCAAAAAGAAAGCAATGGATCGAAGTAAAAAAGGAAGGCACATTAAAATTAAAATTGACGCAGAAAGGATTTAATGCGCTTAAAGAAGAAATCCCGGAAGAAAAACTGCTCAAGAAAATTTCTAACAAAGAATTACCCTTGGAACAATTTAATGCAGAAGAAAAAAATGTTCTGAAGGAGTTCCAGCAGAGAAAAGACTTTATCAGAATAAAAGAGAAAAAAACCGGATCTGCTTCAATTACAGAACAAGGAATGAAAGGAATAAATTTAATGCAAGAAAAAGGATTAAAAATTCAAGCACAAGATGATGTAAAAGTAATAGAAAGACATTACAATATCCAGGAGCCTGTGCCTGAGATCTTTCCGGGAAAAAAGCAGCCTTACCTTAAGTTTTTGGATGAAATGAAAAGAAAATTGATTGAATTAGGCTTCAAGGAAATGCCTTCGCCTTTGATTGTGCAGGAATTCTATAACTTTGATGTATTGTTTCAGCCTCAAAACCATCCTGCAAGGGACTGGACGCAGACATACCAGCTTAAAAGGCCCCAGTTCGGATTGCTTCCGGACAAAAAGATTGTGGAAAAAATGAAGGCAGCCCACGAGAATGGAGGCATTTCAAAGAGTAGGGGCTGGCAATACAATTGGAGTGAGAGGATTGCTTCAAGGCTTATGCCCTGCGCCCACGGCACAGCGCACAGCGCAAGGCAGCTGGTGAAGGGGGTTGAACTGCCAGGAAAATATTTTTCTATTGCGCGATGTTTCAGGCCTGACGTGGTTGATGCAACGCACTTAATTGAATTCAACCAGCTGGAAGGCTTCATTGTTGATTCTACTGTCACCTTCAGGCACCTGCTTGGAATGCTCAAAGAATTCGCTGAAGAGATTGCAGGCGCAGAAAAAATAAAATTCATTCCTGATTACTATCCTTTCACAGAACCCTCGGTTCAGTTGAATGCCCTTCACCCTGAAATGGGCTGGATTGAATTTGGCGGGGCAGGAATCTTCAGGCCGGAAATTACAGAAAACCTTGGAATTAAAGGAAGGGCGCTGGCATGGGGCATTGGGGCCGACAGGCTCGCCATGTTCAAGCTAGGAATAAACGATGCAAGAGACCTCTTCTCCTATAACCTGGACTGGCTGAAAAGGCAAAAGGTGATGGTGGAATAAAAATGCCTACAATTGAAATTTCATTGAAAGACTTCAATTCCGTGATGAAGAAAAATTTCAGCTTGAAGGAGTTGGGGGAAGCATTGCTTTACGTGAAAGGCGAAATTAATGCAGTGAGCGAAGACAAAGACAAAATTAAAGTAGATTTAAAGGACACCAACAGGCCTGATTTATGGAGCACAGAAGGGATTGCAAGGGAACTCAAGGCACAGTATGGAATAGAGAAAGGCCTTCCTTCGTATAACGTGAAGCCGTCCGGGAGAAAGGCTTTTGTTGATTCTGCTTTGGAAGGCATTAGGCCTAAAGCAGCTTATGCTATAGTAAAGGGAGTGAAGGTGAATGATTTCATGCTGGCCCAATTGATTCAGTTGCAGGAGAAAATCTGCGAGAGCTTCGGGAGGAAAAGGAAAGAGATTGCAATTGGAGTATTTGACTTGGATAAAGTGAAAGGCAACGTGAAATACTTTGCAGCTGAACCTTCTCTTGAATTCATTCCTTTGGGCTCCAATGAAAGAATGAGCTTGAGGGAAATCCTCTTGAAGCACCCGAAAGGAAAAGAGTTTGGGCACTTAATAGAGAACTTCGCCAAATTCCCTTTGCTTGTGGATTCAGGGAACGAAGTTCTTTCAATGCCCCCTATAATTAACTCTGAGGGCTCAGGAAAAGTGACAGAAGAAACAAGGAATCTGTTTGTTGATGTCACAGGCTTTAACCAAAAGCTGGTGGAAATTGCATTGAAGATAATGTGCTTGGCCTTGGCTGACAGGGGGGGCAAAATTGAATCAATCAAAATTGTTTATGAGGGAAAAAAACAAAAGATTGTCACTCCAAAATTCGGTGCAGAAAAGATTTCTTTTGCCCTAGGTGAAATAGAAAAAATTTTAGGGCAGGAATTCAAGGAGAAAGAAATCCTTTCATTGCTTGAAAAAAAGAGAATGAAAGGAAAAATAAAGGGGAAGAGCATTAAAGTTTTTTGCCCTGATTACAGGGCTGACATCCTGCATTCAATTGATGTAATTGAAGACATTGCAATTGCATTTGACTTCAATAAATTCATTCCAGAAAAAGTTCTTCTTCCAACAAGAGGCTCAGGGCTTTCAGAAAGCGGGAAGTTCGAGGCTTTAAGGGAATTATGCGTTGGGCTTGGAATGCAGGAGATTCTTTCATTCCATTTGACTTCAAGGGATATACAGGAACACAAAATGAATTTGAAAGAATTGAATTTCATTGAATTAAGCAATCCTGTATCCTCTTCTTTCAGCGTCTTCAGGCTGAGCCTGATTCCTGAGGCACTGAATTTTTTGGGCAGAAACAAGCACTGCCCTTTCCCGCAGAGAATCTTTGAATTGGGGAGGGCAGTTGAATTGAATGAAAAGACTGAGACCCGGGTAAAGGAGCCATTCAAATTGTGCCTTGCTTTCTCTCACTCCAAATCCAATTTCAATGAAATGAAGTCTGTGCTGGAAGCAATAGCAAAGAATCTTTCATTCAATTACGAGTTAAAGGAGGCAATTCACCCTTCATTAACTGAAGGCAGGGTAGCAGAAATCCTTGTAGAGAAAAAAATGAAGGGGCTCATTGGAGAAGTAAACCAGAAGACCCTGAACAACTTCGGCTTGGAAGCCAATACAACAGTAATGGAACTGGAGTTATAAAGAAAAATTAAGGCTCTGGAATCATTTCTTCTTTTGTTTCCCTGCTGAGAACTGATTCCTCTTTCAGGACTTTCTTTTGGATGAACTTCAGTTCCTTGTCTTTTCTTTCAAGCCTTGCAAGGGCGTAAAAGTATGCGTTGATTATTGCGTCCAAGTCAAGCCTTCTCTTGAAGCCCAGCCTTGCAATCTCCTCAAAATACAATTTCACTACCCTGAAAGCCATTTCCTCGTCAGGAACTCCTGGCGTTTTAGGGAACTCCATTATAATGTTTCTGAGCCTTGATTTCTCTTCTGCTGCAGCCTTGAATTTTTTTGCCGGCATCTCATACCTCCTCCTGAATTCAATGGATACCTATTAGGCCTTAATTAATATTTATTCTTTTTGCTTTAAACAAGGATTTCTTTAATCAATTCTTTTTTGATTGCGAGAGAAACTTCCCTGCTTTTGCCTCTCGTGGGCAGAGAAATCTTTTTTGTATCAATTATTTTCTTGTCCTCTAATTCGTTCACTATCTCCCTGAAGTGCCTTATGCTGATTTTTTTCTTTAAGGAGAATTCCCTTAGGAGAGAGCCTGAATTCATAGAGCCTTTCTCTGAAAGGATTTTAATTAAGAGAATTTCTTTTTCATCAAGGAAGGGAAGCACCTTCTTTCTTGAAATGCTTTCATCAATCAAATTCAATGCTTGCTTCAGGTGCCTTAATTCCACTCTTGCTGAATTCTCTTTTTCTGCAAGCCTTCCTGCCTTTAGAAGGCATTCAATTGCAATCCTTGCGTCCCCCCCCGTTTTTGCTGCCCTTGCGGCAGCAACATTTACTACATCCCTCTCAACCTTTTCTGGGAAGAAGGCATTCTGCACCCTGTCATTCAAGATGTCCTTCAATTGCTGGGGCGAATACTGGTCAAAGATTATTATGCGCTCGCATAAAGAGCTTTTCACTCTTGCATCCAGTTTTGATGTAAGCGAAAAATCATTTGAAATTATTATTAGGCCTAACCTTATTTTCTCGAATTCAATTATTCTGAGGAGGTCGTATAATAGCTTTGAGGCTTCGCCTTCTTGAATCAATTGGTCCAATTCATCCAATACTATTACAGGAGAGAATCCTGCTTTCTTTAATGCTGAAATCATTCTGGAGTAGATTTCGTCCACTGCAATCCCCCTCCTTGGAGTAGGCCAGCCAGCAAAGTTTGAGATTGCTGTTAGAATTGAAGTCCTTGAATTGAATTCAAAGCAGTTCACATACAAGGATTTTACTCTATCTGTAAATTCCTGCAGTTGCTGTAAAACGAATTTTGCTGTTACAGTCTTTCCTGTCCCAGATTTTCCTGCAAGGAAAAGGTTTGTAGGCTTCCTGCCCTGGCTCAAAGGCTTTAAAGCAAAGGCAATTTCCTCTATCTCTCTGTCCCTGTGAGGCAGCCTTTCCGGAATGCTTTCAGGATACAAAAACCTTTCATCCTTAAACAACTCGTGCACCAGGCTCTTGGAGAAAATGTTTTCCTTCATAGAATTTCTTGTGCTTGAAATAAATTTTAAAGTGAATGCCCTTAAAGCTCAAAGAAGTCTTTTATTAAGCCAAAATCATCCAGAACGAATTCGTAGGGGTCGTCGTTGATGTAGACCTTTGCCTTCCAGAGTTTTTCGCCTTCCCTTTTTAAATTTACTACTTCAATCTTGTTATTTCCTTTCAGGCCTTCATTTAATTGAACTATGAGGTTGTCCAGTATCTTCAGGTAGCTTATCTTGAATTCAGGGCTTTTCTTCAGCATTTCCTGTGTTTCCAATTGCTCCAATAATTTTGTGTCAATCTGCTTTACCTCGTGCAGTGGCTTCTGTTTTGAAAGCATTTCTTCTTCCATTGCCTTCTGCCTTCTCTTCATTTCCTCCTCAAACTTCTTCAGTTGAATTATTTTGGGTTCCATCACTTTCTCCAATGAAACCTTTTCTTTTTCTATTGGAATCTGCTCTTTTCTTTTTTCTTTTGCAGCCTTTTTCTTGATTATTGCTGAAACCTTTTCTATTCTATATTTCACTAAATCCCTTTCTTTTATTGTCTTAATTGGAAAGAATACTTTTGCCTGGCAGGAAATTTCATTGAATTCAGGGCTTATGTTTTCCAGGTAATTTCTTGTAGCCTTGGATGGAACCTCATTTTCTACTGCCAGCACGAAAAACCATGTCTTCCAGCACACAAGAAAGGAAGCAAAGATTATTTCGTACACAAGCACCCATAAAAGGAATAAAGCTGAAAGGAAGAGGTAATAATAAAATTCAGTTAATTGAATGCCCATTATCCCGAAAATAACGTATGCAGAAAGAAGGTAAAAGCACAGGAAAAGGATGTAGGAGGAAATCAATAACACAAAATTTACGAATAAAATCTTTCTTTTGTTCTGCTGGAATAATATGAGGCCATCCCTTGCTGTAGTATTCAATTCAATGTCCCTGTTAAGGAAAATGTACATCAGAATGTTTTCTGTCACGGAGTTCATTATGTTAGGGATAAATTCAACCACCTTTAGCTCTCTGGATATCTTTCTGGAGATAACTGAAATTTTTTTCTCGAAAGCCCTTAATTCTTTAATGTCCCCGATTTTTTCCTTTATGATGCTTGAACCTAAAGTCAACTGGGCTTTGAATGTAGGAACCTCTTTTCCCCTTATTATTTCTGCAAGAATTGCCACCTGCACGTTTTTGAGTGAATAAATGAATCTCCTCCTGAAGAAGTGCCAGTAATCCAAGAATACAATTAATGCTGCGATTGACGCTGCAGCCTTGAAAAAAAGGTTCTGGTTTAATGCAATGGCAAAAGAGAACACAAAAAATACTGCGAAAGCAAGAGCAGAGAAAAGAAAATAATATACAAGTCTGTACAACGTGAAAGGAAAAGTCTTTAAATTAAGCTTGAGCGCTTCAATGTAAATCAAGTGCATTTTGGGTCACTTAGGCTTTTGCCTAATTAATTTATTATTAATTTTTTTATTATTTTTATTATTATTAAAAGTATATTTAATTGTATTCACTGTTAAGGTTTTGCCTAAGCAAAATGAAAGCTTTTAAAAGGCTTTTCAATTATATATAACTGTGTCGTGTATGGTTGAAATCACCCTTTCCTCAAATGAATTCAAAGCGCTTTCTTCTGACACGAGAGTGCATATAATCAAGCTGTTAAAGCAAAGGAATCATACTTTAACAGAAATTTCAAGTAAATTGAATTTGGCTTCCCCTACAATAAAACAGCACTTGGACATTCTGGTTCAGTCCAATCTTGTTCAATTGAACGATGAAGGCAGGAAATGGAAGTATTATGCCCTCACGCGAAAGGGAAAAAATATCCTTGAGCCAAGCATGCAGACCAATGTTCTCATCCTTGTCGGAATTTCTTTTATTGCACTAATGTTTGTAACCTATTTATTTTCATTTACATTACAGCAGGGCTCTTTGGGCGCAGGAATGCGGGCGCAATCAAAAGATTACAGCGCAAAAATTACTGCACCCCAGACAGCAGCCCCTTCTGCAGGAGAAACTGCAGGAACAGCCGATTCTGAGACAAGCGAATTAGGCAGGCCTATTGCAGGAACTTATGGGATTACTATAATTCAATTAATTGCTTTCCTAGCATTAATAATTGCTTTATCTATGGCACTAGGCTTTTTTGCCGGGAAAATTAAAAAAAGAAACAGCAAGCCTTAACCTCATCATTGCCGTTATGAGTGGGTGTTAATGACATCAAAAGATAATATGGCAAAGAGGCGTGGTTTGCTGGAAGATGGAAGGCTGGAATGAAAGGAAAAGTAATGTAAAGATGGCAATTTTTTACGATTTGAAAGGCTCTTTACAAGACAAGATGTTTTACGGATATTTTAGCATTTGCTTATTTTGTATTTATCTTGTGCGTTTTATTATATTTTGCAAGCTTGTATTTACTTTATGAATAAATTTGGCTTAACTAAAGATGTTGTTTTCAAGGTAATACAGGAAACCTCACAGGCAATGAAAAAATTTAGGCAGGAATATCTTGACAAATATGGCGTTAATGTAAGCAATAAGCTGTTATCCGAATTACTGAGCAAGATTATGGAAGCAAAAGCTGAAGACATCTTTACAAAAGCCGTTGGTTATGAAATAAAGAAGGAAACCAAAGATAGTGAGCCAGATTTGTTTTTCACTAAAATAAAGACCCCACTTGAAATAAAAACCACCTCAACCTTAACTGCGTGGACTGGTGGAGAATTTAGCAAAAGACCTTTCGATTATTTGCTTGTTTCTTGGGGCGGAAATTTTGATGAGTTTTTTGTTGCTTTGGTGAAGCTCAAAAAGGCAGACTGGAAATCAAATTTTTCAAAAAATTTTTATGGCCCTTCCTATTCGGCTCAAAAGCTGTTCAAGAGAAAGGACAAAGAAGTGTTTTTGGGTTCTTTTGAGAAAACCAGTAGAGGCGCAATAAAAATAGTGCGTGAGAAAGTTTAACTTTGAGTTAAAGCGCTTGTTATTTTCAACAACTGTTTTTGTTCATTACTATTTTTTATAAATCTTTCAAGAGGAAACATTGTGTCCTTTAATCTGGATTCTATTATTTTACAATATTTTTTGTCTATTTCGCAACCTAAATAATCCCTATTCAGTTTTTTTGCCGCAACTGCCACTGTTCCAGAACCCATAAACGGGTCAAAAACAAGGTCTCCTTTATTGCTACTTGCCTTAACGAATATTTCAACTAATTTTTCAGGCAACTGACAAACGTGTTCAGTTTTTTCTTTTGAAACATTCTTAACCAAGTTAAACTGAAAAACATCATAAGGGACTTTGCCATTGCTTCCATTTTTGATTCTCTCCAAAATCCGCTTATCTGTTGGATTTCTATAGGGCTCTGCAATTTCCTTTTTGTTAAAAACAGCATTTTTGCTTTTTGTGTAAAAAAGAATACTGTGCTGTGAGCGGGTAAAATTTGTTGGGGACATTCCAGTATTTGTGGGGTAATGCCAAGTCATCCAACGCTTGAAAATAAGTTTTTCGTCAAGAAAAGGCATAAGATATGCATTGTTTTCAGGATAATTAAACAAGTAAAGGCTCCCTTTCTTTTTGAGCATTCTAATACATTCACCCAACCAATTTTTACACCATTCAACATACTCTATTTTTTTCATTCGGTCAACATAAGTATTGTATTTTTTTCCAATGTTAAAAGGCGGATCTGTCACTATCAAATCCACTGATTCGTCTGGAAATGCCTTCATTATTTCAAGACAATCCCCATTGTAGATTTTATTTCGTTCCATATTCCTTTAACACCTTTTTTCCAATTCTGGTTAACTGATAAAGCCTTCCACGTTTATCTTCCTCATTCAAGCATTCAACCAGCTTATTCTTTTTCAAATCACGCAAAAACATACTAACGTGATTAATCCTTACATCAATTCCTTTTGAAATTTCTTTTGGAGTGATTGTTTTATCTCCAATAAACTCCAATATTTTTTGGCGGTATTTTGAAGATTTTAGTAGCGAAATTGGTTTAATTAATTCTGAATCCATATATCTATAATTAAGTACAAAACTATAAATACTTAAATACATAGTAAGTATAAGATACACAAGTAATTTAAAGCTTTTCGGAGAGTAGATTTCCGGCGAATTTTTTTTCAGAAATCAGTAAAGAGGGTCTTAATTCTTGGTTGCGTCGTCATCACTAACTAAATTGGTTTTCACCTCATCATTGCCGTTATGAGTGGGTGTTAATGACATCAAAAAATGATACGGTAAAGAGGCTTGTTTTTCCGGCAAGATGAAGGAAGGAATGCAAGGAAGCATAACGTAAAGATGGCAAATTTTGGCGGTTTGAAAAACTCGTTACAAAATTAGTTAAAAATATTGTTTGTACCATTTTTCGTATTCTTTATGGTTTCCTACAAAGTAAAACCTGACTTCATTGGTTTCATCAAATACACGGTAAAGAATTCTGCATTGGCCAACTTCATCAACAAAGAATTTTGCTTTTTGGCCTAAATGTCTTTTCTTTGGAAATTCAAGAATTTTTTGAATTTTCTTTGCCACTCGTTCCTTGACTGTATTGTCCAAGTCGTTAAAGTATTTTGGCCAATCCTCATCATAAGTTGCTTTGTAAATAGCAATCACTTCAAATATTTTGCATAACTGCCTAGGGCCTCGTCAGCATTAAGCAATTTTCTTTTCCCTGATTTGATTTCTTCGTCTAATTTGTCAAGCTTTCGGTTCACCAATTCCACTTCGCTTAAATGGTGCTGCCCAAAGTCAACAATAGCCAGCCTTACAGCTTCGGATTGGGAATTAGCATAACCCTCTTTAACAAGGGTTTCAACAATTTCTTTGGTTCTGCCTCTTAAGATAACATTCATAAAATCACCTGTAAACATAAATGCTTAAATGATTTAAATATGTATCGTTTATGATTTAGTATAAATCATATTATTGAGTGAATAGATTTTAAAGTATTGTTGTGTATTACACTGTATAATATGGTTGGAGAAACTTTAACTGTTAAGCAGGCTTCGAAAATTCTGCAAGTTGACTCAAACACAATCTATCGCTGGGCTAGAGCCGGAAAAATTAGTGCTTCAAAAATTGGCAAAGAATGGCGCATCCTTAAGTCAGATTTGTCTAATTTTTTTGAGGAAAGCAAGAAAACTAACAAACCAAGTATCCAGTTTCTTGATGGGAAGAATGGATTGATTCAAGCCTATGAAAAATCCTTGAATTCCAGTGAAGAAATTCTTGCGTACAGCTCTTCAAGGGATATGTTTGAAACCTTGCCAGATTATATTCAGGATTACATTAATCGCAGAGTTGAAAAAGGCATTCCGATGCGTTCAATTATACCTCACACTCTTGAGGGTAGAAGGCACAGAGAACTGGCATTAAAAGAGCTTAGAGCTACAATACTGTTGCAATTAAAATTTGACTTCACCCCTGAAATTTATGTTTACGAAGACAATGTTATTGTGATGTCTCTGAAAAAAGGCGAAGAATCGGCGATAATTATTAGAGGGAAGGAAATTG
This sequence comes from Candidatus Diapherotrites archaeon, assembly GCA_040755695.1. NCBI lineage: Archaea > Nanobdellati > Candidatus Iainarchaeota > Candidatus Iainarchaeia > Candidatus Iainarchaeales > Candidatus Iainarchaeaceae > Candidatus Iainarchaeum > Candidatus Iainarchaeum sp. Next base: position 123,552 of record JBFMAK010000001.1, on the reverse strand, counting down.
CAGATGCGATGAAAAAAATTTTTGAGTTGGCTTGGGAAACGGCTGCAAAATATGACCGATGGGAAATACTTAGAGAAGGATTAATTACCGTGCCTTTGACAGGAAAAATGCTGCTGGAGAACATAAACTGCAAAAAAATTATTATTGAAAAAGAAATAACTGACAACAAGCTAGACGACCTTCTTCAGGAAGGCAAAATTAAGAAGCAAATTGGTTCAGAGCAATGGTTTAGGAATTTTGATAACTGGTATTCAACAACAGCTTATGCAAACCCCTACCAGACAGTTTACACTGAACTGAAAATCTTGAACCAGAATGAGAAAGAGCTTGCCAGAATTGTCAGCAATGCTGCACTTGTCTTTTATGGCATTGGAACCGGGGATACAGAAATGATTTTCGTGAAAAATTCTTTAAAGTTAAATAAAATCGTTGAAGTGTTTGCAATTGATGTTATTGATGTTTTTATTCATGGATTTATCCAAAGCCTGAAGAACATTAACTTGGATTACCCAAAATCAGAAATTATGTTCAAAGGGTACAATACATTATTTGAAAATACTGACAAAAAAATGTTTGATTTGAGAAATTTAAAAGCAGAACGAAAAGCCCATATTTGCGTTGGCAACACAGTAGGAAACTTTGAATCTGATAAAATATTTTCAATATTCAAAAACAATTCCTATACGGGGGATTTGCTTGTGCTTGGCCTTCAATTGAACGAGAAACCAGAAAGAATTCTTGCCAAATATTCTCAGAATTTAAGATTCAAGAGAATTGTTATTGATGCAGTTGCCAGAAGCTTTGGAAGGATAATCGATGAAACAGAACTTAACTGGAAATTCAATGAAAAAGAGTTCCAGATAGAAGTTTGGCTTGAAGATGTGCTTGTTTTTAGGTCAAAGAAATTTGAACTTAAGACGCTTGATGAGATAGCTGAAAAGCACTCCTTTACGAGAATAAAGGTTTTCTCAGACAATGGTTTTGCAGTAGTATTATACCAAAAGCAATAAAAGGTCTTAATCCCTCTTTATGTCGTCATCACTAACTAAAATTGGTTTTCACCTCATCATTGCCTGAAAAAACGTAGGCGATAACACCAATTAAAGATTTCGTTTTGTACTCTGAAAAGCCATACAATTTTAAACAATTATCCGTATACAACTTACTTACCGCAGGAGGAATTTTAACGAACACAGACAAAGAAGAACTGTTTAGGGTTTACGACTATATTTATGAAAAGGGCTTTGGTGGAATGCCTTGCTGCAAAAATTGTAATGGCTGTGAGAGAAAAAAGTATGTAATCCTTTATCAATGCGAGGACGAATATCTCGCGCAAAGGTGCGGAAAAGACATATTCAATAAAAGCATTGTTTTGGGCGGGGGATAAAGATTTGCGATTGCAATTTTGATATTGGGAAACAATGCGCGATTTACGAACATAGACCAGTCGATTGCAGGACATATCCTTTTGTCTTGAGAGAATTAGATGGTGGAGTCAGGCTTTATGTGGATGACTAGTGCCCCGCAGCAAAAAACATACTTCAAAATCAAAACCATATTAATGAAGCAATTATTATAGCAAAAAAAACTCGTAACTGCAATAAAAGACCCTGCATTTTGGAAGATTCTTTCTGCACTAAACAGCTACCCATAGGGTGAATCCATGAAAGCGAAAGAAATATGCGAAATTCCAGTCGAAATTGAGTAGACTGTACAATCAAAATGTGATAATTGAATACTTTAATATTTATCCAAATTTTATATTTAGCTTTTTCTCATTTTTTTTATCGTTTTGAGGCTTTGCAGGGTTAATTGCTGGAAATTCTACTTGAGTTCGTCGTTAGCCGAAGGAAAAAATTTTTATTTCTTTTCCTTTCCCTTTTAATTTGAGGGAGCTGGAATTGAACTCTAAAGGCTTATTCAGCTTTTTACTGGTAATAGCTTTTGCCTTCACTTATTTTGCCTTGATTGAAGGCCAACAGGAGTTCGAAGAAAAATTATGGGAAACAAAAACAGGATTGCTTGCAGCAGAAAAAGCCTCTTTTCTTAGGGCACTGCTTGAAGAGAATACTGATTTCCTCATAGAAAAAACAATAAAAGACGAAGTGAAAAAGAAGAACATTAATCCCCTTCTCCTCAAAGAAAAAATAAACCTGAATTTAAGCTCGTTTTACTCTGAAATAGAAGAAAATTATTCAGGCAATCCCGAAATAAAATTTAATTATGTTTCCCTGAATGAAAAATCCAATGTTCTTGTCGTAGGAATGGGAAAAGGGGTTTTCCTTGTGGATTACGGCTTTCACGGGGGAGTGCTGAAGGACTCAATGCCTTCAGCGCAAATTTCTTTCCCTGAGTTTGAATCCTTTTTTCAGATTCCAGTTGATTACTCAAAGAAAGTAATTGTGGGGCAGGTGCTTCCATGAAGAAAAGCAATGGCATTATTTCATTGGAGGCAATGCTCTCGCTTGCAGTGTTCTTAGGCCTTATTTCTGTAATGCTTTCAGCGCTCTCGATGCAAAGCCAAAAAGCTCTTAGCGCAAAAAACTTTTTTGAGGCAAAATCTTCTTCCCTGCGCTGCGCTGAATTGGTGAATTCTGTTTTCTCTAATTCAGGGGGAAAATTCAAGGTAAAGGAAAACTGTTTTGTTGAAGGGGGCGAAAGCAAGAGCATTGTAAAGGACAGGAATTCTGCTTCATTCATTATTGCGGAAAAGGTCTTAAACATTAAAGGAAAGGATTCAAGTGAAATAGAGGTGAAATTGAATGCGCACTATAAGTAGAAAGGGTTTTTTGTTTTCTTTGGATTTAAGCTTTGCTTTCCTTCTTGTTCTATTAATGGTTTTTGTGATGGTTTATTCATTGGAGGGGGAGGCGGATTATTTCAGGGAGAAATTAAAGGAAAAGGAACTGAACTCAAAGGCTATTGCGCTAATGGATTCCCTTGTTAAGAATGCTGATGAAAACAATTCTCTTTTAGGCTCTGCTCTTTATGATTCTGGGCTGAAAAGGGTTCAATCAAATGTAATGGATTATGGCTTACTGAAAAAAATTAGAAAAAACGAGAAACTAAATTTTGTTAATGGCATTTACTTGGAGTTCGGCGGGAAAAAAGAAAAAATCTTTTCTGAGGAAAGCTCAGGGAACTGCATTGCCTTGAGCCGTTTTGTTTTGGTTCAGGGGATTCTCGGAGAAAAAAAGGCAAAAATTATTGGGGTCTTCTGCAGTGAATGAAAAGGCAGCTTATTTTTCTCTTGAAGTGCTTTTGAGCTTTATTCTGCTCATTGGAATAATTGCATTTCCGGTTCACAGAAGCGAGGCAGGAACAGATGAATTGGTTTTGGTGCAGAAAGAGCATGATTTAATCAAGGTGTGGGTGAAGGAAAGAAACTTCAGCAAAGAAGAAATAGAAAAAGATTTCCTTCAAAATTTCCCTTCTAATGCGGGGTTGATTGAATTTGAGGGAAGAAAGATTTTTGTTAATTCAAAGCATTTGAATCTGAAGGGGCAGAAGGTTTCAGTGAAAGGCTTTTATTTGGATGACTCACTGAAAGTGCAGGAATTAAGGCTGACTGTATTCTATTGAAATAATATTGCTTGATTTTGAGACTGTTACAAGGGAGCCTTTTTTTAGGGTGAATTGGCTTTCCTGTATTTTCTGTTGGCCTTCAAATTTTTGCCCTAAAATTTTTGTTTTCCCTGATTCTTTATTTTCAATTTTTATTTGTATTCCTTCTTCGTTGACTGAAAGCCTCCATTCATTCAGGGGGTTTGCTGGAAGGCTTTTGCTTGAGCCGTCTTCAAGCAATTCCATTTCTTTTACTGCGCTTTTTATTTCGTGGGAGAGGGATTGGGCGTTTCTTGCGTCTAGGAAAAAGAGCGAGGAGTAATAAATTTTTGCTGCAATGGGGGTGAAGAGCGCAAGCAAGGCAAGGAAAGCACTGAGAACAATAAGGTATTCAATGCTTGCCTGCGCCGCCTTTTTTTGCTTCAAGGGCTTCACTTTATTTCAGCGATTTTCTTGAATATGTCGTCTGATTTGTCTTCCAGGGCTTGAGCGCCTTTTGCTCCTGTCTTCTGCAATTGCGTTACAAGAACTAGAGCAACAGCAACCACTGCAGCAAGCAGTATGATTAATTCAATGGAAATCTGTCCAACTCTCTCTTTGTGTAGCATGAGAGAATAACAGCACAAATAAATTTAAATAAATTTTCGTACGGGAATTGACGAAACTGAACTGAAGGAAAAATTGTTTTTTAATTGTTTTCTTTTAAAGAATTTTCTGGTGCTTTGATTGAATTCAATTGAATTAAGGGATCTTGTGGTTGCGTGGCTTGGGCTGGCTTTTGCTTTTGCTGTAGCCTTAGGCGGATTCAGCGCAATAGATTTGGCTGGAAAAGGTTTTAACCTTGCGGGCTTTGCTTTTGCTCTAATTGTTTCTTTGATTGTTGTTGGAACAGCCTTTGTGTTTCATGAATTAATGCATAGGTTTACTGCAAGGCATTTCAATTACCACGCTGAATTCAGGTTATGGCCTTTAGGGCTAATTTTTGCTGTTGCTTTATCCCTGCTTTTGGGTGTTGTTTTTGCTGCCCCTGGGGCTGTATATATCGGGGAAAGGAAATTCAAGGGAAGAAAGGTAACGCACGAAGAATCAAGGCAGGAGTTCTATGAGTTTGAGGACTTCAGCGAGCAGAAGGCCTGGAATGAATTGGGTCTCATATCTGTTGCTGGGCCTCTCACAAACATTGTTTTGGGTTTTGTTTTCCTTGGCGGGGCATTAGTTTTCGCGCAGAACTCAATTCTTTTCACGATCTCTGCAATGGGTTTCAGCATTAACATGTTTCTGGCTTTATTTAATTTGATTCCTTTTGGGCCGTTGGATGGAGCAAAGGTTTTCGTGTGGAACAAGGCAGTGTGGGCAATTCTTTTCATTCCGCTTCTTTTATGGTTTTTTGTTTTTTCGGGTTTTTGAATTAATTAGGGCAGGAAAATCCATTAGGTTTTTATTCTACTTTAAGTATTCTAAAAAGGCAGGGGGTTATTTTAGGGAAAGGCGAAAAAATATGTTATGACAAGCACGCATTCCTAATTGGTGCTGACAAAACAATTTCCCTGAAAAAAAACTTTATTTAATTAAATACATTATTTATAATGACCCAACATTAACACATAGAAAAAAAGCAGAAGAGATTTGGAGAAATAAATTGTCTCTTACTCAACGTAGGATGGCTTGAAGTTTTTGGCGTGCTCTTTGAATTCGTCGTATGCCTCGATTGTTTCCTTTGAGATTGTGGGCTTGGCTTTCTTCATTGCTTCAAGGAAATGATTTAACTCAACTTTGCTGGCCTGCATCTTGCTTTCTTTTAGGGCAATTAGTGCTGCTTCTCTCACAAGGCCTTCAATGTCTGCCCCGCTGAAGCCTTCAGTCTTCTTTGCTAATTCTTCAAGCGAAACATCTCTTCCTAATGGAACTCCTTTGGTATGAATCCTGAATATTTCAATTCTTGCTTTCTCATCTGGGGCTTTGACTTCAATTAATTTGTCTATTCTTCCAGGCCTTAAAAGACCAGGATCAACCAAATCAGGCCTGTTGGTTGCAGCAATGAATACAACATCCTTTAATTCTTCTACTCCGTCCAATTCAGTTAAAAGCTGGTTCACTGCCCTGTCAGAAGACCCTGAATCAAACGCAGAGCCCCTCACTGCAGCAATGGAATCAATTTCATCAAAGAATATTATCACTGGGCTCACCTGCCTTGCCTTCCTGAAAATCTTTCTTATTGCCCTCTCTGTTTCTCCCACATACATTGATACAAGCTGGGGTCCTTTAATTGAAATAAAGTTTGCCTCGCTTTCTGTTGCCACAGCCTTTGCGAGCATTGTCTTCCCAGTTCCAGGAGGACCATACAAGAGGATTCCCCTTGGAGGCCTTATGCCCATCTTCTTGAATGAATTAGGATACTTCAAAGGCCATTCCACGGCCTGCTTTAATTCCTCTTTCACTTCGTCCAATGAACCAATATCATTCCATTTCACGTTAGGCACTTCAACCAATACCTCCCTCAAAGCTGAAGGCTGGACTTCCTTCATTCCTTCAGTGAAGTCCTGCCTGTTAACCTCCAATTCCTCTAATACCTCTGCAGGAATTGTTTCTTCCTCTAAATTAATTTTCGGCAGATATCTCCTTAAAGCCTTCATTGCAGCCTCTTTTGCTAGTGCAGCCAAGTCTGCTCCAACAAAGCCGTGAGTGATTGAAGCAAAGTACCCCAAATCAATATCTTTTGTTAGAGGCATTCCCCTTGAATGAATCTGCAGTATTTGCAGCCTTCCTTTCTTGTCTGGAACTCCAATTTCTATTTCTCGGTCAAATCTTCCAGGCCTTCTGAGGGCTTCATCCAGTGAATTCACCCTGTTTGTTGCTCCAATGACAATTACGTTCCCTCTTGCCTCCATTCCATCCATTGCTGCAAGCAGTTGCGCTACAACCCTTCTCTCTACCTCTCCAATTACTTCCTCTCTTTTTGGAGCAATAGCGTCAATTTCGTCAATGAATATTATTGAAGGGGCGCTTTCTTCTGCTTCCTTGAACATCTGCCTTATCCTTTCCTCTGCCTCCCCGACATACTTACTCATTATGGCCGGAGAATTTACTGAAATGAAGTGCGCGTTTGTCTCGCTTGCAACTGCTTTTGCTAAAAGGGTTTTTCCTGTGTTATGTGAAAGGATTCCATTGCTGAAAAAAGAATGGGTTTCGGGCACCTCAAAGTCGTAAACTCTAACCCAGCCGTACTTTTTGTTTATTTCTTTTATTTTTTCAAATTCTGTGGCTTCATGCATTTTTCTAATTTTATTGATGCTTTTGATTATTTCTTCTATTTTTTTCTGCTTTTTGGCAGAGACAAAACCAATGTTTTCTTTAAACTTAAACAGGTTTTCTTTTCCTCTAATGTAAAGCACGTGACTTTCCAATAATTTTCCATTAGTTTTATAGATGGAATCATAAATCACAGATTTTATTTTATATCTCAATAAAAGTGTTTGGCAATGTTCTAATAAAATTCTTGAAGATGATTTTAGTGATACTAATTTTTGTGTTTCAAATGTCTTGTATTCTTTTCCTCCAGTTGTTCTTACTCTTCTGTGTGTTGAAAATACAGCGGATCCATCCCCTTCAAAAAGACCTTTTAAAAATGCTGAACAAACACTGTTTGGGGATAACAGTACTGGTGCTGGAATTTCTTTTTTGTGGTATTTTTCAAAAAATCTTGCAAGGGTTGCGTTTGAGAATCTTAGTTTTATAGAATTTTTTCCTGTTGGAGTAGAGGTTCGTTCAAAAATTTCTCCAAATTTGCTCATTTCTTTTTTAATTATGCTTCTGAAATCATCTTCGTTTTTGTTCAATGTGAAAGTAATCCTGCCTTTCCATACATCACCTTCAGCTATGAAGGCCCCAATTATAAATGCTAAACTTTCATCCCATTCTTTTGGCAGGATAAGATCTTTATAGTGTGTTCCACTAAAATTAAATTTAAAGTTAATTGAAATTTTGTTTTGTGGCGAGGGAATCCATGAAAAAACTTTTACTTTGTCTTCAACTGTTAATTTTTCTGCTTCAATCCATCCATTGTTTGTAAGCAGGGGGTGGTTTGTTGTTGTTTGCAGTCTTTTTCCTGTTCCTGTTATTATTTCAATGCTTTCAGGGACATCATAAATATGAACTGCTTTAGCTGAAGCAGGCGGGTATATTGGAAGATCAGCTATATAGATGTTTGGTTCTAATCCTTTAGCTAAATCTCCAATTTTAATTAATCGCCCGTCCTCTAATGCTATTAGTGCATCTCCTGTTAGACAGCCAGGAGGCCCGTGAATTAATAGTCCTTTAGGCGGTTCAATGCCTAATTTCCTAAATAATTCTGGGTGCCTCATTGGCAATTCAATCATTTCCCTTATCTTCTGCACTTGTTCATCCAATCCGCCAATGTCTTCGTATGCAACCTTTGGAACGCCTTCCAATGCCTCTTTTATTGGCTCTTCCTTCAGGATGAATTGAGTGAAGTCTGTTATTTTCACTGTGCCTCTCGGGTTTGTTTCAATTACAGTGTAAATGAATCCTGAGCCGAAAACTGAAATCCATACATTGTCTCCTTTCACTAAAGGCCTTCCAATAAAACTCTTTTTTAGTATTCTATCGTAACCTGAGGCAATTATCCTCACCTCTCTTGTTGGAGCCAAGACAACCTTTTTTGCTTCCTTGTATTCTGCCTTTCTCACCCTTACTTTTTCTCCTAATGCAGTGCCTGAATTATGCCTTATAAGTGAATCCATTCTTATAATTCCTTTTCCTTCGTCTTCTGCTCTTGCAGGCCAGATTATTGCTGCAGTCTTTTTTGTGCCTTCTATCTCCACTATGTCTCCCGAGGTTACATCCAGTTTCTCTTTTGTATTCTTGTCTAATGTGACTATATTCCGTCCAACATGGCTTGGGTCAGTGTCCTGGACCTTTAATTCAACTTCTTTTTTTCTCATTTGCTCTTCAGGCATTTCTCTCACTTCTTGCTGTAAACAAATTCTGGTTGCAAATTAATGTCAAGAACCAATGAATAAAATTCAGTGCCATAAAAAATATAATAACTGTGTTTTGGTTCTTGACATATTTCAATCCACTGATTAAATCAGTGGAATTGAAATCATTTAAAGTTAATTAATTTTGTTATAATTCTTTTTGGAGCATTTTCACGAAGAAGACATAGTATTCAATTCCTTCCTCGCTTAATTCCCTGCCTTTTTCGGTGAAGAATGTTTCGTTCAAGTGGAATGATTTCGCCCTAAGGTAATCCAGAAACTGTTCTTGGGTTTTCCTCTGCTTTACGAACAGCATAGAATCCTTGAGTATTCCTATTGCCCCTATTTCGTCAAGCATGTTTGAGTCATGCACAAGCATTGCCTCAATTGTTTTCGGCTTTCCGCTCATGCCTGACTCCTGCACGCAGTGAATGATTTGGTCTAAATTCTTGTTGGGATAATTTGCTTGAACCAAAAACCTTTTCGTCAAATTCACCGAGGTTGCTGTGAGGTCCTGGTTGAATTGAAGCCATTGCCTTGCGCCAACACAGTGCAGCATTAAAGACAGAGAAGCAACTTCTTCATCAAACTTCATTTCCTCTTTTATTGCATCAAAATTCTTTTTCGTTCTTTCAATATGGCTTGAGCCGAAAATGCCTGCCTCTTTCAATTCTGCATTCACCAAATGCTCTAAAATTTTTGTGTCAAACATTTTCTCATCCTTTTATTTTTAATCCCCCATTAGGAAGCACTGAAATTATTTCATCCAAATCTATTGCTGCACCAATTTTTTTTTCTAGTAATGCCTTGATTTTTTTTGCTGTGTCGCCTTTCTTTTCTTTCCCCTGCATTACCTGCAGGAAGGCAACAGAATGCTTTTTCACCGCAGAAGGAGGCCCTCCAATTACAATAAAATTTTCTCCTTCTTTTTTCACTCCAATAGCAAATTCTAATGGGGTTTTTTTGAACCATTTCCTTTGCCCGTAAATCATGAAAGAGCCTGTCTTCATTGAAGTGCCTGTTGGGGCGCTCTTGCTCACCTGCTCTGGGAGGACAGAATAAACGTCAATGCTGCTTAATCCTTCATTCCAAGCCTTGGAGTAGGAGGCAACGAATTCTGCTGCCTCTCTCTGTGTTTCCTCTGGTGCTTTATGTTCTTTTGTTTTTATAATGCAGTGTGGGCTTCCCTGGATTTCTGCATGAAAGTACAGGTCGTTCTTTTCCTCCATGTGCTTTTTTATGAGCTCTTCATTGCTTTGCGCGTCCCTTCCTGCAAGAACAAGAAGTCCATCGCTTGAATAAAACCAGTGGAATTTCTCATACCATTCCTTTTTTCTCTTCTTCAGCAGTTTCTTCTCTTTCAACTCGCTTTTTCTTGCTTTAAGTTCCTCTAATTTTTTGCTTGTGTCCTCTATCGCCCTCTTCAATCCTTCCAGTTTCCTTTTTGCCTTCTTGCTCTTCTCGAAGTAAGAGTTGGCGTTCTCCATCAGGCTTTTCTTTAAGTCTAGTTCGATTTTCATTTTGGTTGCCTCTTTAATCTTCTCCTTAAATTTCTCAAAGGCCTGCTTTGCTTTCTCAGGTTAAGACCATACTTTGATAGCCCTTTGTGTCTTATATCAGAGTCAATTGAAATCCATTGTTCAGAAAAAAATCTTTCTTTAGGGATGCCTAATAGTTCAGACAATCTCTTCTGTTCTGCCTTAACGCACCCCTGATAGAGTTCTCCGTAAGATCTTCCTTCAACCTTCAACGGATTAATAACAATATTTCTTTTTTTAAATTCTTTAATTATTTTTTTATTGCTATAGTTAGTTAATGAATTTTCTATTAAAATTAATCTTTGCCCCAGTTTTGTTTTAGCATAATTTATTAATCTGTTTAATTGAGTTAAATAAGGCTTCCCCCCACAAACTGGGTTAATTATTACAATTATTCTATTCGGGTCCTTTGCTATTTCATTTATTCTCTTCCCCCACAAACTGCTCATGAATTTAACATCCTTTTTTTCTAACTTTAATTTATTTTTTGTTTTCATTGGTCTGAAATACAATACACCCCAGAGGGGGTGCACAAGTAAATCAATTCTTTTTGCTTCAATTTTTTTCTTTCCTGGAAAAATTTTCATTTTACTCCATTCCCCTCTGTTTTTTTATGATGTTTATTATGGATCTTGTCCTGGACTCGTTCTTGAAGTAAGGTTCTGTTGTGTAGAAGATCTGCCTGTCTTTTATCAAGCGGAGGATGCCTGGAATCTCATAATAATGCTTCTGCGTGTTGTGGTGGAATGACTCAATGTCAGAATAAATGTGCTGGGCTAAAATGTTCAGGTTCCCCGAACCAATGATTGAAGAAAGCCTGTAAAGGTGGTCATCTCCCTTTATTTCTTTCAGGAATTTGTCAAGCAAAGGCTTCTGCGAGAAATCAATCTGGAGGAGCTCAACAGCATCAACCTTTAAATTGAATTTCCTGAAGTCAATCCTCGGGCCGAATCCGTGAAGCAGGCCTTCCTTCATAAGAAAATCAATCGAAGACTTTATTGTGGCTAAATGCAGGCCTGTCTGCTTCTTTATCTGCCTGAGGTTAGGCACGACAGAGCCTTTCTTCAGGAGGGCTTCCAGTACCTTTAACCTTACCTCGTCATCTATTCGCATTTGGATAACCATATATGTTTCACTGTAATATTATTGCTACAATAAAGTTTTTTAATGTATTTTTTATGATATTAAAAACATGATAATTTATATATGCCACGGAGGATAACTATTCTACTGTAATGCAAGGTTACTTGCATTTCGGAGGGATTCAATTCTAAGGAGGAAAAGTGTAACACGAAGAGAAGGGGGATAGGCTCACCATGCTAATATGGTAAAAATTTTGTTTCTGATCCCCCTTTCTCTTGAACTTAATTCTTCTTTTCGCTGTCTTTTTTTTCTTGCATTTTCTTCTTCCATTCGTCCTTGCTCTTGCAGTCAGGGTTAATGCAGTCATTAAAATTAAACCTGTTAATTGAGACTTTAATCATTGGCATTCCGCATTCCTTGCAAGCAGTGTTTAATGCAATTATCCTTCCTTTTTGGGGCAGTGGGAATGTTGTAGTGCATTTAGGGTAATTGCTGCAGCCTAAAAAGCGTTTTTTGTTTTTGCTCATGAGAATTCTGAGGTTGCCTCCGCATGAAGGGCATTTCCCTACAATTGAGTCTTTTGTTAATGCCTTTCTTATCTCCGAGCCTATCTCGTTCTTGTTTTTTATTAATTCTTCCACTATTGCTGAAAGGATTTCGCGAGAGTTTTCTACTATTTGCTTTTTTTCTTTTTTTTCTTCTGCTATTTCCTCCATGCTTTTCTCTATTTCTGCTGTCATTTGTGGTTCAATGACCTTCTGCGAGTATTTGTCCAAAGAATCGATTACTGCAAATGCAACTTCATTGGGCTGGACTGCTTTAATTCCTGAAATATACCTGCGGGCGTACAATTTATTTATGATTTCATGCCTTGTTGAATTATGAACCACAACATTATTAGATAAAACAAAATTAGGGAAGCCATAACCATTGCTTATATCAAACACTTCTCCTTTAAAAGGAATTTCATCAACGGATTTGACTGTTTTCGTTATGATCTGTGGAGTTAAAACCCTTTCTCCTAAAAGAGAGTAAAAACTTTTGCTTAAATCAACTAGTGATTTATAATATATCTTTCGCGGCAAATCCTTGTTATTGCCCTCCACTATTTTTTTAACCAGTTTTTTCTTTAGTAGTTCTCTAATATGTGAATTAATGCAACCTTTGGAAACCCCAAGCGTACGTGAAAGTTTAATAGAAGAGAGAGAGTCATGCTGGATTAAGGAAAATATTTTTTTATCCATGATTAGAGAAGGGGCATTTTCCTTGCCGAATTTGTATTTTGTTGAAAGCAAATCAATTAATCTCTGTTTTTTTTCAATTGAATGAATTGGGATTATTTCAAGGAACTTACTTAAATTATTTTTTCCAGTTATATAGAGTTTGTGCTGCTTTTTATCCATTCTTGTTTTGATGCCTAAAGAAGCCAGCATTGTTCCAACTTCTTCAAGCATTTTATGGTTAGTGTTTGAAATGAAAAGTTTTGTTTCATTTTTGTGCACATGGCCTTCGTCATCAAATAAAGAACCAACAAAGTATGAAAAAAACTTTTTTGGTAGAACCAAGGAAACATTTTTTGAGGTTAGCTCTGGAGCTAAAATTAAGAAAATTCGTCCAATGGTTGCAGGAATTCTTACAAAATAGCGCTGTTTTCTTCCTTTTTCAGGAGCAAGTTTTATTTTTTTTAATTTTATTTTAAATATTTCTTCAATGTCTCCAATAAACCTTTGGATCAAGTTTGGGTTGGTGTTATGGTACCGAAAATCTATGCAATTCTCTCTTTTCAGCTTTTCTGAATCAATTGAACCATCACCTATCAGATTTGCTAGAACCCTGGAAAAAGCCTTGTTTTTTTTCAACGGAAATGGATTTTGAATTACAACTTTTCTATTTAATGTAGTGATTTTTTTTGGGATAATGTTCAATTTTTTTAATATCCAAAATGGAATAGGCCTTTTATTTGCTTCATAAGCTGCATAATTGCCTTGAGAGCAACCCAAAAAACGTGAAAACTCTCTTTGGCTCATATTTACTTTTTTTCTGATTTTTTTTAATTCATTGTCATTTTTCAAAGCAAAAAGACAACTGCTTTTATTGCACATTTTTAAAAAATCTTTGAAATTGATTTCTTCGCATTCGGCGCATTCATCATTAAATTCTCCCAAAACAGAAACAACTTTTACTCCTAGTCTTAAGCTTGACAAAGGAACAAAAGAGTAATTTCCATTAAATATGTAAAAAGGATGTTCTGATGTTGCTCTAATAAAAGAGCCATCCTCAAATTCTACTTTAAAAATTTTTTCTCCTTTTTTAAGGGGTCTTTTAGTCAAAAAAATCGGTTTCTGGGTAAGGATTTTGTTTTCTTTATTAAGAGAGATACAATAAAATACATTGTTGGAAGCAACTTCTAAGCCTCCAATTTTTTCTCTTTTTTTGGAGGAATCAAAAACCAAAGAAATTGGCAGCTCGTTTAATTTTTTACTGTTTAATACTTTGATTTTTGTGTCTCCAGTTAAACATTTAGTGCCCAATCCCAAGTCCTCCATTAATTTTATTAGCGCGCCCTGCGAATACCTTGGCGGAGGCTGAGTCCATTTCTCAAGCAAATCTAATTTAATCAATTTTACTATGTCTCCCTTGTTCAGTTCAGGCAGAAGGGTTTCTGATAGTGTTGAGTAAGGATAAAATTCTTTCCATCCTAACTTCAGTATTCTCTGCCCTGTTGCAATGAAGGGCTCTCCATTCAAATCTATTTCAACTGAAATGTTTTCTGTCAGGGCATCTTCTGCAAGGGTTGCAAGGAATCTTCTTGCAACCAATTCGTATATCCTCCATTGCCTTTCGTTCAGCTTGTTTTTTTGGGCAGAAGAAACAGGATAGATTGGAGGATGATCTTCAGATTTTTTTCCTTTTGAGGGCACAATCTCTTTTTGCAAGTGAATTTTTTTTACTAGGGCATTGAATTCATTCACTTTCCCTAATTCATTCAGTACTTCCATTAAGTCAAGGTTTTGGGGGTAAACTTCATTGTCTGTTCTTGGATAGCTTATGAATCCATTCATGTACAGGTCTTCTGCAATGCTCATTGCTTCGCCTGCACTGAAGCCCAAGGCTGTTGCAGAGCGCAGGAAAGAGGTTGTATTGAACGGCAGGGGCTTTGTTATTGTTCTAATTTTTTTGTCTACTTTTACTACAATGCCTTTGTCTTTCTTTTTCTCTAAAATTTTTTCTGCTTCTTTCCTGTCCTTGAACTGGCCTTTCTTGTGGTATGCCTCGAACTTCTTTCCGTCTTTCTCGAATATTGCTTTGAGAAGGAAATATTCTTCTGGCTTGAATGCCTGGATCTCTTTCTCCCTTTTAACTATCAAAGCCAGCACCGGAGACTGCACCCTGCCCACTGAAAGGAATTCCTTTCCCATTCGGCCTGAAACTAATGAAAGAAAGCGCGTGAGGACTGCCCCCCATATCAAGTCTATTTCTCTGCGCGCGTCTGCTGAGTCTGCGAGAGCGAAATCCACTTTCCTCAGTTTCTGGAATGCTGCATCAATGTCTTTTGGGGTTATTGCAGAAAAATGGGCTCTTGAAATCTTTATTTTTGGATTCTTTTCTTTTAGGTAGTTTACTGCTTCAACTCCAATGCTTTCGCCTTCCCTGTCAGCGTCTGTTGCAATTATGACTTCCTCTGCGTCTTTTGCTTTCTTTTTTAGGAGCGTAATAATTGCTTTCTCTGCGCCCTTGTATTCAATTGGGGCGAAAATTAATTCTCTTACGTCTGTCCCAAGCCATTTGCTGTACTTTTCAGGGAAATCCACTTCCACTATGTGGCCTTTCAGGGGGATTACCCCAAATTCTTTTCCTTCTTTCCTGAACTCAAACAACTGTGCTTTCTCTTGCGCTGAAACAGAAATGCTCCCATGCGATAGAATTTCAGCAATCCTCTTTCCTGCAATGGGCTTTTCTGAAATAATTAACTTCATTTTGAATCAGCAATTATTTTCTCAAGCAAAAATTAAATAAAAAGAATTGAATTTAGAATTACAGTTTCTTTTGCAGTGAATGCGTGGGCAGGGCGTTTGTCTTTTTTATTTCGTTGAGGACTAACTGGGTTTTGATGTCCAAAACGCCGTCTAATACTCCAAGGGTGTTGATGTAGGTTTCTGCTGAGTCTAGGTCTGGCACTACAAGTTTTGCGAGCAAATTGTATTCGCCTATTACATTGTATAATTCCAGGACGTAATCATAGGAGCTTAATTTTTTTGCCAGGTCCTTGCTTTTGCTTGCCTCTGTCCTCATTTGCACAAAAATAGGGTTCTGGTATCCTAAAACTTTAAGGTTCAGGTTAGCGTTAATTGAATTGATGACGCCTTTCCTTACGAGGCCGTCAACCCTCTTCTTTATTGCTACATCGGTCAATTGAACTTCTTTTGCTATGGTGCTGAAGGAAACCCTTCCGTCTTGCAATAGCATTTGAATTATTTTATGATCAATCTTGTCTAATTCCACTACAGCCCTCTCTGCCTTCTCCATCAACTTCTCCATACTCTATAAAATAAAACAAAAAGGATTAAAAAGTTAATTATTCAAAGAAAAAGCCTTTTATTTATTTGAATTCTGATTCTTGTGCTTTTTTTTAGTAGTGCGAGTTCGCTAAAGCCAGCCCGAACTTGCTCATGTAAAGCCTTGTCTTGAGCACTTCAATGTAAGGCACTATTAGCACCAAAAGAATTATAATTGAAACAAATCTTCCAGAGAACGCAACAAAATCAAAGGCCATTTCAATTAATGGAATTAATGCGAGAAGGATCATTGAGGCAATGACTGCCCTCAAAAAGTTTTTAGGATTTTTTGCAATGAACTCGAAATTGTTTTGAATGCTGTAAACCATTGGAGCCTCATCCACGACAATTGCCTGCGGCACAAAAAGCAATGCAATGGAGATCAGTAACAAAAGAAGGTTTACTGCATAAATGCTTACGCCTGCAGTTATGAGCGCTGCAGCAATAAAAAACAACAGGAAGACGTAAAAGACAAAGAAGAGAAAAAGCTTGAAAGAAAATTTATGGAGTTTATCTTTAAGGTAGTACTCCATTCTAACCCGATTCAATTTGTTCCTCACATTGAAGATAATAAAGGAAAGGAACACTGCATAAAAAACAAGGAAGACAGCAATAGTGACAATTTCAATGGCAAAATTCACTAGATTAATGTTATTCAGGTTGTACTCCAAAAAGATTGAACCTGAACCCACAATTATGTTGGAGAAAAACAGGAAGAAAAAAACGAATATTAGGAGAACTCCAAAAAGTACGCTTATCTTGCTGTTCTCAAGGTAATCCTGCAAAGCGCTCAAGTAAACCATTGTTTTTATCTCCCTTAAAATTTTAACGCAAAAAAGTATTTTAAACACATATTATTTTATATTAGAAAAACATTATTTGTAATTGAAATGCAAAAAGAGTTAATTATAGCCTTAACCTCGTTTATTGTAATTGTTGCAGTAGCCCTCAGCGCAAATTATTTGCAGAATTTTAATCAGCCCGCAGGCCTTACAACAGCAGTCTTTGGCGTAGGCACTCCCACTGGAACTCTTTCAATTACTTGGAATAGTCCTACGGCAGATAACACCTCATTTCTACAGGCCACAAACTTTAGTGTTTCTGTGACAATAGAGTGCATTGCAGGAAACTGCGCTGATGCTTCAGGCAATGTTACCACCAAAATTCAATGGTGCAAGAATGCTGGCTGCACTAATTTCGTTGACATGAATTCAAGTTCAGGAGACTTAAAAATTGTTTCAGGAGCACAACCCAATATAAGGTACGGCGGTTTTGGCCCTGTTTATGAGAGCGGTCCTTTTGGTGTTTCCTGGACTGTCGTGGGGCAAAACACTGGCACTTACGAGCTAAGAGTTTACTCGCAAGGCAATGGAACAACATATCTTACTGCAATCACTTATACGAGCGGGGCAGACAGGACAATTACAATTACACCAAGTAGTCCTCCAACTTTAGGCTCTATAAGTGCCCCAGCAAAAGTAAAAGGAGGCAGCACAATAACAATTGCTCCTGTAAGCCCAGGGGACCCAGAATCACAGCCATTAAATTTTTTCTGCAATGAAATAGGAAGCCCTACCTCAGCAAACACTAAATGCACACAAGGAAGCACTTTGTACTCTTCACCTTACTCTGGAATGACTTGCAGTTATACTACGGCAGCAACGGATAATATTACCTATACTGTTTACTGCAGGACCTATGATGGAACATCTTATTCAACTCAAAGAACAACAACTTACACTACAGACTTAACTGCTCCAAGCCCTGTAGTTAATAATTTAGCCGGAGATCCTGAACCGCTTTATTATGATCAAGTAGATGATGGAGTAACAAAATTATACCTTGATCCTGACGTAACATATGGTGATGCTTCTGCCTGCAGGTGGAGCAATTCAAATGTAAGCTATGCAAGCATGACAAATAATTGCACTTGGGGCGGTGCAACAGCCCCTTATCCCTTAGAAGAAAAAACAATTTATTTTTCACTTTTAACTGCATACTGTGATTTCGGAAATTTAAGTGAAGGCCCTTACACAATGTATTATGCATGCAAGGATTCTGTAGACAATTATTCTTCCACTCTTTCAATTAATTTTACTGTCATGTTCCCTCCAACTGTCACAATAAACAATCTGGCAGGAGACAGCAGCTCTCCTTATGCTGACACAGTAAACGACAGCCAGACAATTCTAGTATTGAATTCAGATGACGCAACAGAATGCACGTATTCCACAACCTCAGGATTCACTTACTCTACAGGAACATTATGCAGTGCACCAAGCGGTGGCACTTCAAACTGTAACTTAGGAAATCTTGGGGGCGGAAACCACATTAGATATTATGCTTGCAAGAATTTTATAGGAAATTCCCCTACAACTGACAGCATTTCTTTTTCAGTGAATTTTTCTCCTTTATTAACATCAATTTCTGATTCTCCTGACCCAATAAAAGGAGGCAGCACAATAACAGTTAGTCCTGTAGGCCCAGGGGACCCAGAATCACAGCTATTAAATTTTTTCTGCAATGAAACAGGAAGCCCTACCTCAGCAAACACTAAATGCACACAAGGAAGTGCTTCCTACAATTCTCCTTACTCTACAATGACATGTTCTTACGCTACAGCAACAACAAACCAAACCTATACAGTCTACTGTGTTACTTATGACGGTACTTCCTCTTCAGCTCAAAGAACAACAACTTACACTACAGACTCAACCCCTCCTACTGTTACAATAAATAATCTTGCAGGAGACAGCAGCTCTCCTTATGCTGACGCAGTGAACGACAACAAAACAATATTAGCTTTGAATTCAGTGGATGCAACAGAATGCAGGTGGTCTTCAACGCCTTCTTTCACTTACTCTGCAGGCACTGTGTGCAATTCTCCTACTATAAGAGACTGCAATTTTGGCAATTTATTTAATGGAAGCTACACTCGATATTACGCGTGCAGGGACGGTGTAGGCAATAATTCTTCTACAAGCACGAGCATAATTTTTAATGTTGCTTTGCCTAATCCCCCAACAATTTCAGTGAACAATCTGGAAGGAGACACTACCTCTCCTTACTTGGACCAGAATTTGGATAACAATATAAGCGTGCTGGTTTTGAATGTTTCTGCTGATGCCACTGGCTGCAGGTGGAGCACAACAAATGTAGGCTATGCGAGCATGACAAACAATTGCACTATAGCAGGTTCAACTGCAACATGCACTTTCACTCAAACACTTTACAGCTGCACTCCCTACACTAGATACTATGCCTGCACTAACGGAAATAACACCCCCACTTACCAGATTGATTTTAATGTGAATAAGGCGCCTTACCTTTTGGATATAAACGCTTATAATTATGAAGTTCCAACAGGGGAGGCCACCTTGGCGAGCTATCATGCTTTTGATAATACGTGCATTAGTACGTGCCGTGATCTAAATCTCCTAAATCCGCCTGATTATAATAAACTTCAATTTAACTTTGTGGGGCCACTTGAACAAGGTTGGATTTGTGGCGATGTTACTGTGTATGATAATTCCTGTTTAATAGAAGCTCAAGGAATTAAAAGTGTAAGCCTTTATTATGCTTGGAAGACTCAATATCCTGGACAATACACTTTGAGTGTGAAAGCTATGGATGAATGCAATTTAATTTCTCAGTACAGTAAACCCCAAAAAGTTGTTGTTTCAGGGCCTATTGTTTCGGCAGACCTTAGTCCTTCTCCAGCAAGACCTAATCAGGACATTAATTTTTTTACTAGAGCAGAATCAGTTGAAGGCAGGACAATTTCAAGTATTAACAAGGACCCTATTGCTGGATGCACAACAAAGTCAGATAATGATAGTGGAATTGGTTCTTCTATTGCCACTAATACAAGAATTATAAACTGTTTGGAACCTCGAGCATATACTGTAACGAACCCAAAAGCTTATGACAGTGCAGGCAAATACGGTATTGCTGCAGGATTTGACTTTTATGTAAACTCTTGCAGTCTTTCAGTTAACACTTTTAATGTAAGAGAAATTGCAAGCATTACTGACACAAGCAATTCAAGCACTACAATTTATAGTTGCCTTGCAGGAGAATGCGCTGGAGCATTAAAGAAAAACAAGTATTACAGGGCTGAAATCAAGCTGGAGAACATTGGCAACGAAACATGTAAGGTTCAGGACATGAATTGGAGCAGCAGTATTGCAGGCGAATTAAGCAAAATTATTTCTTCTTCTGAAACTCCAAACTGTTTGGGCTCTCCAATGGACCCACAAGGTGCAGTCAATTGGGTTTCAGAGCAAGTTAACTGTTCTTTTAATGCAAATAATTTCATTAAAAATGCAACATATCATGAATTTGGTTATAATCCCGCAGTGCCCCCATATTATTATTGGTGGGGCTTCAACTTTAAAACGCCAAGCTCTGGGACTGACTCAATTCAAACTACAGTGAATGCTTGGAGCCAGGTTACTGGGCCTGTATACAATTATTATTTTACTTCAGGCAATATTGCAGTGGGCTTTACAGGCCACAAGCCTTCTGTTTTGATTGTTTCTCCCTCTGACGGCAATAATTTCTTGTATGGCTCAGTAATAGACTTTAATGCTATTGTAACTGATGATGGAAATGATGTTGTTTCAATGCAGTGGGATTCAAACAATGACGGAACATTCGGCTCCACAAGTTACGAGCAGTACAACGGACTTTCAGTAGGAGACCATAATATTACCTTCACTGCAACCGATTCATTGGGTGCAAGCGGCAGCGATTCAATAAAAATTTCAGTGTTGAGAATGGAGGCTGACGTGTTTGCAGTAGAGGATTTCAAGGTTGAATCAGTGCCAGCAGGCAGGTTCATGGTTGACGGGAACGCGCGCATCTCTGCCACAATAAGGAATTATTCTACCTCTGACGCAAATGCAAGCATTGTGCTTACAATAAGCGATGCCTTCACCAACCAAGTGAATTACACTTACACTGAAACACAACAAATTATTGGAGGCAATTATTACAGGTTCAACAAGGACATCAACTTTGCTTTGGATTTGAATCCTAAAGGCACAGCAAAAAGCTATTACGTGAAATTGAAGGTTCTGCCTGCAGTGAACGAAGAGAACATTTCAAACAACGAGGCAATGCAGACAATCCTTCTAACAGGAATAAAAGCAGTTGCAACGCCTGAAATAAGGGTTGAGTTAATTGCATTGGTTTTGGCTGCAGTGCTGATTTTGCTGTTGCCAAAAAAAAGCGGGAAAAAAAGCATTAAAAATAAATAATAGTAATTAGCATTAGATTACAGCATGAAAAGATTATTGTTTCCGGCAATTGTATTTTGCTTTTTTTCTTTTTATTTCAGTTTGGTTTCAGCTGACCCTACGCCGGGGTATTACGGCAACGAATTCGTAATGACAAATGTTATCTCGTCCCCTAATATTGATTTAACAAAAGCTTTTGCAATGAGGTTCACTGCACAGGACTCAAAGACTGTAAGGAGCGTTTCATTTTATGTTTATGGTGTTTTCGGTGGAGGGGCAACTTATAAGGTTGGATTAAAGGACTGCTCTGAAGCAAACGGTTTCCCTGGCAGTTCATGGCTTGCACAGCGTGATATTCTTGTTAATAATAACGGCTGGAACTATGCAATAATGCCTGACCCTAAATATAATGTGAGTGCAGGGCAGTGCTATCATGTTGTAGTAGAATTTGTTAGCGGGGCAGGGTATATTACAGTGAAAGAAGGCTCTACAAACAATCACATGACGCCATTGTATCAGGTTCTCGACTTAAACCAGAGGACTTCCTATTTTGATGGAATCACTTGGACTGCATTCAAGCAATACCAGCCTATTTATATGGTTTGTTTTACTGATGGAACATGTGAGGGGGTGCCATTCAAGTTGTTTAGTGACGAAAGATTTTCTGGAAGCGAGAGGTCAGGGGAAGAATTCATCCCCTTTACTTCAATTAATGTCAGGTCTGTTGGATTTTATTTGAGGTCTTTTGGTAGTCCTGCAGACCTTAATGTAGTTTTATATAATATTACTGATTTAAAGCAGGAATTTGATGTTGTTCTTGCAAGGGCTTCAGAGGCCCCTGCTTTTTCTGCTTCTTATGCATGGAAAGATGCAGTGCTTCCTTCTATTGTACCGCTTGATGCACTGAAAGAGTATAGGATTTACTTGAAGTGCCCTTCTTGTGATGCAAGCAATAACTGGGCTTTTAATCGTCCAAGCACTGATACCTCTGACTCAAATCTTTTAAGCATTACTTTTGATGGAACAAGGAGCGTTCACACTTTTTCTCCTGATAACGGAAACACGTGGAATAATTCAAACTATTATGAGGCGACCTTCAGGTTCCAGCAGTTCAGGAGCCTGCAGGTAATAATTGATGCTCCTGCGAATGGAGCAGAATTCTTGGATGGAACAACAATAAATTTCGCTGGAACTGTAACAGCTTACGGTTATCCTTACACTGTTTCCTGGGATTCAAACAAGCAGGGGGTAATTTCTACTGCAGAAGACTTCCAATACAACAGCCTGACGCCAGGAGACCATAATATTACCTTGAGGGCTGTGGATTCAATTGGGGAGACGGGCTCTGCTTCAATCAGGGTTAGAATTAAGCCAATTATTGGGGACATTTTTGAAATAAAGAATTTTTATGTGGACCCGCCAAAGGATTATAATACTTCAAGCAAGTTTACTGTGACAGCAGACATAATTAATCTGACTCCTGATGCAAGGCCTAACCAGGAAATAAGGCTTTTAATGAGGGACACAACATCAAACCAGATTGTATTGAACAAAACAATAGCGCACAGCTTTGCTGGAAGCGAGAACTTCTCTTATAATTCTGGTTTAATTGATTTGGCTGTGGAAGCGCCGGGCTTGAAGCAGAAATTGTACATGCTTGAATTGAATGTTACTTCCCCCCCAGAAGAGCAGAACACAAATAATAATTACGCCTACAAGGACATGTCTTTGGTGCCCATAAGGCCAGTTAATGCGCCTGAAATAAACTATTTTTTTATTCCGCTGATTTTGATTATATTTTTAGCGATTTTTTATTTTAGGGGATAACCTCATCATCGCCAACAGAAATGTATATGTGGAGTTTCAACAAAATTAGCCACAGACTCCAATCCAATTTGTTATAGTAATTTACAGCAGGTTCATAATCAAAAAATAGTATTCACTAACTGAATTATTCAGTTGCTGAATATGTTATGGGTTTTAACAAGATACTTGGTTATTTTAGCATATCATTTTTGATGGCAATTTGCCATGGTTTTATCAGTTCTTCTTCGAGTGCTCTGAAGATGATGGTTTCTTTTTGGGCGGTCTTGAATATTATTTCTCGGCCTTCGTCCAAAATTCTTCTTTGGGAGAAAGGAATGCGTGCTTTTGCCAGTTCTTTTCCTAACCCAATTTTCCAGTTGCTGCCAATATCTTCATTCAAGTAAGCGTATTTTTTGTAGAAATAATAAGCCATGACGTTTCCTTTGAATGTTACAAGCACTGCTGTTGGTGTTTCTTCTCGCAGCTTTTTGTTTTGCATAAGAAGTTCAGTCATTTGGTTGTGAAGCTCTCTTGACCCGCTGGAGTCTCCATGGCCCAAACAGCAATAAATCAGGTTGTCTTTAATGGCAAGGCAAATTTGATGATAACCCCATTTGTCATAATCCAGCAAGCGTTCTTTCTTTGGTTTTGAGAATTTCAATGGATACAAATGAACGGCAACTTTTTTGTCTGTTGAATTCATTATGTCAATTATTTGTTGTGGATAAACAAACTCGATTTTTTCACGGGGAACACGCAGAATTCTCGTTAAATCGTAAATGTTCTTCAAAGAAAAGTTTTCAAGATTCATAAAAATCATGTTCTTAGTAGATCCCAAGTTTTTTGCATAATGGGCAAAGGCCTTGTTTTTCTGCGAATTCTTTGTAGCTTATTGCTTTGGTTTTTTGTTCTGCTGGCAGTTCGCAAATGTTCAAGCCCTCTTGCATTAGCTGTAGGAATTCTCTATGGCGAATTTGACCAGCGTGTTTTTCTGCAAATGCTTCAAGCTTTTGCCTGCACTTAAACAATTGTTCTTCGTTTTCGAGGCATTTTCTTGTGCAATAGTTTCCAAAAAACCAGTTCACGACCTGTTGCACAGGATATTCTTTTTTCATAATCTCAGACCTTTTCTTTTAATTTGTTCCTGAATTCTTCCGCAACCTCATTGAGTTCTTTGATTGTTTCAACAGCAAATTTTTCAAAGTCTTTGCGTGGCTGTTTTACTAACAGGTTTCGTTCTTCTTCGAGCCTGAAGTTTTCGTCAAAGTGCTTGTGCTTTAAGTGTTCGGCGTATTTGAGGTAGCGGAGCATAAATTTGGTTTTTTCAAAAGCCATTGGCTTGACTGATTTTATTGTAATGTCTTTTTTTGCGAGCATGTACAAGTCAATAATGTCTCTTGCCTTGAAGCCTCTTCTTGTAAGCAGTGCCCTGATTTTTTCCGAGGCGATTTCTTTCAAGTCATAGCAATAGAATTCTGGGCTTTTGGTCGCCATTGGGATGTATTGTGGGTAAAGGTACTCGAAATCTTCTGCGTGCTCTTTTGCTATGGCAACCAATGGGTGTTTGTGTGGCTGGTGGACAATTTTTTCTACAAAGTTTAATTGGATTTTTATGAATGTTTCTTTTTCTGAATCAGCTGGTTTGTACCAGAATTTGAATGTTGTGAAGCGATTGCTACCGCCTAGCTGGACATAATGCTTGTTTGATTTTTCTGCCTTGAAGTCAAGGTCTAATTGTTTTGCGGCAGCTGTAAGCAGTTCCATTATTTTGTTTATTTCTTTTGAAAGCATTTTCCTGATTTAGTTTTCTGTTTTTCCTTCAAAAGCTTTTTTGTTTAACCAGGTAAAATCAAGGTCTTCAGAAAACCGGTAATAGCCAAAGTACGTTTTGGTTAGGCAGGTGCCGCCCTTGAAGACAAAATTTTCCGTAAAATACTCTGATTTTGATAATTCGTTGAGCAGACCTTGCAGCAAAAGGTCTTTTTCTATCAGAGCAATGTTTTGTATTTTGAGCTTGTCTGACAGCCAGTTCAGTGTTTCTTTTTCAATCATTTCAATTCCTCTAGTGCTTTTCTGACTGATTTGCTGTAGTGCTTTGAATACTTTTTGAGCTTGTTCTTGTTTGCTTCGTCAGCCCATTCAATCAAATAATCCCTTATTGTCTTGTTGGGTCTGCCTGCATATTTCTTTAGGTGGATTAAATCCAGGATTGTTTTTTCCAAGTCAGAATATGGAATAGACTCTTTTTTTATGCCAAAACCAAAAAGGCTCTTGCTCAATTTAACGAATCTTACCCTGCGGCCGAGAATCTCTATGGGCCTTGGCCGAAAAATAGCGTCGGAAACAACATAATCAATAGTAAACACCTCGTGGGTAATTGCATTCATTTTTATGGCGGTTTCCAGACCGAAATACCAATTCTTTATTTTCTTGTGCTCCATTGCCCTGACAATTGCTTCAAAAAAATTTGGCCCGCCTGTATGGTATTTTCTTTCTTCAACTGTAGGAATGTAAAAGAATCCCCGGACAATTCGCACAATATACCTGTACAAATACAGGTATCTGATTGCCTTGACATAAGGCATTTTTAACTTTGCGCATTCTTCTTTCAGTTCTTCGCTTGAAATAAAGCGCTCCTTCCTAAGCAAAAGTTTCCTAACAAAAAGGCTGTATTTCATTCATATCACTATTATATCATAATAATATAATTGTAATATAAAACTATTGCTTGTTTTTCATCCTTTTGCCGCCAGTATTTTTGTTATCCCTTCCATGTCAACGCCTCTCTTTTCAAGTTCTTGTGTTATTATTTCCTGCAGCAGGTTCAGTTGCTCGGATTTCTTCTCCATTGCTTTTTGGCAGTTTTTTGTTATAATACCGTTCCCACCAAGTAAGTGGGCTTTGCTTCAGTGATTTTCAATTTCACGAATTCCCCAAGCAGGTTATCCTGAATAACAACAGGCTTATAGGATGAAGTGCGCGCAATAAAGCCTTTTTTTGCTCCCTTCTCTGACACAAGGCATTCCTCTATTCTTCCAATAAATTTTTTATTCTGTTCTAATGCAATCTTCCTGCAAAGCAAGGAAAGAATCCTGCTCCTCTCTTTTTTTATTCTTCCGTGAATTTGGCCTTCCATTTTTTCTGCCTGCGTGTCAGGCCTTATACCAAAGCGCGAGATGTTCACAATGTCAGGCTTAAGCTTTTTTATTAATTGAAGGGTTTCATTGAATTCTTTTTCTGTTTCTGAGGGAAAGCCTGCGATTACATCTGTTGCAATTGTTGCTCTTGGAAATTTTCCCCTTATTCTTTTCACTAATTCAATGAATTCTTCTGCATTATAATTTCTGTTCATTAATTTAAGGATCCTGTTTGAGCCTGATTGAACCGGAATGTGAAAGAATCTGTACAGCCTTTCATCCTTGAATAATTTAATGTAAGAGGGAAAAAACTTCTTGAGATGCTGGGGGTTGATCATTCCCACTCTTACCCTGTAATTTCCTTTAGTTTTCAGGAGTTCTTTTATTAGTGCAGGCAGGCTTGTTCCCAAATCAAAGCCGTAGCAGCCGCAGTCCTGCGCTGTAATCCATATCTCCATGCTTTCTTTTACTTCTCTTTCAAATGCTTTCTTTATTTCTTTTACTGGATAACTTTTAAGCGGACCGCGGGCTTTTTTTACTGCGCAGTAAGCGCACGCTGAAAGGCAGCCTCTGGCAATAGGAATAATTGAAATTATCTTGTTCTCCCTGCACTGCGCGAGCAGTGGAGAGAATTCTTTTCTTTTTATTTTTAGGAAGTCAGACAATTTTTTTAAAGAAGGTTCAATTAATATTATTTTTCCTGAAATTGCTTTCACTCTTTCAGGGTTGATTTTTGCAAGGCAGCCGAAGACAATAAGCCTTGCATTCCTTTCTTTTGCCTGCATTAATTCTCTTATTCTTTTAATCATCCTGTTTTCTGTGTGCTCTTTTACAGCGCAGGCATTTATTATTATGATTCCTGCTTTTTCTGGCCTTGCTTCTGTAAAGCCTTCTTCTTTCAGGAGGGCTTTTATTGCCTGGCTGTCTGCCTTGTTCAGTGAACAGCCGTATGATTCAAGATAAAATTTCTTCAAATTAATTCACCACAAAAATTCCAGGCAGAATTATTCTTTTTTGCTGTGTTTTTCTTTGCTTTCTTTCTTTTCTTCTTTTGTTTTAGTCCAGTGCTCTGCAATCATGTGGGAAAGCCAGCCGAATATGCCTGCGAACACGAACACGAGGAATGCTGAAGATACAAGATAGTTGAAGTAGTCAAGGCAGATGTTGGAAGCGCATTCTGTTGCTGTCGGCTGGGAGAAAAGCCAGATTATTACTTTAGTGCTTCCACCGCTTAAGGAAGCAAAATTGCCCCAGTAAAAATATAATTGCGCGTAGAATGCAATAAAGGAAAGGACTACAAATATTAAGGGAAGGGCAGGGGTATGCCCTAAGTCTGTTTCAAAGAATTCGTCAATCCAGTTTATGATGAAATAAAGGAAAAAGAAGCCTGGAATTGGAATCAGGAAGAAGGTATAATCTGCTCTTGTAATGCCCCAGAAATCCCATTTATGAAGCGGGGTAATGTAGGGGAGAAAGTAAAGCACTGCATAGAATATTACAAACAAAACAATTATTTTTGCTGCTTTTGTTTTATCCATTCAAGTTCACTTTGAGTATTCCCTTTCAAATATCACTGCTGTCCCGTAAGCAAGGATTTCCACTGTGCCCGGAACAATTGGTGCAGTGTTGAGTACAACACTTATTACCGCATTTGCATTTAATTCCTTTGCGTTGTCGTTCAATTTTTTGAGGATGTCCCTGCGGGCTTCATTTAAGAGCTCCCTGTATTCTTTTACTTCCCCGCCTGCAAGCATTCTGGCCCAGGCCTTCAGGTCGTCCAAAAAGAATTTTGACCTGACTGTGCTGGCCCACACAAGGCCTTTGACTTCTGTTATCTTGTGCCTTGGAACAAAAGGCGTTGAAACAATGTGCACTCCCTTTTCTTTTTCTGTTTTCTCTTCAGGCATTCAATTCACGCACAAATTTTATTAAATAGTATTCCTGCAATCAATTTTAAAAGGTTTCAATTCCACTGATCTTCAATCAGTGGATTGAAATTTGTCAAGAACCAGCTCTTCTTGACAAGGTTTCAATTCTAATTATTAAAAATTATTTTTTAGGAGAAATTTTATTTTTTTCCTTAATAACTATCACAACAAATAATACTATTAGTATTAATGCAATTCCTGCAGCAGTGAAAGGCATTAAGTCTACAATCTCCTGCTTGCAGTCTCTCGGGCAGCTTTCTGCTGTCTCGCCTTCGTCGCACTTATTGTTTCCGCATTCTGGTTTTACTGCAGTAATAAACTTCAGTATTGTAGAAGCTGGCTCAAAGCCCTCCTTACTAGCAGTAACAATACTATAACCCTTTACAGCAGTAAAAGAAGTCAAGCCTTCAATATCAGTCAAATAACTTTTTCCGGCGTAAACAACTTTCGCTTTATCTACAGAATTACCATTCTCGTCAGTAACAACAACATTTAAAGTTTCTCCTGAACTCACGCTAGCCTTCTCAGTGCTCACCCTAAGCTTCTTTCCAGCAGGACAATCAGAAGCACAATTACCATGGCTCTCACCCAAATCACAAACATAATTGCCACACAAAGAAACAGGCTCTGTTACAATAGTTATTCTAACAGTATTATTCTTGTATCCGTCCTTCTTCACAGTAACAAGAGAATAGCCTTGCACTGCAGTAAACTCCACTATACCCAAAATACTAGTAAACTTTGAATTCTTAGCATAAGAAACAGAAGCATTCTCCACAGTATTCCTTGAACTAGAATCCTTTACTGTAACAGTAAAATTTTCTCCAATCTTAACTTGAGAAGGATTTAATTCTACCAAAAACTCTTTCTGCGATGGAAGCCCCCCGCCGCCACCAGAACCACCACCGCCCCCCCTACCTGTACCGCAGTTAGGAATAGGAGAGAAAGAACATTGGCCTGCACTGCAAGAATCTGTAGTACAATCGCTTCCATCACTGCATGAAACACCACAGCACAAGTCTTGCTTCACGCAGGAGCCCCAAACATTCAGATTAGAACAAGTTTGAGTTCCAGCACAACTTTCTGTTGTACAGCTTTGAGTTTGACCTGAAGTACAAGAACCACAAGCCTGACTTTCAATTCTTATAAGATTATTTGGATCACAGGCATTTAAGTCAGTGCAATTTCTTGTCTGGCTTCCATTCAAGCATTGACTCCATGAGCCACACTGCCAGTCAGGAATACATTGTTGCTGTAGTGAATAATTTACTGTAAGTTTTGGTCTTGTGGTTTGGTTTGAATGCTCACTTGAACGCAGGTAAGTATCACCTTCTCCTGCCTTGTATTTTATTATCCATCCCTGCACAACATCTTGCTTTAAACTATAATTATTAACCCAATATTGTACTGTAGAAGTTACATTTATCACATAATTTCCTGCAGTTGAAACAACTACTTCTGCCGATCCTTCATTTGTGTAATCTCCTCCAGCATTAATCCAATTACTACTATTATTTCTTTTCACCCAAGTACTAATAGAATCAGCAAGAGGAATACTATCATTATTCACATCAATGACCCTAGAAAACAATAAGGTCTTGGCTGGAGTGCTAACACTTTCAACATAAAAGCTTAGTTCAGCAGAAACAATAACAGAATTCGGTAGAAGTTGTCCTGCACTGTTTCCTATTATATTAGGAAACACAATTATTCCATGAATGGGAAGATTGTGAATTCTTATTAAATTCTCTGAGCCATTGTTGGGGGAATTCTCTCTCAAACTGGAATCATATGTAGTGCTAAAATTTCCTCCATCGCCCTCTTGAAATGTTAAAGTGTTCCCTTGTTGCGGGGGACAATTATCGTTCTGGTCATCAATGCACAAAGTCCCTTGCGAATTACAAGTTCCAGGACAGTTCTGCGAAGTAGTACAAACAGTATTTGGAACACACGCCTGAGTCCCGCAAGGCGTAGTCTGGTATGCATTATTGCAACAGTAACCAGAACTATAAGCAGTACTTCCACACAAACACCTAAAGGTAATTTGACCTTGAGGGCACACAGAACAAATAGTATCAGAGCCATCACAATTCTGGTCTATTGAATCAGAACAAACTTCCGCAGTAGGCACAGGACATCCGTTCCAAGAGCCAGCAGAACAAGACTCAGTTCCAACAGCACAAGCACCAACGTGGGCAACACTGCAAGACCTGCTTAAAAACTCATCAATTAAACTATCACAATCATCATCCAAATTATTACAGGTTTCAGTCTGAGGCGCAGGACAGCCAGTCCAAGAACCAGAAACACAAGTTTCTGTTCCAACAGCACAAACTCCCTGATGTGCAATAGAACAAGCCCTTGTTTGGCCTGAAGTGCACGGCGTTAAATTTAATGTTAAAGTAATACTTTTACTTGAATCCATTATAATAGTACTTGATGTACTTACGCTTGAATAAGTCGCAGTGACAGTGTGTGGCGTAAAATAAGTTTTGCCTGAAGGGTTTTGCGTGTATTGAGTCAATATGGCCCTAACCTTTCCTGTTGCATCGGTTGTGCCTGAAAAAACTGTTGCTCCAGTTGAATCCTTAATTGAAACCACAGCACCTGAAAGAGGAGTTCCTGACTGGTTTTGAACTAAAATGTCAAGATACCATTGAATTGTAATGATTCTTTGCGCGCCTGTTCCTTGAAATAACACATTGTTATAACTTGCGCCGTTTTCAAAAGTTGAATCCAAAAGGTTTACATCAGAGACATTAACAACATCATAGCCCACAGTAATCATATTATAATTAATTGGATTGCTTCCTTTGATCAGTTTATTGGAAATAAATTCTACCCCCATGGCTCCACCGTCATATTCTCCTAAAGCTATATTGACATTGTTACTTGTGAGTATATTATTACGAAAAACCTCCCTTGAAGGGTAAGTCATTGGAAGTGGTTGTTCAATTGATACTGCTTCAGCCTTAAAGTTTGGAGAAGTAGTTATTGCTGTAACATTATTATCATAAAACTCATTGTAAGTAGGGCTACTGTATACTGTCGAGGGCCTTAAGCCTATTGCATGAGTATAAGGCTCGCCTGCAATAGCAATAATAGTATTATTGTAAATTTTATTGTAACTTGCCCCTTGCCTTAACCTTATGCCAGTACTTTGTAGTCCCTGAGCATATTCCCCGTTTGGAAGGTCTTTGACCTCAATATAATTATTATAGATCTTTCCATAATGAGACTCCCAAAGCATTATGCCTCTACCGTTAACTGGAATAATATTGTTGTCATAGACTTCATAGTTGTCAGCCAATAATACAGTTATTCCGTAAGGGTTTGTAACAACTGCATTATGTCTGATGTCATTCCTGTAAATTTTGGCTGTTGATCTTGCCAAAAAGCTCCCTGTTCTAATACCATTTTGGGGGCCTCCCACAATTTTATTGTCATGAATCAGTGAATCAGTCCCACTACTGTAAATTACCTCTCTTCCTTGATGGCGATTAGTTACAACTGTGCTCTCATTAATAAAATTATTGTGGTGAATGTGATTACTTCCAGTAGTATAAAGATTATCGGAATCATTTCCGTTCACTGTAACAGTAAGATTAGCGAATTCAGCATTAGAGCTTGCCCAATAAATTGCAGTAGAGTGTGAAGCCCCGCCGTTTCCTTGCCCTATTATGCCATTCTTTAGAGTAAAATTATTGGCCATTAAATTCCAGCGACCATTGTAAGGGGCTGGAGTATCAGGAATTGTTGTCGGGTTATCAGAATTATAAACTGCATAATGACAGATGTTACCGCTGACAGTTCCAATGTAGGTGGAACAACTGTTTTGTTTGGAGCCTGTAGCATAAGTTATTTTATGTCCATTCAAATCCAAAGTAATGTTGTCTCCATAAACAAAAAAACAACTGTCTGCAGAGGAAACATCTTGAGTTAAAACATAAGTTGTGTTAGGCTGGTCTAATGCCCTGCAAGAATTAATGTATTGGGTCTGAGCAGAAACAAAGCTAAACAAAAACAAAGTAAAAAAAATTAAAAGAATTGCTTTCTTCATGCTAAACTATTATTATTATTATTGTTTATAAATAGTAGCCTTTAAAACAATTATCTTGCAAGAAAATTATCAGGGTTTTTTTTATGAAGGAGAAGGATTTGGAGGGAATGCCTTGGGTTGAAAAGTACAGGCCTGAGAAACTGAATGAGGTCGTAGGCCAGGAGGAGGTCGTGAAAAGGCTTGAGTCTTACGTTAAGAACAGGAACTCACCAAACCTGCTTTTTTCTGGTCCTGCCGGCGTAGGAAAGACTTCTTGTGCTGTTGCAATGGCAAAGGAATTGTATGGAAAGGAGTTCGAAAGGAATTTCTTGGAATTGAATGCGAGTGTTGCCCCTGAAACGCCAGTGCTTGTTAGAATTAAAGGAAAAATAAAGAGAACTAATTTTGGAGAACTGGCACAGAAATATTTCAAGAAGAATAATGAAAAATATGCTTATCCAAAAGACCTTGAAATTCTTTCTGTTGACAAAGACTATAACTTAAAATTCATGCCAGTAAAGAATGTTTCAAGGCATAAAGTGGAAAAAATTGCAAGAATCAAGTATGAGGGTGGTAGCATAAGGACTAGCTTAAATCATTCATTAATAGTAATTGATTCTGAAGGCAGGCTTTCATCAAAAGAGGTTTCAGAATTAAGGCAAGGCGACCTGCTAATAAGCTTTGCTGAAGAAATTGAAGGCGAAAAGACAGTATTGGATTTAGAGAAATTTAAGCCAACACTATTTAATCCTTTGAGGAGCGGAAACATAAAGAACCCAAAAATAAAAACAGTTCTTGATAACATGGAGTTGGATGAAGAATTATCTTGGCTTAACGGAATGTACTTGGCTGAAGGATGCACTTCTATAAGGAATGGTTATACCAGCGGGGTGACAATTTTTACTTTAGGTTACCCCCACGAAAAAGAGACTGCATTCAAAGTAAAAGATTTGATTAAAAGCAGTTTTGGCATTGAATCGCAAACAAAATTAGGTGCTTCAGGCTTTGATAGAAGCAGGCTTTCTTCAATTCAAGTAAGGGCATTCAACAACCAGCTGGCACAGTTTTTCAGGAACCATTTTTATAATGGAGCAGAAGTCAAGAAAGCAACTACAAAAAGAACTCCTGATTTCTTTTTTTCAGCAACAATTCAGAACAGAATATCTTTCTTCAAAGGCTATATGGGCGACGCAACTGGAAAATGGAATGAATATGTAAGGTATTCTTCGCGATCAAAAGAGAATTTAATTGATATTGCTTGGTTGGCTAGAATTACCGGCATTGATTCCTCTGTGTTTAAGCAAGAGTGCAGGCTTGTGTGGGAGCTTCCAACCTATTCTTATATTAAAACAGAACTTCTTCCGGTAGAGCCTTTCATTAAAGCATTTGAGAAAACAAGAATTGATTTCAGGAATTATTTCAGGCATTCATTGTACGGAAAGAAAAGCAAGAGAATTTCAAAGAAACTGCTGAAGGAATTCATCAAAAAGAATGGCATCCCAAACAAAGAATTAAAGAGGTTGATTGAATCGCCTCTTTCAAGCATTCAAATCAAAAAAATTGAATTTGAAGAATACAATGATTTCGTTTATGACGTTTCAGTGCCTGGAAGCGAAATGTTCTGGGGTGGCACAACACCAATACTTTTGCATAATAGTGACGATCGCGGGATAGATGTTGTAAGGAAGACCATAAAGGATTTTGCGAGAACAATAGCTTTTGACTCTGATTTTAAGATTATCTTCTTGGATGAGGCTGATGCCTTGACTGCTGACGCCCAGCAGGCCTTGAGGAGGACAATGGAAAAGTACACGAGAACATGCAGGTTTATTTTGTCGTGCAATTATTCTTCACGCATAATTGAGCCTATACAGTCAAGGTGTGTGGTTTTCAGGTTCAAGCCTTTGAGCACAAAAGAGATTGAGGAAAAGCTTAAGAGCATTGAAAAGATTGAGGGCCTGAAAGTGGATGAGAAGGCTTTCAAGGCAATAATTTATGCTTCCCAGGGCGATTTAAGGAAGGCAATAAATGTGCTTCAGTCAGGAGCCTCAATGGGCAAAAGCATTACAGAGAAAATAATTTTTGATGTGAGCAGTACGGCAAAGCCAGAGGAAATTAAAGAGCTGATCAAGCTGGCCTTGAACAGGAAGTTTTTGGAGGCAAGGGAGAAGCTTGATGCCTTGTTGTACGAGCACGGAATGAGCGGTGAAGATATTATTCTGCAGTTGTACCGTGAGCTAATTGCAATGGATGAAAAGGAGTTGGACGGCAAGACTAAAATCGACTTGATTGATACAGTTGGAGAATACAATTTCCGTTTGGTGGAAGGCGCAAACGAGAGAATTCAATTGGAGGCCCTCATAGCTCAGTTCATGAAGTACAAGAAGTAATTAAGGCTTGGATTTTTATAGTGTAATGCTGTACTAATTTAGGTGCAATTTTATGGGCTTGCTTGAAGCGGTCTGCGGCTTTCTCGTGCCTGGCTCAGGCCAGATTATTCACAAGCAGTACTTGCATGGAATTGTTGTGCTGTTGGTTGCTTTCGGGAGCGCCCTGAGCCTGATTTTTTTAATGAACATGCAGTGGTATGCTGCGATGTCATCCTATTTTATTGTTGGATTGTACAGTGCCCTTGACGCTTATCTTTTTTCTCATAGGGGCCAGGAGGTTGAGAGCAAGCAATTGCAGGAATTCAGTGAATTCGAGAAGCAGAAGGAAGCCCGAAGAGAGGCTGAAAAGGAGAAGGCAAAACAGAAATTAATGCAGTTTCTTGCAGACCATTACCCTAACCTTGTTTTTACTGTGATTGATTTTGAGAGGAAAGAGAATTACTGGCGTGCGTTCATAAAGGCAGAAGACAAGTTCTATGAACTGAAACTGGATGATTTGGGCAATATAATTGGGGGCCGACCTTAAAATTCTGAGAGCTTTTTTTGGGATTGAATTTCTTTGAGGACTTTTGATTCTTTCTTGTATTCTGCCAGGGAAATATGCAGTTTCTTTTCTGCATAATTCAAGGCAAGGTTCAGGTCATAAAAGACTGCTGGCTTTTTCTTGAACGCCCTCCTTACTGTCTCCCTTATGACCCACACGCCCATGGGCACAGCATAGCCTGAGCCTATCTCTCTGAAAATTACTGCTGCTGCCTGCCTTTTTTTCTTCTGCAGGTACTCGCACACTGCAAGTCGGGATGAATAGTATGCCCCGGTAACATTTGAGGCGTAATCCTTTCTGCCTTTAAATAATTCGTAATCTGCAATTATTTGGGGCTTGACTTCTTTTTGTGTCCAGATGCCTTGTGGAAGCCAGGCTTCCAGTTGCTCGAACATCCAGGAAGACGGAATCAAGAGTATGATGAAATGATTGTCTAAATAGATTGACTCAAATAATTCTATTGATTCAATTTGAGGGGAGTATTTTATTTCTTTGAGCATTTTGCTTGAAAGGTTTGAGTCAACTGCAGTTATAGCCCACCTTGTTGGAACCATTTTTCTCTCTCTTTTTCTTCCGAGCAGGCCTGCTGAAAGAATTTTCTGGAGGTAAGATACAGCAAAATCGCTTTCGTATAATTCCTGCAGGGCATTAGTTGATTTTAGGTCTGTGTCTGAGACAATGTAGTCGACCTTCTTGGGGATTTTAGGGTTTTCGTTCAATGAAAATTTTTTGAGTGGGGCGCTTGGGCCTATAGGCGCAACAAAGGAGTCAAATGATAAGGTTGGTCTTATTTCTTTCTTTAATTCAATTGACAATTCAACAGGCTTTTCAGACATGACCATTTCCTGCAATTCTGAAAGCTTTCTGTCAGGCCTTGAAGCGCTTTCGATCTGCGTTTTAGTGAAAGGACTTACAAGGAGAGAGCGCATTTCAATTATCTGCTCTTGCTGCATTCCATACCATTGCTCTGGCTTGTCCAATAAAGAGGATTCATGCATTAATTGCGGTGGCGTTAGAGGTGCAATTGAGATGTCAGGGTAATTCTTCCAGGAGACAAAAAGCGAGGGAGGGCTGTTCCCTGAAAAGCTTTTTGCTCTTGTAAGGAAGGAAATCTTTTTGAGTGAATTGAATCTTTCAAGGACTGGGCAGGACTTTAGGCCACAGAATAGACGACCCTTGCATTTAATGCACTGCCCTCCAGAGATCATAAACCCACAATTTAGTTCTGAAGGGAAAGGGTTTTAATTTAATTCCAAGAAGAAATTTTAAGTGAAAACAAAATGGCTGAAATTGAGCTGACTTTCCCTGACGGCTCAAAAAAGAAGTTCAGGAAAGGCATTACAGTCCTTGAGTTAGCAGAAAAGATAGGGAAGAAGCTGGCTCAGGATGCAGTCGCAGGAAAAGTGAACGAAGAATTAGTTGACTTGAATGCAAAAATTGAGTCGAATGCAAAAGTGCAGGTAATTACAATTGATTCAATTGAAGGAAGAAATATTTTAAGGCATTCTGCCTCGCACTTGATGGCTCAAGCAGTAAAGGAATTATGGCCTGAAATAAAATTAGGCATTGGGCCCATAATAGAGGAAGGATTCTATTATGATTTCGAGAAAAAAGAGCCTTTCACTCCTGAAGACTTGAAAAAAATTGAAGAGAAGATGAAGGAACTGGCAAAAAAGGACTTGAAGCTTGAGAGAAAGGAATTGAATGCAAGGGATGCAATAAAGTTTTTTGAAAAGAGGGGGGAAAGATTTAAGGTTGAATTGCTGCAGGAAATGAAAGACGAAAAAATTTCAGTGTACGGGCAAGGCAATTTTGTTGACTTGTGCAGGGGCCCCCACATTCCGAGCACTAAATACTTGAAGGCATTCAAGCTTCTTTCAACTGCTGCTGCTTACTGGAAGGGAGACGAAAAAAGGGAGGCACTGCAGAGGATTTATGGAACTGCTTTTTCTTCGCAGAAGGAACTGGATGAATTCGTAAAGATGAAGGAAGAGGCAGCCAAAAGGGACCATAGAAAAATTGGAAGGGAATTAGACCTTTACAGCTTTAATGAATGTTCTCCTGGAATGCCTTTCTTTCACCCTAAAGGCGCAATAATTTTCAATGAACTGATTTCTTTTTTGAGGCAAGAATACAGTAAAAGGGATTACAAGGAGGTAATAACCCCCTTGCTTTACAGCAAGGGTTTGTGGGAGCAGAGCGGGCACTGGGAGCACTACAAGGACGACATGTTTTTCTTGGATATTGAAGGCAGGACTTTCTCGTTAAAGCCAATGAATTGCCCTTCGCACATAATAATTTTCAAGAACGGGATGAAGAGCTACAGGAACCTTCCTTTAAGGATTGCTGATTTCGCTGTATTGCACAGGAATGAATTAAGTGGAGTATTAGGAGGCCTGTTCAGGGTAAGGAAGTTCTCGCAGGATGACGCGCACATCTTCTGCACTCCAGAGCAGATGGAATCAGAGATAATTGGATTAATTGATTTCGCTGAGTATATCTACAAAAAAGTATTCAATTTTGATTATGAGGTTGCATTGAGCACCAAGCCTGAAAAGGCAATGGGTGACCCTGCGCTCTGGGAGAAGGCAGAAAATGCCTTGAAGAATTCACTGCAGAAAAAAGGAATAAAATTCAAGGTTCAAGAAGGCGAGGGAGCATTCTATGGCCCGAAAATTGATTTCAGCATAAAGGACTCGATTGGAAGGATGTGGCAGTGCGCTACAATTCAACTGGATTTTCAGATGCCTGAAAGGTTTGAGGCAACATATATTGGAGAGGACAGCAAAAAGCATTCAGCTGTAATGATTCACAGGGCATTGCTTGGAAGCCTTGAGAGATTTATTGGAATTCTGGTAGAGCATTATGAAGGAAAATTCCCTTTATGGCTTTCGCCAGTGCAAATTGTAGTTTTGCCTGTCAGCGACAAATCCAATGAGTATGCAGGAAAGGTTTTAGAAGAATTGAGGGCGCAAGGCTTTAGGGTTGAATTGGATGACAGTTCTGAAACCCTTTCATACAAGATAAGGCAGGCGCAATTGCAGAAAGTGCCTTTTGCTCTCACTGTTGGCGAAAAAGAAGAAAAAGCCAGAACAATTGCTGTCAGGGACAGGACAGGAAAAGTAAGAATGAATGCAAGAATTGAAGACTTCATCAGCGAATTAAACAAGAAAATTAAAGCAAAAGAAATTGAATGAAAAAATTTTTTTCTAATTTTAGTTTATTCCAGATATCTTTAAATAAAGAAAAGTAATTCTAATTACGGGTGCAATAGAATGCCTTCTTATTTAGACGACCTCATAAAGAAAGCAAAGAAAGCAAAAGAGGAAGAATTAGAAGAAGAGAAAACAAAGGGCAGGCCAAAAAAAGAATTGAGTTATGAGGAATTAAAAAAGAAAATAATAATTGAAAAGCCTGCAAGGGAAAAGCCTGAAAGAATTGAGGAGGAAGAAAAAGAGGAAAGAAAGGGAAAAGAAGTGAGGGAGGAAAGGGAAAGAAAAGAAAAGGAAAAGCAGAGCAGAAAAGAAAGGATTGAAAGAAGGGAAGAAGAAGAGGAATTATCTTTTGTTGAAGCCGAATTAGAGCAGTCAAAAAAGGAATTGATTGACTCTTACGGGGAAGTAAAAATTTACAGGGTGCCCGAAAAAGAATTATTATACTATATCATCCCTGTGAGCAAGCCTGCATTAGGGGAAAGGACAATCATAAGCACAATAAAGGAGGCTGCCACAAGGATAATAAGCATTGCCCCCTACAAGATAAGGGACCCAGAACAAAGAAGGACAGTATACAAGCAGAAGATAATTGAAATACTGCAGTCTTCCCAGGAACTCAATATCCCTGAAAGAAGATTCGATTTTTACGCTGAGGCTGTCGTAAGGGAAATGGTTGGGTACGGAATGATTGACCCCCTTGTAAGGGATGACAAGCTCGAGGAAATAATGGTGATAGGGTCAAAAAAGCCTGTTTATGTTTTCCACAGAAAATATGAGATGATGGTCACAAACATTGAGTTCCTCTCAGACAACGAAATAATTGACTTAATCAATAGGATTGCAAGAGAGGTTGGGAGAAGGGTTGACATTTCTGCTCCTTTGCTTGACGCAAGGCTTGCTGACGGAAGCAGGGTGAACGCAACAATTCCTCCAGCATCAATTTCTGGCGCTTCCCTCACAATAAGAAAATTCAGGGAAGACCCTTACTCTGTTGTTGATTTAATCAATTATAATACAATGGACGTTCCTGCAGCAGCATTCTTATGGCTCTGCGTTGACGGCTTGGGCGTAAAGCCTGCAAATATTCTGATTACAGGAGGGACAGGCTCAGGAAAGACAACAACATTGAATGTGCTTGCATCCTTTATTCCTGAAAGAGAAAGGATAGTGACAATTGAAGATAGTGTTGACGGAGAAGAAGAAATAATTGTATTCAAAGACAATAAACCCAGAAAAATCAGGATTGGAGAATTAATAGACAAAAAAATAGAAGAAAACGGCTGCAGTTATTCTTTTGCAGGCCATGAAAGAAGCTTTAATTTTGAGGGCATTGAAACCATTTGTTTCGATGAAAATGGAAAAATTAAAAAGGCAGCAATTGACTCTTTCGTCAGGCATAAAACCAACAAAAACATGTATGAAATTGTTTTCAGGAGCGGAAAAAAAATAAAGGTAACACAAGACCACTCGCTTTTTTCTTTAAATGAAGAAGCAAAAATTGCTCCCATTAAAACAAGCAGCTTAAAGCAAGGCAGTTTTGTGGCCGCCCCAAGAAAACTTTTTGACTGTGAACCAATAAAAGAAATTAACCTGCTTGAACATATGGGCAAACTCGAAAAGTGCTTTGTTGTAGGGCAGTCCCTTCAAGAAAAAATAAAAAAAATTGGGTTTTTAGAGCTTGAAAAATACAGCAAAGGCACAACAGGCAAAGGCAGAAAATGCTCTGTAAGCCAATGGAAGAAAAAAGGAATAATAAAAATTGAATTATTCAAAAAGCTTTGCGAGAAAGGCTTAATTGATTTAAATGATACCAAAGAAATTTTCATTAAATCCAAAGTTAACTCAAGAAAGATTCCGGCAGCAATGAAAATAGACGAAGTTTTTCTTGAATTCATCGGGTTATGGATTGCTGACGGCTGCTATGACAAAAACAGCATTATAATTTCAGCCAATGAAAAAGAAATTGAACAAGTAATAAAAGAGATTGCCGAAAGGTTTAGCACTGAACCCAAAATTCATTCAGACAAATTCAGCTTTATGATTAATTCAAGCACACTAAAAAAAATAATGGCTGAAGTATTGGGATTAAAAGGAAACTCTTTCACTAAAAAAATTCCTGATTGGATGCACGCTTTAAGCAACCAGCAGACAAGCTGTCTTTTAAGAGGATACTTTTCCGGCGATGGCACAATAGGAAAAAACGAGATTGAATGGACTTCATGCTCTGAACAGTTAATGAAAGACATCCAGATAATGCTTTTAAGAATAGGAATAATGCCGAGAAGTGCTACAAAAAGATACTTGAAAGATAAATCGTTCAAAGGAAGAATTTCGTCGCACAGCCAAATACTACTGTTCATGGAAAAGATTGGCTTCATCCAAGAAGAAAAAAATAAGCGGGCTTTTGAAATTGCATTAAAAGGAAAAGCCACTCACGACTCAACAGATTTAATTCCCCTTCCAATGCTTTTCCTTCAAAGCAAAAGGCACGAGCTTAAACTACAGCACGAGTATTATTCAGGGCATTCAGTGATGGGAAGAAGATTTGTGCAGAAAATAATGTCAGCACACGAAAACAAAGAATTAGAATGGCTTGCAAACTCTGACATCTTCTGGGATCAAGTAAAAGAAGTAAGGCTTCTGCCAAAAAAAGAAATATTCGTGTATGATCTGTCAGTTCCAAAATACGAAAACTTTGTTTGCTCAAATATTTTTGTTCATAATACAGCAGAATTAAACCTTCCCTTAAAGCATATTATAAGCTTGGAGGCAAGGCCTCCTGGATTAGAGGGAACCGGAGAAATAACATTGGATGTGCTCACAAAAAATTCTCTTAGAATGAGGCCTGACAGGATAATTGTAGGAGAGGTAAGGCATGATGAAGCATTCACCTTATTCACTGCAATGAACACAGGCCATGACGGCGCAATAATGGAAAATTCTTTGATTCAAATGGCTGATGGGAGCATTCAAAGAATAGAAGAGTTAAGCCAAAAATATTTTGGTGAAAGTGAAATAAAGAAGGAAAAAGGCTTTGAATTTGTTGAATTAAAAGAAAAGCCTTCAATTATTGCGGTAGACAAAACTGACTTAAAGGAAAAAGAGGCTTTAATTGAAAGGATTTGGAGGAGAAACATTAAAACAGAATCAGTTGAAATTAAAATGGCTTCAGGAAAAGAGATTAAGTTATCTTCAGATCACCCAATTTTCAGGATAAAAGACGGTTTTCTGGAGCAAGTTCACTGCTCTGAATGCGAGAAGGGGGACTACATAGCTTCAATCAATTCGATTTGTTTGAGGGGAGAAAAACAAGACGAAGAAATGGCTTATGCTGTAGGATTAATTTTAGGTGACGGCCATTTAAGAGGAGACAGAATTGAATTTGTAAATAATGAAATAAAACTGCACAAAAAATTCAATGAAATAATTGAAAAAGAGTTCCATGCAAGGATAAAAACTTCCAGGAAGAAAAACGAAAATACTTTCAGGAGCTTAATAAACTCTGTTGAATTAAGCAGAAAACTTAATTCAACTTATGAAATTCCTTTCGGGAACAAGACAAGAATATTTAATGTTCCCAAAATAATAGAAAAATCTGGCAATAATGTTGTTTCATCTTTTCTAAGAGGACTATTTGACTGCGAAGGAAGCGTATCAAGGCACAGGTCAACAATATTCTTTTCAACATCAAATAAAAACTTGCGCAATAAAATTCCTTTGCTTTTAAGCAGGTTTGGAATACATTCAAGGATTAATATGCAAGAAAAAGACGGAAAAGGGAATTGGAGGCCCTATTACAGGATAACAGTTAGCGGTCAGAAAAACCTTGAAAAATTCAATGAAGGCATTGGATTTAGCCATCCAAAAAAAACTGAAAGGCTTGGAAGAATAATAGGAAAAAAAGACAACACAAATGTTGATGTAATTCCTTCAGCAGGAAAGATTATTGCTTCAATAAGGAAAAGATTGGGGGTGAGCCAGAAAGAGCTCGCCAAAAAATGCTTTGGAAGCAAAACAAGAAGCACAATAAATGCAATTGAGTGCAACAAAAGAATGCCTTCAAAAAGCGCAGTAAAAAAAATCAATTCTTTTTTTATAAACAAATTCAACGAGAAAATTAAGAATGAAAATAATAATTATTTAAGTGAAACAAGAAAACTGATGCTGCACTTGAATTCTGTTTCAAGCGAAAGTATTTTCTGGGATAAAATAAAAAAAATAAAAGGAAAAGAAAGCACTAAAACATTCTATGATTTTACTTTAAGCAATTATCACACTTACATCGCAAACGGCTTAATGGTTTCAAACTGCCTTGGAACAATCCACGCCAATTCGCCCCAGGAGACTATTGTGAGGATTACAAGCCCCCCGATGAATGTGCCTGAGGTAATGCTCTCTGGGCTGGATTTGATAATTGTAGAGCACAGGATTCACGACAGAAAGAAAGGCACTATAAGAAGGTTCACTGAAATTGCTGAAGTAACAGGAGTGCTTGAAGGAAAAACTACAACGCAGAGCTTGTATGAAAGGGATCCAGTCAATGATCTTCTTAAGCAGACTAATGTTCAAAGCGAATACTTAAAAACTTTAATGAAGTTTACTGGTTATACAAGAAAACAATTAGACCAGGAATTGAAGGAAAGAGAGAGCGTCCTCAAAAGGCTTGTTTCAAAAAAGATCAGGGCTTTGCCTGAGGTAGCAAAGGAAATACAAAAATTTTTGTTGAGCAGGAGAGAGAATTAAAATGCCTACCAGAATAGAAGAATTAAGGAAAGTAATTGAGGAAAAAAAGGAAAAGAAGGAGCAGGCGCAGGCGTACGAATCAGTGAACATGGAGCAGGTAGACAGAATTGTAGACAAAATGAAGAGAAAGTATTCAGAGGAAGGGATTGAATTAGAGGAAGTGGGGGGAAGACTGAAAGAATTAAGGGGAATTATTGCTGAAGGAAAGCAGGCGCAGCTTGAAGTGCAGACCGTGGAAGACCTTAAAGGGTTCAGGAGCCCTTTAATCAGGGACCTTGGAAAGTTTTATCTTGCTTTAAGGGCAATCACAAGGCCTATTGATGCATTCATTCAAAAATTCCCTCAAGTAAAAGAATTGAATTTCTATCTTTACAGCGCAAACATGAAGTATTCAGGGAAACAATTCATGGCAATAACTTCTGCAGCAGCATTGATTATGTTCATTATAAGCGGTC
Source organism: Candidatus Diapherotrites archaeon (assembly GCA_040755695.1). Taxonomy (NCBI): domain Archaea; kingdom Nanobdellati; phylum Candidatus Iainarchaeota; class Candidatus Iainarchaeia; order Candidatus Iainarchaeales; family Candidatus Iainarchaeaceae; genus Candidatus Iainarchaeum; species Candidatus Iainarchaeum sp. Next base: position 80,317 of record JBFMAK010000001.1, on the reverse strand, counting down.
TGCTTTTCAGCATTATATTTACATTGCTTCCAATCAATGTAATTCTAAAAGTACTGCTCATAATCCTCTCTACCTTTATGGTAACAATTATAACGATTGTGGTTTGCTTTATGATTCCAAAAAGGAAAGCGCAAATGAGGGGCGACAATATAAGCAAGGAACTGCCTTTCGCTTTAAGGCACATGGCAACAGAATTAAAGGCAGGAATAGGCCTTTACAGGACAATCCAGACAATTGCTGTAGCAGATTACGGGGAATTAAGCGAAGAATTCGCTAGAACTATAACAGAAATAGAAGAAGGCACTGACACAAAGCTTGCCTTAAGGCACTTCGCTCTAAGGACCCAGTCAAAAGCATTAAGGAATTCATTAATTCACATTATAAGGGCATTAAAGACAGGAGGCAATCTCTCTGAAATAATGAATGACATTGCAAACGACGTAAGCTTTGAGTTAAGGGTAAAGATAAGGGATTTCGCCGAAAAAATGAACTTCTTTGGAGTAATATTCATTTACATGGCGATAGTTATTCCAGTGTTTGTTGCAATATTAGGGGGCGTTCATACAACACCCACACAGACAGGGACAAGCATTTTCGCTGCAATTCCATTAGACCCCCCAATGGTTGCTGCCTTTTACTTGCTTTTCATGCCAATGATGTTATTGTATTTGATAATTTTTATTAGCATGTCTCAGCCGAAGGTGTAAAAAAAATGCAGAAATTAAGATTGTACCAGCAGATTTCCTTTTTGAGGGACTCAAAAAGGCTTAAGACTTACGAAAAATACTTGGAGGACATGAACCTGAAAGTAGACCCTTTACTCTGGATAATCATTTCAGCTGTAATCGCTGCAGTTGCGTCAGCCCTCACCTACCTTTTGCTCACTGTAATGAACTTAATTGGGGTAGCATACATTCTCATCTTCGTAATATTTATTGTAATAATAGACTTGATGTTAGGCTATCCGGTAATCAAGGGCGCGCAAAGAATAACAGAAATTGAAGCAGACCTGCCTGAAGCATTAAAGCAGATTGCAGACATTCTAAGGGCTGGAGGAACATATGAATATGCGTTAAGGGAGATTGCCACCTCGGATTTCGGGCCCCTAACAAAAGAGATTGGCAATGTGCTCAGGAAACTGGAGGAGGGAGAGAATTTTGAGAACTCTCTTCTCACGCTTTCAAGGAATGTTGATTCAAGGCTCGTGAAAAGATGCGTTACCATAATTATTGATTCAGTTAAGGCTGGGGCAGGCCTTGCAGACGTATTAGATGAAATAGCTGAAGATATTAGGGACACTAACAGGATTCACCATGAAAGGAGAAGCAGGACCTTAATGCAGGTTCTCTTTATGATTGTTGCTGCTGCCATTGTAACCCCGTTCATTTTCGGGCTTGTTTCAACCATAGTTGCTTTCCTTATAAGTTCTGCTGCGACTTTGGGTGGGGTTCCGGCAGATGTTGCAGCAAAGGCAGAGAACGACAAAAACATTATTCTGCTGTTGCTTCAAATTTATATTTTCGTTGCAATTCTTGCTTCAAGCATTATGATTTCCTTGATGAGGGAAGGCAAAAAAAGCAAAAGTATTATATATCTGCCAGTTCTTTTATTTATAGCGTACATAGTTTACTTTGCAGCAAAAATCATTTCAGAAATATTATTGAGCGGAGTAGGCGGAACAATTTAAATAAAACAGGTGGAATGAAAATGAACTTCCTAAAAGAGCAGAAAGCCCAGACGGCAATTGAAACCCTGCTTATAATAGTGGCAGCGGTGGTAGTAGCAATAATTGTGGGGGCATACCTTAAGACATTTCCGGGCAGAGTGGAAAACGAAATAAATAACCCTTAACCCTCAAAAAAAGGATTCCAAAGCAAAAACTTTTTAAAGGGGCAGAGCTATTATTAATATCAATTATTTTAATTCCAAAAAAAAGGAGGGATAAAGTAATGGAGAACAAAGCACAAGGAGCACTAGAATACCTACTACTAATAGGAGGAGCAGTACTCATAGCAGCAATAGTAATAGTAATATTAACATCATTAGGAAGCTCAGGATCCTCAACAAATGCAGCAGGGGTATACCACACAAGATGGAACGCGCTATACGGCAAAGCATAAAAAAAGGTTTTAAGATGGAATCAAAAGCACAAGGAGCACTAGAATACCTACTACTAATAGGAGGAGCAGTACTCATAGCAGCAATAGTAATAGTAATACTCACCGGCGCAGTAAATCCAGGGGCAGCCAATAATGCATCAGGGGTATACCACACAAGATGGAACGCGCTATATAATACATTATAAATTATTACAAAGTAAAGAGGAAAGTTGATGAATTCAAAGGCTCAGGCAGCACTTGAGTATTTGCTATTGTTAGGGGCTGCAGTACTGTTGGCAGCAATTGTGGTAGTGGTATTAGGCGGTCTTGCTGACCCCACAAAAAACGCAGCTACAAACAAACTGAATCAATTCCTCAATCAAATCTGAATTAAGGAAGAGCCTTTTATGGAAGAAAAAGCCCAGGTTTCAATTGAATACTTGCTGTCTGTCCTTTTTGGTATTGTGCTAGTGCTTGCTGCAGCAATTTTGCTGGACAATCTAAGAGTGCAGTCTCAGACTGCCAGAGCAAAGATTTTAGATTACAGGGAAAGAACCATTAGTTCCTTAATAGAATAAGGGGGATTAAATATTTTTTTCCCTCCTTTTTTGTTTTCTTTTTCTTATTTTTTTATTGCATTAATTGCATTAATTATTGCTTCTTATACTGACCTTAAAGAAAGGATTGTAAGCAATAAACTCTCTTATGGAATGATTGTTTTAGGTTTAGGATTGCATGCATTGCAGGCTTTTTATTTTTTTGATGCAATAATCTTGTTGGTTTCAGCAATTATTACTGCTGTTACTTTTGCTTGTGCTTATGGTTTATGGAAGCTTGGGGTTTGGGCTGGAGGCGACGTAAAGCTTTTCACAGGAATAGCGGCTTTAATGCCCTTGAATTTCCCTGCTTTCAGCGAACTTCTAGGCATAAAATTCTCTTTGTTTTCTTCAGTAAGCCTTCCAATTTTTCCTTTAACCCTTTTCATTTTCAGCATTTTTTCAATGGTTCCTTATGGAGCCTTTCTTGCACTAAATGGAATCAAGAAAAACAATGAAATCAAAAAAAAAATAAAGGAAGACTTTAAGGTTAAATTATTCCAGTCTTTCCAGGGGGCTGCATTAATTGTTGGATTGAATGCAGTCATTTCACTTTATCTGAAAGACTTGTTATTGCAGGCAGTTTTAATTTTTATTTTGTTGATTGTAAGCGGATTAATAAATAGGAGAGTCCGCTTGATTTTGTCTGTTGTCATATTCTTTTATGCTTTAGGAAGCAATTTGGTTCCATCTATTCTTAACTTCGTTTACTTATTTGCTTTATTCATTGGAGTCTATGCCTTATTCAAATTGTTTGCAATAAGCAGGAGCGAGGTACTAAAAAAGAAGGTTAAGGTTTCAGAGCTTGAAGAAGGAATGGTTCCAGACAAGTCAATTTATGTTGTTGACGGAAAAATAGTTGAGCAAGAACCCTTAAATTTCAAAAAGATTATTAATTATGTTAAAGCAAGAAACCTTCCAGCTCTTTTAGGTCCATTAAAGCCCCAAGGAAAAGAGATTGTTAGCGCACACAGAGCCGGGGGGCTTACAATAGAAGAAATAAGCGAATTAAAAAAATTAGCCAAAGAAAAAAAGTTGGGTGAAGAGATTACAGTAAAGATTACTGCCCCAATGGTTCCAGCAGTACTGATAGCATTCATTTTATTGGGTTTTGTTGGAGATTTATTATGGGGGTTGTTATTTTTTGGTTAGACAGAAGGTAGAACGGTGAAATAACTTGAAAGTATCTGTGATAATTCCAACTTATAATGAAGGCTTAAATATAAAAATATTGATCCCAAAAATATTTGAAGAATTAAATAAATTGGGAGTTAAGGGGGAATTAATAATTGTTGATGATAATTCAAGCGATAACACTAAAATAACAGCAAAAGAAATGCAAAAGAGATTTAAGGAATTAAAAATGATTTACAGAGAAAAAAAGCTTGGGATTGGTTCAGCATACAGAAGGGGTGTCAAAGAGGCTTCGGGGGATATCATTGTTTTAATGGATGGTGATTTATCGCATGACCCGAAATACTTAGAAAAAATTATCCCTGAATTTAATAATGGTGGTGTAGATTTAGTGGTTGGGTCAAGGTATGTTAAAGGAGGGAAAATTGTTGGGTGGGGCTGGCAAAGACATCTCACTAGCAGTGTTGCTAATAGGCTGTCAAGGTTATTTTTAGGTATTCCAATAAGGGATCTTACCTCAGGCTACAGGGGATTCAAAAAAGAATTAATAAGAAAAATAAATTTTGATAAAATTCAATCAAATGGTTATTCTTTCATTTTAGAAACAAATTTTTTGGCCTGTGAAAGTAAGGCAAAAATAAAAGAAATACCTATTATTTTTTGGCAACGTTCTCAAGGAAAATCAAAACTTGGAAGAAAAGAATTTTTAAAATACTTGATTACAATCTTACGTTTATTTTTTTCGAGAATCTGATTTTATTCAATAAAAAAATTGCTTAATTATCTTCAAGATTAAACTTTGGTTTTATTGATTCTCTAATAAACAATAGACTTCCAGCCAAGGCTATCAGAAAGTAACCTGAAAAAAGATAAATCAAAGAAAAAGAAACAGCTTGTTCTTTGCTTAATGCAACAAAGCCAAATAGAAAGATTAAGGCGGCATCTCTCGTTCCAATACCTGAAATAGAAATGGGGATTATGTCAACTAAATTAATTATCGGAATTATTAACGCAATAAAAAGAAAGCTTGTTTGAATGTTCAAAGACAAGGCAATCAAATAACCTGCAATCATTGAGAGAAACCAAATTAGAAAAGTAAAAATGAAAGCAGAAACTAAATATTTTGGCTTCTTAATGGAAATATTTAAACTATTATAAAATGAATCGAAATTCAAACTAATTTTTTTCTTATAACTTTCTGGAATAAAAAAGCCAAAAAAAGGTTTCAATATTTTTTTTACTAACTTTTTTTTAAAGAAAAAAATAATGATAACCAATGCAACAAATAAGGCTCCCAACAAAATAGGAATGAAAATTAGCACTAAATTAAAATAAAAAGAAAAAAGCAATATTGCCAGTGCCCCTAAAAATAATAAAACAAGTACATCAAGTACTCTGTCAATAAAAACCGTTGAAAAAGATTTTCCCAGATTTTTCAAATCTTTATTCAAATAAAAAGCCCTTACAAACTCGCCAATCCTGCCGGGGGTAATAACACTCCAAAAAAAACCAACAAGAAAATATTTAACACAAAAAAATATAGACTTGTTTTTTCCAAGAGGCAAAATTAAAATTTTCCACTTCAATCCCTTAATAATTACAATAAAAGCATTTAACACTAAATAAAGTAAAAAAAAGAATAAATTCATTTTAAAAATATAAGAGATTGATGTAAATATATTTAATTTTAACAGAATGTAAATAAAGAGTGCCAACCCAATTAAAACGAAAAATCCTTTTCTGAGAAAAAACATTTAATTATTCCCCAGATTAATTACCTTATATAAGCAGGCATTATTAATTTTTTCTATTTTATGTAAGCCACAATATTTTAAAATTGAACACTTGTTATCAACCGTAATTATCTCAACTGCCCCAACTTTATCCATTGCTTCATTTATTGGGGGGCAATCATTTTTATCAATTGAGTCAAACAATTTATATCTGTAATTTCTCGCTTTCTCAGATTCTTCTTGAGGGAACCATCCAAAAGGTGTTTTTAGGTCATACAAGACAGCAGCTGGACCATAAATTGAAAATTCATCAATATAATACCCAACAAAAACAAATGGGGCATCAACTTTTTTGAGTAGAAGAAGTTGCGGGTCATTTTTTTCAAATGTTGGGATTTTAGTAGAATATGGCATAATCAAAATAGAATAAACCAACAACAAAATTAATATCAGTGTAACAATTGACCTTGCCATTAATTTGGTATCTATTTTAAAAATTATTAGTAAAATCATAAAAATAAAAAAAATATGGTAAGATAAAGGATAAGGATTATTTAAAATTGGAATAAATGCAATTAACTTAGTGATGCACAAAATTGACAATACAATAACTGGCAAAAAGAAACTATTTTCCTTTGGAAATTTTTTTAGATAAAAAAACAGTATTATAAGGAAAAACAGGGGGAGAATAAAAAAGAATAAGTTTTCTCTTAATATAAGTTTTTCAGAATAAAAAGCCATTGCTTCCCATATAATCTCGTAAATTCTATCCCAAAAAGTAGCTTTACTAAAAATAAAAGGATGCCACCAAAAAGAAGTTAACAGAAAACTGAAAGCAATTAACAACACTGCATAAATTCGTTCAAAAAAGTTTTGTTTGTATAAAATGAATCCAAACAATAAAAACAGAGAAAAGCTCAGTATGGCAGGGTGGGTCAAAATAATAAGTGAACATAGTGGAACTAAAAATAAAAACGTCTTATCCAATTTTCTGTTTTTATAATAGTAAAGAAAGCAAATAAGAATTATGAATAAAACCCATGCAAAAAGTTCTGTTATTCTACCAAAATAAAAAAAGCTTTCAACTGCAATAGGGTTAGCAAAAAATATCCCTGCAAAAAGGGCAGTATTAACTTTAGAAAGTTTTAAAATTTTACCCATCCAATAAACGGAAATTAAACCTAAAACATAAATTGAAATAATAGAAAAATAAAAAGCAAGTTGAAGGTTTCCCAACAATTTATAGAAAAGTATTGAATAAAAATAGAATCCTGGGGGATAATGTTGAAATAGGATAAATCCGTCATACCAATTTGGAACTAACTCATGAAAGCCGTATTTCGAAAAGAAAAAAAGTTTGGCCAAATGAACTGAATAATCTTCTTTTGGAAATAAAAATATAATGTGCGCTAAATCTATTAATTTAAAAATAAGTATTGATAAAAAAAAAGTTGCAAGAAATACAAACAACAACTGAAATTTAATGTTGTTTCTTTTGTACATAAAGTTGCTCTGCTTTTAATATTATCTCCCAGTTATTATTTAATGGTTTTTTTGTGATGGCATAATCTGCTTCGTTCAAATCTCTTGCTCTAATGTTTTTTGTGAATATAAGCATTTCTCTTAAAACAATTATGTTTGTATATACCCTTGAGTTTTCAGGGATGCCCCCCGCAATTTTTTCAACCTTAAGTGCTGTCCAGGATGTTGCATGTGCCCCCGCATCAAAATAGGCTCTTGAGAAAAATATTAAATTAAATAATAGCAGTAAAAGAAAAAAGCCAACCAACAATTTTTTCTTGGAGTTCTTTGAGTATAATGCTTGTAATTTAGGCAGATAATACTCGAATGCTGTTGCCCCCAAAATAACAGCGGGGAGTAAAATATAACTGATTCTTATGGGATGCAAAAAATATAAAGGCAATAACATAAGAAACCAAGTTAGCTCAATCTTTTCTTTTATTATTTTTTTTCTTGAAAAAGCAAGCAGTAAACCAATTAATGTTAAAGAACCTAAATATAACCACAAAGGTAACTCTAGAATAGAAGGCGTGTTAAACGAAAAAGCAAAAGGAAGGCTTTTGCTGAAAGGGTTTATTAGAAAAATAAAAGACAAAAAAATTGCAGCGAATAAAAAAACTTTCTTTATTTTGTCTATTTTTATAAATAGGAGTATCACAAAAATAAACCAGATTGCAGTAAGCCAATGGAACATAATTAAAAAAATAAAACTAAAAAATAACAAAGAAAATTTATTTTTTTTTGCAGCCCAAAGGGAGACCAAAAGCAAGGAAAATTCGAGCATTTGTGGGAAAATTATGGTCATACTGTGCCAAAAGGCAGGTGCAGATATAAGGATTAAAGCGCTGTAGAATTTGAATTCCTTTGCTAGAATAATTATTAAAAGCGCAAAAAAAATGAAAATTATTATTTTTATTAAAATTATCCAGTCCATGTTTGTTAAAAGTTTTAATGAAACAAGCAATGCATGAATACCTGGATAATAATTGTAGAGCTGATTTCTCCACTCATCCCACACAAAAAAACCTTTGTTTTCATAAATATTTTTGCTCATGGCCAAATGAAACCAAGGGTCTTCCCCCAAAGGATATTCTTCTACCGAGGTCTTAACAAAAAAAAACAAATATAACGAGAGTGACAGCAAAAATAAAAAAATAAAAAATAAAAAAATTGTATTTGTTTTTTTATTAATTTTCATTAAAACCGCTCGAATGTTTTATACAATAAATATATGGTAATATTATTAATACCTTAATTAATATTAGTTTTCGGAATATGAAATATAAGAAGTTGGTTAATTAATTTTAGCCATCAATCAAAGCATTATTTGTTCCATGCACCTGAAACTTCTTTTTTTAGGTTTTTTAACCCTTCATTGGTTCCTGCCATGCGGATTTTTTGCTTTTTTAGTTTGGATATATTAAGAGAAGAATTCTGAGGCCTTTTTGCAATTTCTCCAGGAATTCTTTCTGAAAATATGATTTTGGAGCTGTCTAAACCAAAAACTTTTGAGATTCTTCGGGCAAAATCAAGCCTTGAAATCGCTTCAGAACCTACGCAATGATATGTTCCATTACAATTCTTTTCTAGCAAAGAATAAATTGAAAGCGAAAGGCCGTCAATAAAGGTTGGAGAGGTAATCTGGCTTGTAATGTAAATATTAGAACCTTCTGATAGCTTTTGCACCACAAACCTCGCAAAAGTGTTCTTGTCATCAATGGAATTAAAGCCGTAAAGCGTTGAAGTCCTAATTATTAAATGGTCCGGCAAAGACCTGGCAATTTTTTCTGCTTGAACCTTTGTTTTTCCATAATAGTTTACTGGATTTATTGGAGAATTTTCCTTGTAATTGCCTTTATTTCCGTCAAAAACGTAATCAGTGGAAAGGAAGACAAGCTTGCATTTTATTTTATCACAGGCTTCAGCAGCATTCTTTACGCCTTTTACATTAACCTTATAGGCTTCTTTCGGGTGTGTTTCGCAGAAATCAACATTTGAAGTTGAGGCTGTGAGTATCAAGTTTTCCGGCTTTAATTTTTTTATTAAATTAATTGTTGGGGCTCTCTTTGTTATATCGCAGACTGCATTGCAGCCCCATTCAATTCCAGCAGAAGCTATTGAAACATTTTTATCTGAAAAGACTTTGAGTAATTTTGTTCCAAGGAAGCCTTTTCCAATCAATAAGGTTTTTCCTATTTCGCTAATGGTTCTCACACTACCCAAATTTTGTTTCCCAGTCATAAGGGATTTTTTTGGAGTTATAAGGAAGCCTGAATTCATCAGGCTTCTTGTAGTTATAAAGCTTGTTCGGAAAATTAATAATCATTGCTTCCTTGTTTCCTATTGCCTTAAAGCCGTGGACAACCTTTTTAGGTATTTTAATCAGGACATTATTTTTTTCTCCTGCAAAAAATTCATTGATTTCCTTGTAAGTTTTTGATTCCTTTCTGTTGTCGTACAAGACAATTTTTGCCATTCCCTTAATGCAAACAAAAAAGTCGTCTTGTTTTTTGTGGTAATGCCATGCCTTCACTATGCCGGGATAGGCGACTATTATATATGCCTGGCCGAATTCCTCAAACAGGAGATCATCAGAGCGAAGCAATTCCATTAGGTAGCCTCTTTCATCTGCAATGACCTTCAACTGCTTTACTTGAACGCCTTCAATCATTTTTTTACCCCGAAAAAGATTTGTGTGCAATCTATTTTATTTCTTTCCTAAAAGCAGTGGAATTCGCAAGCTTTAAAAAAGCTATTTGGGCATTAAAAAATATACGATGAAAGAACTGATTTTCAGTGGAATAAAACTTGACTTAGACTTTTTTCTTAAAGTTTTGATTATAGCAAATTTTTTGATTATTTTCTCGCTCTTATTTATTCATCAAATACCTGAGTATTTTTACTCCTATGACACCCCGACTCATTTTAAGTGGATTGAAATGACATTCTCTCCGACCTAAAGGCTCGCCCTTGCGGGGCGAGGTCGCCTGCGGGCGACTCGAAGTTTCTGCGATTAGAGGAAGTTTGAAAGCATTGTTTGATTTGCTTGCTTTTCAACGTAATCTATCGTTGTTTCCAAGTCAACATTTCCAACTGTTCTCGCAAACTTTCCTGGACTCCAAAAATGCCCTTTAGGATATCTTTTCCGAAACAGTGGTTGCCTTCTGAACAACTCATAACTTGAACCGCCTTTAAATAACTGTAATGCTTTTGACTGAGAAATGCAAGGCCTAGTGCTTACAACAACATGAGTGTGCTCAGGGTTTACAGCCAAACTCAAAATCAGCATTTCATGCCTTTTGGCTATTTCTCTCAAGATTTCTTCATACATTTTTTTATACTTGTCTTTCCTTAACATATTGTATCTGTATTTAGTGCACCACTGCAAGTGGTAAACGCACTGCGCTTTTGCGTACGGATAGCTATTCAAAACATCGCGATTCATAAAAAGTTCTCCTATCGAGCCATCAAAGAGTGCCCGTTAGGGCACTGCGCTCGATAGAAGAAATAAGTGGGAAGTAAAAGAAAAAGTTTTGTGTCGCAATTCACCCCGCACTAAAAGTGCGGTCCGCTAACGCAGATTTCTTGCGACACTTGGTGGACATTAAAATTATTATATATGTACAGAAAGAAAATGCTCTATTTTTCTTCTCTTATTAATCCATTCTTTAAATCGGGGGATATGGAATATTCTTCTTTCACAAAAAAATGGACTTCAACATCGCGCTATTCTTTCCCTAACGAGGAAATAGCAAAGGTTTTGTGGAACTTAGGGATAAGGAAATAATTAATTTTTTGCAGAGCATTTTTTTAAGGGTAGAGATAATTTTATTAATCTCTTTGCTGTTAATAGTTTGGGTTTAAATGAAATTGAGGAAAACGAGAGGCCAGGCATCTGTAGAGTTCATGCTGTTGATTGTGCTTATACTGTTTTATATTACGAGCATTGTTTCGCCGAGCCTTGACACTGGAACAAAGTCCTTGCAGGACACCACAAGGATTGGGGCAGCAAGGCTTTCAACGCAGAAGGTCGTGAATGCAGTTGACTACATTGGCGCTTTAACTGGAGAGGCAAAAACCACTGTTAACGTGTTTATTCCTGACAGGACTGCAATCTACTGCGACCCCAACAATCCTGTTGGAGCCCTCATAGGATTCAATGCAGATGTAGACATGAATACCACTGCATGCGGGATTGACGGCAGTCCTTTGAATTGCGACAAAAACTTTTATTTAGCCAAAAACGTAAAGCTTAAATGCAATTGGCCCATAAAAAACGGTTTAGGGCAGATTGATTATAACAGCGGCACTAACCCTATAAGGGTTGTGGTAGAGAAGAAAGGCGACGGCTATGTTTATGTTTCATCATAGCAAAGGCCAGTCAAGCATGGAAATGCTCTTGGTTACAGTTGCAGTGATTTCAATCTCCATTTATATTTTGGGGAACTACCTGGACTTAAATGATTCGACTTTTGCCATTGCAATGCTTAAAGCTGACTCAGTGCAGAAATTGAACGACCTGAATTCATATTATGTTATAAGGAAGATTGATTTCGTGCAGGCTCCAGTAATGGGAAGCAGCAGGTTTGACGGAAACTTTAATATAATTACCGCGCCTGCCACTTTGGGGTATATTGATTTGAGCGATGCAGGGAACAGAATTAAAGACAGAACTAAAATCAACCCGATAATTTTTGTTAATAACAACAAGGTTTACCCTTACCCGTGAATTTTTATGCCTAAAAAGGAATTAAGCGAAAAAAGTTTCGGCAAGACAAATTTTGCTGTCCTCCAATTGCAGGTTGCAGTAGTATTAATGCTTTTGGCCTTGTTTTTCCAGGATATTGTTGGAGTTGAATTTGTTGCAGGGGTAGAACTGATTCTTTCAGTTTACTTCTTTTTTGTTCTGTTTATGGCAAGAAAGGATTTTTTGGGCGAATGGAAGCTGTTGGCATTATTCTTTTGCGTTATTTACGCAATAATTCAGGCTTACTGGATTTCAAGGTATTTTGTCAGAGGGGCAGAGGAAAGAATTAACATTGCCTTTTTTCTTTTATTGGCTTTGTTTGCTTTCGTTATTTTCTTCAGGGTTCTTTTAGGCAGAGGCTTTGTTTTTGGCAAAGTACTTTCAAGCGATGGAAGAATTACTGTTGTAGAAACTTTTTTTGATGTGAGAACCTTCTCCAAAGGCGGAAGGCATGTCATTGAAACAGAAAAGAATTTCAGGGAAGGAAAGAAAGTAAAATTAAAGGTCAAGAATGCTTTCTTCGGCATGAAAATTGACTCAATAATCGATTGACTTCGTTGAATGCCGTACGGAAAACTTTTTTTTGTTTTCTTTCTCAAAAGGATTTCATGGAGTTTGATGACGCTTTTATCTCAAGGATTGCATTGGCTGTATCTCTTGCTGGATTGTGCGGCCTGATTTTTTTGTCTTTGAGCGAAGAAAAAGAATTCAAGAAGATTGAATTGAGTGAAGTTCCCTTGTTGCATGAGGGCTCAAAGGTTGAGGTTCAGGCTTTTGTTGCGGGCTTTTCTGTGAGTGAAAGAAATCTTTTTGTTGTGCTTGAGGACGGCGCAACAAAATTGAATGCAGTGAAATTCAATTTCAGTTCCTCTGACTTGGAGTTTCTAGAGGAAGGAAAAATGGTTTCAGTTAAGGGAATTGCAAGGGATTATAAGGGAGAAAAAGAATTGGTTGTACAAAATTTTTTTGGCGGTTAATTATGCTTGAAGTATTATTTGTTCTTTTAGGCTGCATTGCAGGAATCCTTTCAGGGTTAACCCCGGGAATTCATATTAACACTATTTCTTTGGTTGTACTGGCTTTTGCTGCGCAGGGCAGTGAAGGCTTCAGTTTTGTTTTGTTTATTGTTTCAATGGCTGTCATGCATTCATTTGTGGATTTTATTCCCTCTATTGTTTTAGGAGCCCCAGAACAGGATAATTTCCTTTCAGTGCTTCCAGGACACAGAATGCTGTTAAAGGGAAAAGGCTATCTGGCTGTAAAGCTTTGCTTGGTTGGAGGCCTTTTCGGGGCAATCATCTCATTGGCTTTGAGCCCTTTTGTATTGCTTTTTGTTTACAGTTTTAATGAATTGATTTATTCCTCGATTGCATTCGTGCTTTTTTTTGTGCTGCTGTTAATGATTTTAGGGGGAAGAAACAATAAGGAAAGGTTTTGGGCTTTAATTGTTATGATTCTTTCAGGGGCTCTTGGAGTGATTGTGCTCAAGAATTTTGTTGCTGTTGGGAATGGCCTGTTTGCTTTGGTTACAGGCTTCTTTGGATTGCCTACAATTGTTTATTCCTTGAAGCAGAAGAATTGTATTGCAGGCCAGAGGTTAAAGGAAAGCAAATTCAGTTTGAGCAAATGCTTTAAGGCTTCTTCTCTTGGCTTTCTTGGAGGAATTTTTGTTTCATTGTTTCCTGCTGTGAGTTCAAGCGAGGCAGCCTTTGTTTTAAGGAAATTTTACGGTAGGGTGAAAACGACTTTTTATTTGGTTCTGCTGGGCGCAATAAGCACTTCGAGTATTATACTCGCATTTTTTGTCCTGTATTCTATTGGGAAGGCCAGGACTGGCGCAGCAGCTGCAGTAAAGCAGTTGATTGTGTTAAGGGAAAGCCATCTCTTTTTCATTTTTGCTGCAGCAGTTTTTTCTGCTGGGGCTGGATTTATTATTTCGGACCTTATTGCAAGGAAGGCCTTGGAGAACCTGCATAAAGTGAATTACAGCAAACTGAATTTTGTTGTCATATCATTTCTTTTTTTGATTACTTTTTATTTCAGCGGCTTTCTGGGATTAATTGTTATGTGCACTGCTGCAGGCATTGGATTGCTTTCGATTTCGAGGAATACAAAAAGGTCTAATTCAATGGCTTTCCTGCTCATTCCAACGCTATTGTTTTATTTGGGTTTTTAGGGAATTTTTGATATGATAATTTATGATTAAGATAAGGCTGGCTGTAATTGAGTCAATTGTTATGGCTTCGCAGAATACCTTTCCTGACGAGTTCATTTCATTGCTGGGGGTTGACAGGGAAGGAATAATTTCAGAGCTTGTGGTTCTGCCTGCTGTTTTCGGAAGCAACTTTTCTTCTGTGCGCATGGATTTAGTGCCTTTTGACAGGAAGGTTATAGGCTCAATTCATTCACATCCCTCGCACAATAACAGGCCTTCGCAGGGCGACCTGCACGTCTTCAGCAGGATGGGAAAAGTGCATTTTATTATCTGCATGCCGTTTAATTTAAATTCTCTGAAGGCGTACAATGTTAAAGGCTTAGAGCTTCCTTTTGAAGTAATAGAGTGAATAAAAAAAATGATTTCAAATTCAAAAAAAAATTTGAAAGTTTCAAAGCAAGCTTTGAAAATTTTCAAGCAAAGCTTGAAACATATTTAAATTTTAGGAGAAAATTTAAATGAGAAAAATTTTTGTTGTAATTGACGGCTTGGGGGACAAGAGAATAAAGGGCTTGGGAAACAGGACGCCCTTGGAGTACGCCAATACCCCTAACATGGATTTTTTTGCTGAAAAGGGGGCTAACGGAAGAATTATTACAGTAAGAAAAGATATTGCCCCTGAATCAGATGTAGCAATAATGGCCTTACTTGGCTTTGACCCCTTCAAGTATCACTGCGGCAGAGGTCCATTAGAGGCTTACGGTTGCGGAATGAAGGTAAGAGAAGGAGACTTATGTCTTAGGGCGAATTTTGCTTCAGTTGAAGGAAACAAAATAATTGACAGGAGGGCTGGAAGGGCTTTAAGCACCAAAGAGGCAACCATCCTTTCAAAGGAACTGAACAGCAAAATTAAATTGAAGGAAAGATTTGAGTTCAGGAATTCAGTAGAACACAGGGGGGCATTAATCATAAGGAAAGGAAAAAAGAGATTAAGCGATGAAATCTCTAATACTGACCCCGCATATGAAAGGGTGAAGGGATTGGGCGTTGCTTCATCGAAAAAATTGAATGAATTAATTGAATGCAGGCCATTGAACAAAAGCAGCGAGGCAAAATACAGCGCTGAACTGGTGAATGATTTTTCTTTTCAGGCAGAAAATATTTTGGGCCAGAGTTCAGTGAACAAAAAGAGAATTAAAAACAGAAAAATGCCTGCAAATTACGTTTTGTTGAGGGATGCTGGAATCAGGTTGCCGGAGTTTCCTTGGAGTAGAAGGAAGTGGGCCTCAATTGCAGGAATGCCTTTAGAAATAGCCTTAACTGAATTGACTGGAATGAAGGTTTTCTCTTTCAGGTATCCTGAATTAAAGCCGAAACAGGAATTGTACGAAAACCTTTTGGAGAAGCTTTCTGCAACTGCAAATGCATCAAAGAAAACTATTTCAAGGGAATGGAATAATTTCGATGGATTTTACGTGCACTTCAAAGAAACAGACATCCCAGGCCATGACGGTTTAAGTGAAGAAAAAATTAAGATGATTGAATTGATTGACAGGGAGTTTTTTTCTTGGATGAAAAAGAAGGTTGGCTTAGGCAAAGACAGGGTTATTGTGACTGCAGACCATTGCACTCCATGCGAGCTAAGGAATCATTCCGCTGATGCTGTTCCAGTGCTCATTGCAGGGAAAGGAGTAGAAGCAGATTCAACAAAAGAATTCTCTGAATTCAATAAAGGGCGTTTGGGTTTAATTAAGGGGAAAAACTTATTTGGTTTAATTGAAAAACTCAAAATTTGAATTAAAAAAAAAATTTAACGCTAATTTTAAATATCTTAGAACTAATATAAGTATGATGAACAGAAAAGGGCAGATAACTTTAGATTTTTTGCTTGCCTTGGTTGGCGCCATAGTGTTTATCCAGATATTTCAGACTTACTCAAACGAGTTCACTACTGCGAGCAGGACTATTGGAATATCAAACCAGGGCGAGGCAATAATTTCAGATTTAGGGCAGATAACCCAATTAAGCCTTGCATTCAAGGACGGCAACATTAACATTCTTGCAGGAATTCCTTTTGTTTATGATGTCAACAAGCTGACAGGCCAGGACTGCACTGTAAGCTTTGTAGACCAAGGCGCTGGAAGCAATCCAAGATATTTCGTATACTTTTATTACCTTAAACCAGACTTTAATTCAGTGGTAATAAAAAAAGACTTAAATTTCATGCCTTTGGCTTTAAAAGACCAGAACTTTTACTGTGGGAGCGATTTCAATTTAGGTGAAAAATAATGAAAGGGCAATTAATTTCACTGGACTTCCTTCTCTCTTTAATTCTTGTGGTTTTCTCTATAGGGATTGTGCTTCAAATAATGGAATTAACAACTTACACAGCAAAAGAGGACAAACTGCAGAGGGAAGTCCAGTATGCAGGAGAAAGGGCAGCATTCCTCCTGGCAACAAACCCAAATATAACCTGTGACCTGGCTGACGTGAGAGACTTTAATATTGTTCTTGGAAGTCTGAGGAACTGCCTGACAAAAGTAGTGCAAAAAAAAATATTGGAAGGCTATACTATTTTTCCCCCTTACAATTATAATGAATTAAGGGAACTTAAGCTTGCCAAGCCAGTGAGAAAAAGCGATCTCGGATTGCCTGACTACTTTGACTGCAAGATAAGCGTCACAGGCGGCCTTGATTTATCGCAGACAAACCCAGACCTCTTTTTGACGGAATGCAAAGACGCATCAGGCGCGATTCCCTCAACTGCAACAAATGTTTATTCAGCTGACTTCAATGTGGTATTTCATGGAAGCTCAGTGAATGATGCATTATATCCTGCAAGAAAAGCCATGACCTCTTTTGTGAGGAAAGACGAGTATTACGCGTGCCAGGACAGGAATTTTTCTGTTTGCGACATGAATGTCGCATTAATTAAGTTGTGGGTGTGGAAGAAATGAATTCGAAAGGCATGATTTTTTCTTTGGATGCAATGTTTGCAGTAATCATAATCATGGCGGGCACAATTCTCTTTGCAATACAGTACAATTCAGAGGAAGCAAAATCCCAGAATTTAAGGTATCTCGTCCAAGACGTTCAAGGAAGAGCAATGGTTGCAGCATACTTCGACTGGAATGCCTCAAATGTGGGATTATATGACACGAACGCCTTTTTTGTAGGAAAAACTTACGCTTACTGTTATTCGCTTTTTAATGCAGACGTGAATGCCCCTCTTGGGCAGAATCCATTAATAGAGAAAAAGTATTGTGGTGGAAGATGAAATGAACAGAAAAGGATTTTATGGAATGATGCTCGGGGCATTGGTTTTAGTTATAATGGCAGTAGTAATATTCAATTCTGCAAGCTTAAAGGAAAGCAGGCACAGGGAAATAGGAAGAGACTTCCTGATGAAAGAGCCCTACAAAATGCAGAACGCAAGAGACTACTATGATAACAGGATAGTTAATCTGCTGCTTGACGCAAACACTCAATGCGATCCTTACAGGCTTGTAAATTACGCCTGCTATAAAAGCAGTACATTTATTGAAGATGAACTTCTGGCCGCATACAATGAAACAAATCAAAGGGCGTGCTACTGCCAGTTAACTTCAACAACTTATAATGTGTGGGTTGCTCCTAACAATGATGATTGGAACAGGATAAGCTATTATGACAGGAATATTTCTTGTTCAATGCAGTGCTTGGATTACAGTGTGCTGGATAACTCCTATTTGGTTAGAGCAAATTATTATAAAGATGTTAATTATTCATACAGGGTTTATTTGAGTTGGCGTAATCCAGACAAGGACGTAGGCAATATAGGTGACTGCAATGTAACTGTCTATGACTACCAAGCGGACAAGAACGTAATTTTCAATACTTATTCGCCAAGGCTAAGGCCTGAAATGGCGGACTGCACTTAATTATTTTCCTGAAAAAAGCCTGCTTATTTTTGGGGCCAAGCCTGAGCCGTACTGCATGGCCTTCTTTTTTCTTTCGCAGACCTTTTTTGGGACGCCCAGCTGCAAGGCAATTTTTCTCAGGGCCCTTTTTCTTAGGTCGTCTTTCGAAGAATAAATTTTCTGTTTTGTAGGCAAAACCATTGCTTGCCTGAGGAAGTTTTTTTCAAGGAGAGGAAGACACAATTCAATTGAATGATGGGAGAAAATTATTTCATCGCGGAAAAGGTTTCTCTGCCACAATTCTTTTAATGAAATCCAGATTTCTTCTTCTACTGCCTTGAAGCCCTTTTCTTTTAGTATTGTTTTGTAATTGGAGTAGCCTGCAAATATTTCATCAGAGCCCTGGCCTGCAAAAGCAGTCCTTAAATTTTCTTTCTTTAATTCTTCTCCTGCAATGAATTCAGGCATTCCAATCTGCAACTGCATTAAGTCAAAGAAACTCAAGGCCTTTAAGGTCTTTAATGCACATCCAATTATTTCTTCTTCTCTCACTATCCTTTTCTTTAAAGGCAAGCCTAATTCTCGTGCAATCTCTTCTGAAAAAGCAATGTCTTCTGAGTCCTGTACCCCTACTGTAATAAGTTTTGTGTCAGGGATTCTTTCACCTACAATTTTTGCTGTGAGCGTTGAGTCTAAGCCAGCGGAAAAGAGCACTGAAGTTTTTTTAAGGCCTTGGGTTTCAATTTCAACTGCATTCAGGAATGCTTTTTTGAGTTTTTGGAGCGAGGTTTTTTTTGGAATTGCTTTCCTGAAGTCACTTAAATCGTAGATTTTTTGTATTTTTATGCCTTTTGCTGTTGCCGAGAGCACATGACCTGGAAGCAATGGTTGAGGGAAAGAAATATCCAGTTTTTTTAATGGCCCTGGCTCAGAGCAGAATGCAGTGAAAGAATCGTTCTCTCCATACCATAAAGGTTTTGCTCCAATGAAGTCCCTGAAGGCGTGCAGGCAATTCTTCTCTTTTAGTGCAATAACATAATTTCCTTGCACTGAAGACAGAATTTTTTTTGCTTTGAATTCAACCCTTTTATTTCCTTCAATTAATTCCTTAAATTTTGGGTGATATATTCTGCCGTCAAAGTATAATGGAACTCCTTCTTCTCTTTCTTCTTCTGCAATAAAGTTTTTTCCTGTTGCCAGGCCAATGCTTCCTTTTGCGAAGTTGTCTCTGATTTCTCTGAGCCTGTTTGAGGTAAAGGTCTCATTGTTTATTGTGATAGAGAAGTAATCGTTGCCTCTGTGCCTTAACTGGAAGAGAGAATCAATCAAATAGGGGGGCACATCTTCCCTTTTTTTTGAGATTATTCCTGTTATGGAGCTCAAATTGATTCCTTCTTATTTTGTGTAATAGTATTCGCCTTTTTCTTTTTGTTCCCTGTCTTTAACTGAATTTAATTTGTTTGCGCGAGGCCTTCCTGTTGTTGGGTCTCTCCTGAATGTGACATTCATTGCTTTAAGGAAGGAATTCATTCCATCGTGTTTTTCTTGCGGTGCTCTGGCGAATCCTTTTATGGAGGAAGAGCCTTCGAATACAATCAGTGTGTCAGAGATTGCGTCAACGAATAAGAGGTCGTGGTCTACTATTACTGCCAGCTTCTTCTTTTTTTCTATTACGCTTCTTATTACTTCTGCTGTCGCAATCCTGTCTTCAACGTCAATGAAAGCTGAAGGCTCGTCAAGAAGGAAGATGTCTGCCTGCCTGCTCAGGCACAAGGCTATTGCCACTTTTTGTAATTCCCCCCCGCTCAATTCACTGCATTTTAATTCCATTAATTCTTTTAATTCCATTTTCTTTTCTATTTCTGATTTAAAGAGTTCTGAGTCGATTGAAGGCTGGATGAACAATTCCCGCACTTTTATTTTTTGGGGTTCAAGGTTCTGGGCTTTATAGGAAACCTTCATCTTCAATTCCACTTTTGTGTTGTCAGGCTCAAGGGCTCCTGCAAGCATTTTAATGAAGGTTGTTTTTCCAATTCCGTTTGGGCCTATTATTCCAATTATTTCTCCTTCTTTTAGTTCGCCTGCTTCTGCGTGAAGGCTGAAGGAAGAAAATCTTTTCTCCATGGTTGGATAGGAGAGGAACTTGTCTTTCTTTGCGCTTGACTGCGCTGCCTTGACTTCAAATTTAAGTTCATTGTCCCTGAACCTTATGTTTTCGTTCTTCAGGAAGCCTTGCAGGAATTCATTTATGCCGTTCAAAGTGCTTTTTGCATTACTTACAATTCCGTACGCTGCAGGCTTGCCGAACAAAATGAAAATGTAGTCGCTTAGGTAATCTAATAATGCGAGGTCGTGCTCTATTACTATGACGCTCTTGCCTTTTTCTGCAATTGAATTTATGGCTTTTGCTGCATTAAGCCTCTGCCTTACATCCAGAAAAGATGAAGGCTCATCAAAGAAATAGTATTCTGCTTTTTTGAGTGAGGCAGCAGCAATTGCCAGCCTTTGGAGTTCTCCTGTTGAAAGCTCTGAAATTTCATGGTCGAACAATTGTTCTAGTTCAAGTGCTCCAGCAATTTCTTTCAGTGAATTGCTTTCGTCTGCTTTTTTGAGCAAATCAATTACTTTTCCCTTAATTTTTTTTGGTATTTCCTCGATGTTCTGGGGCTTAAAGGAAAGCTTTGCATTGCCTTCTCTTGCTTTCTTGAAGAAATTACCTAATTCTTTTCCTTTGTAGAATTCAACCAGTTTTTCTGTCGAAGGCTTTGCCTTTAAGTCTCCTAAATTTGGAATTATCTGCTGGGATAAGATTTTCATTACTGTTGTCTTTCCTGTGCCGTTCTTTCCTATGAGGCCTGTCACAGAGCCTTCTTTCGGGTAAGGGAGGCCGTAAAGACGAAAACCATTCTTGTCATACTGGTGGATTGGATTGCTTAATTCTGTTGCAAGGTTTATGATTGTGATTGCACTGAAAGGACATTTAACTGAACAGATCTGGCAGCCAATGCATAACTCTTCAGAAATTACTGGCTTGTGCTTTAATTGCTCTATTGTAATGCAGTCTTTTGCAGTCCTGTTCACCGGGCAGACTCTCACGCACAAGAAGTTGCCGCAGCCCTCAGGCTGGCATTTATTGTAATTTATTACTGCAATCCTTTTTTTTGATTCCATGAAAAACTTCTGCTGGCAATGTTTTAAATTGTTTTATTCAAATTCTTTTAATATAGCATGAAAGCATTAAAGATTGATGAAAGGAATTCTTTTCTTGAATTGGTTCCTGAAAGCCTTGATGACTTATGGCACCTGGAGAGAATAATAGAGAAGGGCGATTTAATTAAAGGCAGGAGCACGAGAAAAATAAAGGGAGGGGAAGGCACTAAAGCAGAAAAAATTCCTGTCATGGTCGAAGTTGAAGTGGAAAAAATTGAATTCCACAAGGATGCAGTGCAGTTAAGGATTTCAGGGCCAATGACTTCAATGAAGCCAGAGGAATTCCTTGAGCTTGGAGCACATCACGCGATTGAGGTAGGGTTAGGGACAAAGATTCAGGTCAAAAAAAAGAAATTGAAGCAGTACCAGATAGAGAGAATCAAGAAAGCTGTAAGCTCTACAAACAAGCCGAAATTATTGGTTGTGTTACTGGATGACGAGCAGGCAGACTTTGCTTTAGTGAAAGACTTCGGCTTTGACTTAAAATTTTCCATCAGGTCTGAAAGGCACGGAAAGCAGTTCAAGCAGGAGAAAGAAAAAGAGAACAAATACTTCTCTGAGCTTTTGCAGAAAATAAATGACAGCAAGTTCGACAAAGTGATAATTGCAGGCCCTGGCTTCACAAAAGAAGACTTCGAGAAGTATCTTAAAGAAAAAAACTTTAAGGGGAACTTCTTCACTGAATCAACCAATTCTGTGGGAATAACAGGACTGAATGAATTGGCTAAATCAGGGGTAATCGAGAAAATAATTGTAGATTCCCTTGTGGCAGAGGAAACAAGGCTTGTGGAAAACGCCCTCATTGAAATAAAGAGGGGCTCAGAGCTCATTGCATACGGAATAAAAGAAATAGAGAAGGCAGCAGAATCAGGGGCAATAAAAGAACTCCTTATTTCTGACACTAAATTGCTCGTGGAAAGAGAGGAAGCCGAGAAACTGATTGAAAAACTGGAGCAATCCAAGAGCATAATACTTGTGGTGAGTTCACAGCACGAAGCCGGAAAAATCCTGGAAGGCTTTGGGGGAATGATTGCATTCCTGAGATTCAAGGTGAACTATTGATGCAATTTCATCTCAAACCATTCAATCTTTTTTTGTTTCACCAGCTCTTTTACTTTCTTTTGGGCTTCATTTAATTGCGCTGTGTCTGTTGATTTGAACTCGCAGAAGATTATGGAGTCATCGCCGAAGACTATGCCGTCAATTGGCTGGCCTAAAAACTTGAATTTGTCTTTTTCGAAGGGAAACTTCTCTGATAAAGGAATCCATTGCTCTGAAATTCTCCCATACTTCACTGACTGGCTGGATTTATCGAAAGCAAGCTGATTTAATTCTCTTTCTAACTGCAGTGCCTTGCGGTAAAAGAAATAGGCAAGCACTGCAATCAAGGCAAAAGAAATTACAATTAATGCAATGATGAATTCATCCATTTTTTTTCACTTATGCAATGCTCTTTGAAACATATAAACCGTCATCCTTAAAACCCAGCTTCTTGTAGTACTCTTTTACCCCCAAGCCTGAAATTACAAGGAGCTTTTTGCAGCCCAATTCTTCTGCTGCAATTTCCTCTGCTTTCTCTAGGAGCTTTTTTCCGAAGCCCCTGTGCTGGAATTCCCTTTTATGAGGTTTCACTTTTAATGGAAGGCTTTCAGAGTAAATATGAAGCTCCCTCACCAAAACAGTTCTCTCGTTTATTTCCTTTCTGAAGGGATTGAAAGGCTTTCTGAGGCGGCAGAATCCATACAATAAATTGTTTTTTGTGTCTTCCAAGGAAATGAAAAATTCTTTTCCTTTGTTTGCATTGTATTCTTCGACCAGAATTTTTGGTTCACTTAATTCTTCTTCTATTTCAGGCTTTTTCAGGAGGGCGTGGCCTATCTCCCTGCACCTAATGCAATTGCATTTTATTCCTTTTTCTTTCATTTTTTCTTCTATTAATTGCCTTAGGTTTGTGTGCTTTACTCCTGCTGCAACAACAGTTGAAGGAATGTCCCTCTGCACTCTCATTACCCTCACCCATTTTGGGAAAAAAGATTTTGCTTTTGCTATGAGTTCTGCTGCCTCTTCAGTGGAATAAGGTTCATACAATCCTTTCCTCCATTGCTCGTACAATTTCGTGCCTTTTATTACAAGGCACGGGTAAATCTTCGCCATGTCTGGCTTGAATTCATTCCTTGAAAAAATTTTCTTGAACATTGCAAGGTCTTTTCTTGGGTTAGAGAAGGGAAGGCCTGGCATCAAGTGATAGCATACCTTGAATGCAGAGTCCTTGAGCAATTGGGTTGCATTGATTACTTCTTTTACTGTGTGGCCCCTGCTTATTTTCCTGTATATTTCATTGTCAGGGTTTTGGACGCCTAATTCCACTCTTGTCCCGCCAAATAAGAGCATCCTGTTTATTTCTTTTTTATTGCAGAAGTCAGGCCTTGTTTCAAATGTAATGCCTACAAGCCTGTTTCTTGTTTTCTCCAATTCTTTTAATGCTTCCTGCATTGAGGAAGTCCTTCTTCCAGTTACTGCTTTATAGCAGGATTGCATGAACCTCTTCTGGTAATTCTGGGCGGAGGCAAGGAATGTTCCCCCCATTATTATTAATTCTATTTTCTGTGTTGAATGGCCTGTTGCATTCAATTGCTCTATCCTGTTCTCTATCTGTTTTTTTGGGTCAAAGGAATTTGCTATTGCGCGCATTGTTGCAGGCTCCAAGCCAGTATAGCTTTTAGGCATATTTGATTCAATCAAGCTGTTAGGGCAGTAAGAGCATTCGCCAGGGCATTTCTGGGGCGCAGCCATTATTGCCACAGAAGCAATGCCGCTTATTGAGCGGATGGGCTTTGTCTTAAGCAATTGGATTAATTCTTTGCCAGGCTTTTTTGCATAGGAGAGAATTGTGGCATTTGAAGGCATTTCTTTTAGTTGGAGCTCCTCACAAAGCTTCAGCTTTAGTTCATTCAATTCCTTTCCTGAATGAATTTTTCTTTTCTCTATTTCCTGAATTATCCTAATAGAATATTTTTTCCAGTTCATGAAAGAATCAGACTGATTTTGTTATGAGGGCCAAAAAGGAATTTATGAGGTAGTAAGGTGTTAAGGTTGGGCTGAAGAAGGGGAAGCCGTACAAGGCATTGAAGAACTTGCTTTCAATTGTTGGTTGAACTCTGAGGATTGCCTCAAAGGAGTTTATTGAAGAGTCATTCAGTTTCGATTTAAGGATGAAGTTGAATTTTCTTTCGCCATAGGTTTTGGGCACAACAGTAAAGGTTGTTTTCACGAATTCCTTGCCTTTCACTGTAACCTCTTTTTCTTTCATCCAGTAGCTTGGAAGGTCTGAGGAAATTATTACAGTGTGGTCTGCAATTGAGTCATTTCCTATTGTTACATTGTATGCCACTGTGTCTCCTACTTTTACGGCCCTGTCAAGGCCTTGGATGTTTGCGCTCAAGAGGCCTTTTTTTATGAACAGAATTAAATCAAATGATTCTGTCTTGCTGTCAGAGGCAAGGATTATTTTCAGCCTTTGAGTTCCATCCAATGCGTCTCCTGCAATTTTCATTTTAAGGCCTATCTGTTCGCCATAAATGATTGATTTCTCCTGGCTCCAATTTGCAGGGAGAGTGCTTTCCTCCACGTATGCCTGATTCCAGTTGAATCCTTCCTTTGAGTCAACAGAAAAAATTAATTCCAGTGTTTCGCCCTGGGAAAGCTTTGCTGTCTCGCCCAAGTTCAGGGTGCTGCCGTCCTCGAGGGCCTTATCGTAAGGCTTGAGCATTGAAATTGTGGCGAAAGCCCCTGAAGCAACCAGCACAAAAAAAACTAGAACCCCTATTGTTTTAAACATCTTTTTCACTGTATAATGATTTATCATAGATTAAAAATTTAAAGTGTTTTGCATGAAATTGCTGGCTTTGAGTGACATTCATTCAAATTTTGGGGCAATAGAAAAGCTCAGGGAAAAAATAAAAGAAGGAAAGGATTCAGTTGAATTGATTGCAATTGCAGGCGATATTACAAGCTACGGCTCAAGGGATGACGCAGAAAAAGGCCTGATGGAATTGGAGAAAATCTGCAAGAAAATATTTTTTGTGCCAGGAAACCTTGACACAAGAGAAGTAATAGAGTTCTTTGAAGAAAAGGAATTGAGCCTGCACGCCAAAAAAGCAGAATTTAAGGGATATGATTTCATCGGCTTTGGAGGCTCAGTGAAAAGCGTGGGGGACATCGTGTTCCAGGAAAAAGAAATTTATGAAACCCTAAAAAAATTATTCGAAGAGGCAGGCAATTCAGGCAGAACAATCCTTTTGACTCATTCCCCCCCAAAGAACACAAAAATTGATTTAAGCAGAAACGGAATGCATATAGGGTCAGAGGCAGTCAGGAAAATAACTGAAGAGGAACAGCCATTGCTGAATTTGTGCGGCCACGTGCATGAGGCAGGCGGAGAAGTCATGCTGAAAAAAACAAAGTGCATTAATGTTGGACCCTTAAAATACGGGCTTGCAAATATAATTGAAATCGAAGAAAACAAAATTAAGGTGAAAAGAATCCACTTGGAGTGAAGGTGCATTTAATTGAAGGAAAAAAGCCTTGCTGAAGTTAGGTTTAAGATGGTGAAAGAGAGGCACAAGAAAAGGTTTTTGCAGGCAGTGAAAGAAGGAATGGCAGACAAGCAGGTTGTTTCACTCTGCAAGTTGCTTTTTTCCTTGCCTGAATTTTTTACTGCAAGCACTTGCGCTGGAAGAATTATTTTGTTGAAGACAGATGAAGAAGAAAGCAAGAGGGAAGCGTCTTTTCTGAAAAAATGGCACAGGAAAGTGAAATTGAGCGAGGTTTTGAGCGCAATGAAAAAGCCTTTGAATGAGCCTGAGCTCTGGTTCAAGCAGGAGCCCTTCATCCTGCACATTGGAGCCAATTCCCTGCATAACGCAAACAGCCTTCTCTCAATTGCACGCAAGGCAGGAATAAAAAGACTGGGAATAATGGTCGCAGTCGAAGGAAAATTTTTAATGGAATTGATTGGAACACAGTCAATGGCCCTTCCTTTGAAATTTAAGGGCAAGGATTTGGTTGAAAAAGATTACTTGGAGTTCATTGTCAAAAAAGCAAACCAGAAATTAAAGAAAAATTACCTGCAGCTAAAAAAATTTGAGTTACTGCTCAAAAAAGAATTAGAGTGGAAAATATGAACAAGCGCGTCTTCATTGTAATTAATTTGCCTGAAGAAACAAAAAAAGAGGTCTGCGACAGCATAAGCTGTAAGATTGACGGAAAGAAATGCAAGGTAGTGGAAGAAGAGAACCTGCATGTCACAATGCTTTTTTTGGGTTACCTGAATGAAGAGGCAGTAAAGGAATTAGAAGAAAAATTGAGTGCAATTAAAGAGTTGTCTGCATTTAATGCTGTTCTGGAGGGCGCAGGGCATTTCAATGGGAGAGTAATCTGGCTTGGGGTAAAGGAAGGAAAAAAAGAGATTGAGGCAATCTACAGGAAATTAAGTGAATTGATTGGGGTTGAAGACGAAAGGTTCAGCGCGCACGTTACTCTTGCAAGGGTGAAGGGAATGAAGAGAAGTGAAGTGGAGGAATTGGTGAAGGAATTGAATCAGGGAATGAAGTGCCAGAAAATTCCAATTACTTCAGTTGATTTGATGGAGTCTGTTTTGAGCCCTAAGGGCCCAAAATATTTTGTAATAAAAAGATTTGAATTAAAAAAATAATTATTGTATGTCCACTGAAACCTTTTCTAAGACTGAGGTTGGATTGTAGTAGTATTCCTGTATTATTTTTTCTACTTCTGAATTAGTTCTTATATTTGAGGCCATCATCCATTCAAGTATCTTCTGCCTTATCTTGATTTCTTTTATTACGTCTTTTTTTGTGCGGTTGGTTGCATCTGCTAATACCTCTGTCACGTGGGCAGGAATGTCTGTTCTTTCAAGCAAGTCCTTCTCCCTGTTCCAAGTGTAGATCTCCCCCAATAGTATTGTGTCCTCCATCCTGCTTATCTCTGAAATCTGTGCTATCCTTCTTATAATTCCTTTATCTTTTGAGTACATCCTGTACTGCACTACAAGAAGGTCAAGCAATGGAATCATTACCTCTGGGACGCTCATTGGATGGCTTTTCAGTCTTGTGACCATTTCTCTGCCACTGTTTGAATGCAATGTTCCCATAATTCCCTTGTGGCCTGTGTCCATTGCAGTGAATAGGGTCATTGCCTCCTTTCCCCTTACTTCACCTATTACAAGCCTGTCAGGTCTCATTCTCAGGGCGTTCTTCAGCAAGTCATCCATTGTGATTTCAACTGTGTTAGTGATTGAAGGCTTTGCCTCCATTTGAATCCAGTTCTTTCTGTCACCTAAGTGTAGTTCAGGTGTATCCTCAATTGTAATTACCCTATCGCTAAAACTCACAAAAGAGATTAATGCGTTTAAGGTTGTTGTCTTTCCTGTGCCTGAGCCTCCCGTAACAAGAATATTCATTGGTTCAATTGAGAGGCCTTCAACCATTGTCCAGAGAAAGCCTCCTACTTCAGAGGTCATGGTATTGTTTGCAATCAAGTCAATTACGCTTAAGGGAATCCTGCTGAATTTTCTTATTGTGAGGCTTGGGCCGAAAGGCGTTGCATAAGAAGATGTTGCGTTTGCCCTGCTTCCGTCAGGGAGCCTTGCGTCAAGCAATGGCGAATTATCGTTTATTTCCTTGTTAACAGTTTTTGCTATCCTTAAAATCAGCTTGTTTACTTCGCCGTCCTGCTTTATCTCAAGGTTTGTTTCGCACATGCCGAAGCGCTTGTGGAATACAAAGACAGGCTTGCTGTAACCATTAATCATTATTTCTTCAAGCCAGTCGTCCCTCATTAAAGGCGCAAGAAGCCCATATCCAATAGTGAAATCAAGGACTTCATCAACAAAGGATTTCTCGTGGGGAATGAACGGAAGGTATTCCTTTATGAGCGCAATCAAATTCATTTTTAGTGTGGAGAGCGTTTCAATGTCAGGAATCCTTTGAATTGCTTCGTTCAATTCAATTGTCTTAATTATCTGGTCAGAGAATTCCTGCAGGAATTTTTTTGATATTGTCTTCTGGTAAGCAGAAAGGATTTCCCCTACAGTGAGGGTTCTCATGATTACCTTTCTTAAGAGGTCAGCAAATTTTAATTCATCTTCAGTGAGAGAAGCCTTTTTTACTTGGTAATAAAAGCAGGGATATCTTTCATGGATTACAATTTCTCCGTAAGAATCAGCAATGTCAGTTTTCTCTGGAGCAACAGGTTTAGCGGGCTCTCTTGGCTTTAAGATTTCCATTTTAAAACAACACCTATATTAATTGAAAAAGATAATATTTAATGTTTTCCATAAATTAATTGATTTTATATGCAAAACGCAAGAATTAGGGCCTTGCTGGAAAAAACAATAAAAAGAATCAGGCCAACAGAAGAAGAAATAAAAAAAGAGAATTACGCCTCAAAAAAAATGATTCAGAGAATAATGAAATTGAAAGGAAAACATTTGGAGGCGATTGTGGCAGGCTCTATTGCGCGAGGCACGCAATTAAAGGAAGACAAAGACATTGACATATTCATCCTGTTCCCTAAAAGCCTTCACCATAAAGAACTTGAAAGTGAAGGCCTGAGGATTGCAAAAAAAACAGTTGAAGGCCTGAAATATGAAATAGATTTCGGCCAGCACCCTTACCTTAAAGCAAAATTCAAGGGCCTGGAAATAGAATTGATTCCTGCATACAAGGTGGGAAAAGCAACTGAAAGAATTTCTGCAGTGGACAGGACGCCCTTCCATAATTCTTATCTGCAGGAAAGACTAACAGAAAAAATGAAAGACGAAATAAGGCTCTTAAAAAAATTCCTGAAGGCAATTGACTGCTACGGAGCAGAACTGAAAGTGCAGGGGTTTTCTGGATACCTGACAGAATTGCTTGTACTAAATAGAGGGAATTTCCTGAATGTCCTCAAAGCCTCAGGGAAATGGAAGAAGGGGGAAGTAATAGACTTGGAGCATTATTACACAAAAAAAGATTTTCCTGCGCTAAGAAAAAAATTTGGCACACCTTTAATTGTAATTGACCCTACAGACAAGGAAAGAAATGCTGCTGCAGCTGTTTCACTAAAACAGTTCCAAAAATTCAAGGAAAATGCCGAGAAATTCATTCAAAAGCCTTCAGCAGAATTCTTTTTCCCGAAGCCAACCAAAATTTTGAGTTCAAAAAAATTAAAGAAAAAACTGGAAAAAAAAGAATTAATGCTAATTGAAATCCCTTACAGCAAAATACATGAAGACGTTGTTTTCGGGCAATTAAAAAAGATTGCAGGGCAGCTTGCAGCAGAACTAAAAAAACACGAATTCAAGGTTTTGAACGAGCACACATGGAGCGACCAGCAGAAATCAATGGCCATCCTAATCGAACTAAAAAAATTGAAGTTAAAGAAAACAAGACTGCATGCAGGCCCACCAATAGAAATGCTCAAGCACAAGAAAAAGTTCCTGGAAAAACACGCTGCAAGGACAGGAGAAAAAATAATCAAGGGAAGAATTCACGTTATAATCCCAAGAAAGCACGTTCACGCTTCCTCTCTCGCAAGAGAATTCATGGAAAAACGGAAAAGAAAAAAGGGCTTCATCTCAAAGCAGATAAAAAAGAAATACAAGGTTCTTGTAAAAGAAGGAATCCTTTCTGCCTGCAAGAACAAAAAACTAAAAGAGTTCCTTTCAAAGAATCTGTAATGCAGGTAAAAGAAATCCAGTGTAAGAGCCTTTTGAATAAATCCGGAATTCCCGGCTGCGATTACGCAATAAATCCTTACATGGGATGCATGAACGGTTGCATTTACTGCTACGCTACATTCATGAGAAAATTCTCTGAGGAAGAAATGGAATGGGGCTCATTCGTCCACGTCAAAGCAAATGCAATTGAAGTGCTCAGAAAGGAATTAAAGAAAAGGAAGCCTGGAGAGATAATGCTAAGCTCTGTTACAGACCCTTACCAAGCAATTGAAGCAAAATACATGCTAACAAGAAAAATCCTTGAGCTCCTTGCAAAAAAAAACTTCCCCCTTTCAATCCTCACAAAAAACAAGTTGGTTCTAAGGGACATTGACTTGCTCAAGAAGCTTGATTCAATTGAAGTAGGCCTTACAATCACAGGTTTGGATGAAATCAACCAAAGGAAATTCGAGCCTCTTACCTCGCCTCACAGCGAGAGGATTAAGGCACTAAGGAAATTGCATGAAGCAGGAATCAAGAACTATGCCTTCATTGGGCCAATCCTACCAAATTTCACTGACCTAAAAAAAGTTTTCTCTGACCTGAAAGGCATAGTGGATTACGCTTTCGTGGACAAGCTTAACTTGTACTACTGGGTGAAAATGCTCATGCAAAAAAAGCTGAGCGAAGAAGACTTCAGGAAAATTCTGGTTTCTGAATCATACTGGAACGAAACGCGAAAGGAAATAATTGGACTGGCAAGAGAGAACGGAATTAAATTGAAATTGCTATTTTGATTTTCTATTTTTCTTGCTGTGGAATTTCTCAGCTTCTTTCTCCATTTTGTATAGCCTCGTGTAATAATCTGGGAACTCGTTCAAGTGCGCCAAAGCAATCTTGCCTGTGATAACTGGGTTGTCATTGCTTACATTTGTTTTATTGTCTCTTTTGCCGTGCTCTAATTCCACATCCAATCCCATCCTGAACTGCTCTACATTGAATTCCTTCCATTTAATCTCTAGCTTTTCTCCAATTCTTTTTGCTTCCTTTGCAGTGAAATGTTTTTTGGGCATTAAACCACCTCTCTTTTTAACTGCCAGCTTCATTCAATCACCTTTCGGCTACCAATAAAACACCCTTGCAACTAAATTTATACGGAGAATTAGCAGCTTTAAATTCTTCTTCAAAGACCTGTAACTCTTGAATTCTAATTTTATATTGTCTAAAAGTTTCTTTTAGAAGTTCTTTGGCTTCTTCCAATGAATATTGAGGTTCATCTCCAAACACAATAAGTTTGCCGTCTGGTGAAACCCTCTTGATGTCTGTTGCAAAGTCTATTATAATTTTCCCATTTGGTTTAAGTATCCTGCCCATTTCAAGAAATATTCTTCTAAAAATATTTTTAGGAAAAAGATGCAAAAAACCTGCGCAAAAAATACCGTCAAATGAGGCGTCATTAAATGGGAATTTTTTAGTTATATCAAATACCTTAATGTCTAATTTGATGCTAAATTTTTTGGGTGTTGTATGGTATAATTTACTAAGAGCGCTTTTATCAATATCAGAAGCTACAACAAAGTCAGCTTTCTTTAATAAGTTCAGATTGTAACGACCGTCGCCGGCAGCTAGGTTCAACCATTTTCCGTTAATTTCTTCTTTCTCTAAAAGTTCTAGTGTTTCTTTATCCCCTTTCCCCCAAATCGACTTCTTACTTGTAGTAAAATAGTTTATTCCTTCAGTAAGTATGCGCCTTTTAATGTCGGGCCCGCAAGATTTTATTATTTTTTTCATTCAACCGCCTTTTCTCTTTTGGATGGACTGTAGACTTTTCTCTCCCTTTTTCTTTTGGGATAACCTAACACTTTTCTCCTTTTCTTTCTTTGGATAGACCGTAGACTTTCTCCTTTTTCTCTTTCGGTAGACCGTAGCATTTCTCTTTTTTGGAAAAAGAGAAAGGCTCGGGCCCAGAGGGAGTCGAACCCTCACTGCAGCGTCCGAAGCGCTGTCGCCTGTCCGTTAGCGGATGGGCCCTTTGAGCACCTCAAAGGTTTTTAAATGGATTTTGTTAGAAATATATGTTAATCCTAATTTATTTAAGCTTAAGTTATGAAACAATTTTGGAGGAATAATTTTGAGGTATTGCAGTTCTTGCGGCAGAGAGGTAACAAAGGATTTCACTGAATTCAAGTGCCCTAAGTGCGGGAAGTCGAGAATTATAAGGTGCGCCCACTGCAAGGTTACTTCCACTCCTTACAAGTGCATTGAATGCAATTTTGAGGGCCCCTAAAAGGTGTTCTAATTGGGAAAACTGCTTATAATTTACAGGATTTACCCTGAAGAGCTCGAGGACGTGAAATTGATTGAGGCCTCTTTGGGCGAGGCAGTCAAAGGCTTGGGAGAATTGAAGGATGTCAAAAGGCAGCCTATTGCTTTCGGCTTGGAGTTGGTGAGGGCTGGAATTGTTGTGCCTGACAAAGAGGAAGGCCTAACAGAAAAAATCGAGGAAAGAATAAAGGCATTGAAGGGCGTCAACCAAATTGAAGTAGAGGGAATGACCCTGCTTTAAATTAATTGAATTAAACTATTTTTTTCTTAAGGTTTTGCATGCACAAATCCTTTTATGATTAAATGCATTAGGCTCTCCAACTGGCGCTCGCACAAGGACACTGAACTGGAATTCTACAAGGGAACAAATGTCTTAGTGGGAATTATTGGGGCGGGAAAATCAAGTGTAACGGATGCTTTAAGCTATGCTTTTTTTGGCACTTTTCCTGCGTTGAACGCTAAAAGGCTGAATTCAGAGGAAATCATAATGGCCCAGCCTAACAAAATGGATTCAGCGAAAATTGAACTGGAATTCGATTTCAATGGGGGCAATTACTGCATTGAAAGGATTCTTCACAGGGCTAAGGCAAGCGAGGCAAAACTGTTCAGGGAAAAAAAATTGATTGCTGGCCCAAAGCCAAGCGAGGTAACAGAAAAGATTGGTGAACTACTTGAAATTGACTATGAATTATTTTCGCGGGCAGTTTACTCGGAGCAGAACCAGATTGATTATTTCCTGCGCTTGAGCCCTCAGCAGAGGAAAGAGAAATTCGACGAATTATTGGGCATAAACAAGTACGAGAAAGTGAGGTCAAACACAACTTCACTTATAAACAAGATAAAAAAATCTGTGCAAGAAAAAAATTCCTTTTATCAGAGGACAAAAGAGAGATTCAAGGAAGAGGACATGAAAGAAGCACAAGAAAAAATAAGAAAAAAAGAAGAAAAAAAAATTGAGCTGAAAGAAAAAAAGGAAAGCGAAGAAGAAAAAATTGAGGGCATAAAGAAAAAAATCGGGGCAATAGAAAAAAAGGACAAGGAATACAAGGAATTGAATGAAAAAAGCATAAGAAAGAAGGCAATGATTGAGGAAATAGAGAAAGAAGTGGAAGAGATTGAGGAAAAGACAGGAATAAAAAAAGAAAAATTGAAAGAAAAAGAGATTGCGGCAGAATTGGAGAAATTAAAAGAGAGGAAAAGCGAGTTAGAGAAAAAAATCGGGGAACTCAAAGAGAAACAAAGAAAGATTGAATCATTGAATGAAAGGAAATCCTTTCTTGAAAAGGAGATTCAATCAAAAAAGAGGATTCTCCCCAAAAAAATTGAAGAAAAAGTGGGTCTGGGGGAGGAAACAAAAAAGATTGAAGGCACAAAAAAAGAGAAAGAAAATGAAAAAGAAGAAAAATGCAGTGAACTCAAAAAAATTCAGGAAAAAATCAATGAAATAAAGTGCAATATAATTGCGTGCGAAAATAAAAACAAGGAAATTGAAAAGCATTTGAATGAATTGAAGGAAAGCGATGCGCATTGCCCACTCTGCAGGGCCGAGTTGAGCACAAAAAAGAAGTCAGAACTAATTAAAGAGAAAGAGAAAGAAAACGAGGAAAACAAAAAGAGGATAATTGAATGCGAAAAGGAAGGAAAGGAAGAAGAAGCAAAAGAAAAGAAATTAAGTGCAGGAATTGAAGAACTGGAAAAGGAAATAAAAAAGCTTTTCGAGGAAAAAGCCTTGCTGCAGCATTTTTATTCAGTGATTGATTCTTTGAGTGAACAGGGAAATCTGCTGAAGGAGACATCAAAAAGCATTGAAAAGGAGACTGTAGAGGTTGAGGCGCTCAAGGGAGAGGCAGATGAAAAATTATTGAAGGACCTTGAGGAAAAAAACAAAAATTTTGAGAAACTCTTTGAATGCATCAAAAAAGAAGGGCAAATGCATTCCTTAAAAGAAGAAATTATTGCAGTGGAAAATAAGATAAGGGAACTGAATTACAAGGAAGACGAGCTAATAAATGAAAAACAGTTGCTTACAAAAACTGAGGCATCAATTAGTTCAATTAAAATTGAATTGAATTCAATTGAAGAATCTATTGTAGAACTAAAGAAGCAGCTTGAATCATTGCGGGCAATCGAGAGGCAGTTGCTTGAGCTCGAAGAAGAAATTTCATTGAGAAAAAACTTGGAGGAAGAGCTTTCCCTATTCAATAATGCCTTGAAGGTTGCGCAGTCAGAACTAAGGGAAGAGCTCATAAACACAATTAATCAGGCAATGGAGGACTTGTGGCCAAGGCTTTACCCTTACCATGACTTCATTTCAGCAAAAATGGACATAGAGGAAGGAAGCTATGAATTGAAAGTAAAGAACAGGAACAATGAATGGGTGAGGGTTGAAGGAATATTGAGTGGAGGCGAAAGAAGCGCAGCAGCAATATGCATTAGGGTTGCTTTCTCCCTTGTGCTCGCGCAGAATTTGGGCTGGCTGATATTAGATGAGCCAACGCATAACCTTGACAGGAACGCAGTAAAGGAACTGGCTAAATTGATGAAGCACCATCTCCCTGGATTGGTGGAACAAATCTTTGTTATAACCCATGACCCTGAATTGGAGAAGGCTGCAACCTCTTACTATTACGTCCTTGAAAGGGATAAAGCGAATAACGGTGTTACAATTCCAAGAATGCAACAGATTGAATAAAAAAAATTAACTGCTTTTTGCCTTTGCTTCCCTTGTAATGAAGCCTGCAATGAGATTGCGGATTTTTCTTGGGAATGGAAGCTTTAAGGAATTGATGAATTCCTTGTTCTTTTCGAAATCTGGAGAGAACTTTCCTTCATGCAGCTCCATGAGCTTGTGAGCCCTTGATTTAACGCCTCTCGGCACAGCCTTGCCCATTCAATCCCCTTCACTCAAGCTTACTTTCTTTACTTCGCCATTAGGATATCTTCGCAGCACAACCAATGGAATCATTTTTTCGTTGAATTCGGCTCCAGCAACATCTATTGGTGAAGAAGCCTTGGGCACTTCAACCAAAGGGGGCGCCCCCAACGATAATTGAAGGGCTCTCGCGCTTATTATTCTTGCCTTCTCAAACCTTGTCAGTGCTTCCATTCAGTTTCACGCAAAAAAAATAGTTTTAACTCAATAGCAATAGTACTGAATTTTACTTGAAAAGAATTAAAAAGCTTAGCCTCTAAAGCTGTTCTTCTTTTTTCTCTTTCTGTTTTTTCAGTCTGGCAATGTCTTTGAAGAGGTATTGTCTTCCATCTTCTGATATTGCTTCAGCAAGTTTTTGTTCGTGCTCTTTAATTCGCTTCTCAATAGATTTTATTCCTTTGAATGCTTTCTTTTTTGAAGACATTTGTGCAATACCTCTCTCATTTCTATTAATTCTCTTTTGGCAACTTCATATAGTTTTTCGGTGTCTTCAACTGAAACTTTGACTGGAGTGCCCTTTTCGTCTCTTTCTGCCCTGTACAAGTCATAAAATTTTTCTATCAATTCTTTAGGCAAGCCTTTTTTGTGAAGAAAAGACTTAAATTCTTTATTTGAGTATTTTTCGTTTTTTAGAATGCATTGGAGCCAGAAGAGATTTTTGAGCCTTAAAACTATTGTGTGAACTATTGCAGTTGAGTCAAGTTTTTTTCTTTCTTGTAATTTATCTAATTTCAGGAATTCTTCTGCAATCTTTAAAGCGCTTTCAGCTTCCTCTAAAAGCCATTTGAAATCACACTTATTGATTTTTATTTCTTTTAATTCTTTTAGTAAAGCCTTATTTATGATAGGTTTTGCTTCCTGTAGAACTAAATAAGTATAAAAAGGGTCTTTTCCTTTCAGTTCTTTTCTTAGAGTGGCTTCTTCTATTACTGTGAAATCAAACCTGCTTTTTTTTTCTAACTTGAATTTTTTGTCAGCGACAACTAATACATCTATGTCTGAGTCTGGCGCCTGCTCGTTTCTGGCAAAGGAGCCGTAAAGAAAGACCCCTTTAATGTTCTCTAAGAAAGGCTGAAGCAATTCAACCACGCTTTCCTTAATATTAACAGGCTCCCCTTCAAGAATTACTCTAACAGTTTGTCCAATCCACTTTTTAGGGGTGTAAACAATGCTGCCGTTGCCGAACGGAACAACTTGTTTTACTACTTCTTCGTAAATGTCATAATTTTTTATCATAGTATATACGTTAGTATATACTAACATTTAAAAATTTATTTTATTTCAGGCAGAGGTAGCTTCTCTTTTTCTGCAAATTCTTTAGCCAAGAGAAGGGGAACGGGAGAGGAAACAACTGTCTTTATGTTTTGGGAATTAAATATTTTCACTCCCTTCTGTACTGTGAGCTCCCTGAATTTTTGGAGTGTCTGGTTTTTGATGCATTCAATTGCCTCAGCCAAATCCAAAGAAAAGAATTTAGAGTTCTTTGAAGCAAGATTTTTTGGAATGCCCTCAAACAAATGCTTTGCCTTTGAATTAAACACCTTAAGGTAATTGAATTCAGCGCTGTACTCTAATTCAGTGAAGGCGCTCAAGGAGGACTTCATTGCCTTTTCTGCCTCTGATTCGTTAATCCTTCTTTCAGTTTGAACAATTGAATTATTCAATTCAAATAATTCTTTTGAGAGAAAGCTTTCTTTGCTCCTGCAGAACCAGTGAAGTTCATGGTCTTGCATTATTACAGCCTGGTTTTTATGAATCAAAGGGGAAATGTCACATAATGAAACCCTGAGAACCTGATTCCTATAGAACGGCCCCAAAGGAATTGAATTCAAAAACCATTCCTGCTTTAATTTCATTCTCTTCTGCTTGCCTTCAAGGCAATTGTGAATTGCAGAAGAATAATAAGGGTTCATGGACTCAAAATAGAAGCCGTCAGACAAGAATTTTACTTCAATTAAAGAACTTGGGCTCAAATTTTTTGCTTCAAGCGATTCTGGCCTGCAGCAATCGCAGTCCATTGAATCAATGCTCGCGTTAAAGAACGGAAAACACAGCAGGGTTGAGAGTACGTGAGAGAAATCAAGCTCACATTTAATGCTTTTGCTCTCATAAAATTTCTTTTTCTCAAATTCATTTCCAAAGAAAAGGTTTTTTCTTTCATTGAAGGCAATTCCATTCTTGAAATAAATTTTTTCTAGGAGGGCATCAGTGATTTCATTCTCATTTTTTGGGAGCTCTGTAACATGAAGACACAAAAGATTTGAGAGGGCAATGGATTCAAGCAGTTTTTTTGCTGCGGTATTGTCTGAAAGCAGAAGACCAGAAACAAATTCCTTCAGTTTTGAGGGCAGAAAATCCAATTCAATTTCAGGGAAGCAAAATTCATTCACTTTTTCTGCATTCGATTCAATCAAAGTGAAGGAATCAAAATAGCTCCAGTCCTTTTCAATCAAAAACTGCCTTTCGGGTTTCGGGAGCAAAGGACGCAGGCTGGTTGAAGCACACAAGAGGGAATGAAATTCTTTTAGTGCAGAAAAAGAAACAGCCTTCACAAGAAAATTTTCACCCTTAATCTTCTGCAACTTCAATTTTTTTGTTCCAAAGGCCCTAAGCAGCTCATTGAGAAGCAAAAACTCTTTTTTAGAATTGACTGGAACATAAAAATAAGGAAAAAACTTGTGCCTTACCAATTCGCTATTCTCGTTATTGGAAAACTTCACTGCAACCTGCCTTAAGCCCTCATTATAGCAGGCGCTCTCCAGAAAGAATTTTTTTTCCATACAAACAAAGAACTTTGAGGACTTTATAAAGCAGAATCCAAGGGCACAACTCCCGTGAAATATATAAAAAATATATACAATTAATATATGTGTTGCACAAGCATTATGCAGAAAAAAACATTAAATTATACATAACTATGTTTTGTTTTTAATGTTATTGCTACATAAAATTTTTTGGGGGAATTTTACTGGCAAAAAATTTAATGATAAATATAGCCAGACATCATGGTAGCGAAGAGCATGATGCACAAAAAATGGCTAAATTGATTGAGGGTTGGTTAGGCAATCCTGTAACAAGAAAAATTTTGAGTTTCTGCACTAACAGGTGCACTTGCGGGAGAAGGATTGAACTTATCCTCAAAGATTATGCAGGAGAAAAACAGGAATTATGCATTAGGTGCAAGACAGCTAGATTTATTGTGGGAAAAATTCTGGACGGTTTTGCGGGCACCACCAAAACAAAAAAGGCTGACATAATTTTGACCCTTAAAGACCCTGTCTGGAGGAAAGGCCTTGCAGCCGTGCTTGAAGGCATAGCCAAATACGGCCCAACAAAACCTTTTACTTCTTATTCCCCTTTTCTGATTGTGTGGAATGTTACAAAAGCCTGCAATCTTGCCTGCAAGCACTGCTATGAGGACGCCCACAAGAGGGCCCCTGATGAGTTCACAACAGAAGAGGCATTGCATGCAGTGGATAAAATGGCAGGCTGGGGTGTTGCATATATTGCCATCTCAGGCGGAGAGCCTCTTGCAAGGTCTGACCTCTTCAAGATTGCGAAAAGAATCAAAGAAAATGAAATGGGATTTTCCATTGCAACTAATGCAACCCTGCTCACGAAAGAGAAGGTAAAGAAATTGAAGGCAGCTAATTGCCTTTACATTCAGGTTTCCTTGGACGGGGCAAAGGCTTCAACTCATAATGCTTTTAGGGGCAGAAAAGCATTTGAAAAGACAATCAAGGGAATAAGGAATGCTGTAGGCTCAGGAATGGCAATTGGAATTGCAATGACCATAACAAAGCATAATCTAAAGGAAGTCCCTGCAGCAATTGACTTGGCAGAAAAATTAGGCGTTGACCTTTTCATGCATTACAATTTTATTCCAACTGGAAGGGGCAAGGGAATAGTAAATCTTGATATAGGCCCAAAGGAAAGGGAAAAACTGCTGGAATATCTTGCTTCCCAGATAGGGAAAAGAGGCAAGCTTTCAATACTTTCCACTGCACCACAGTACGCAAAGGTTTGCAGTGCATTCGGCGCAGCATCTTCCTTAACCCATTTTGATGTGTTCAGCCAGTCCTATGATTCTGCTGCAACAAAATTTTTGGCCGACTTCATCGGAGGCTGCGGCACAGCAAGGCTTTACTGCGCCATAGAACCAAACGGAAACATTGAGCCCTGCGTTTTTATCCCAATAGTCTGCGGGAACATAAGGAAAGATGACTTAATTGATGTATGGCAGAACAATAAAACAATGAAGGAACTGAGAGACAGAAAGAATTTCAAGGGCAATTGCCAGAAATGCGTGCACAGGAACATTTGTGGTGGCTGCAGGGCGAGAGCTTACGGCTACTACAAGGATGTAAGGCGCTCAGACCCCGGATGCATTTTAAATGAAAAGGAATGGCAGAAATTGAAAGAAAAAGGTTCTTAGTAAATATATTTATTTTATATATTAAATATATATTTTTTGTATTGCTTTTGCGTTAAGTTTATTAAGGTGGAACGCATTATTTTAGTGAGGTTTTTTTTGTGAGCCAAGTAAAAGCCGTGCTGATTAATTTCTCCAAGCAGGATTTGGCAAAAATAGACAAGATGGTAAAGGAAGGCTTTTATGCCTCGCGCACTGAGTTTGTGAGGTCTGCAGTCAGGAATCATATTCAGGAGCATTCAGGCCTTGGGAAAGAGAAAGGCCCGGGTCTTCAGAGAATTTCTTCAAATGACTTGGACAAAGCATTGATTGATTACATTAATGAAGACCCCCACGAGAGGCTCAGGAAATTAGGGCTGAGGTAAAGTCTTTTATATCATTTGGTATCAAATTGTATCATGGCAAATAAACTTGTTCACTTAAGGGTCTCTGATAAATTGTACAAGGATTCAACAGAGATTGTAAGGGAAAACGGCTTCAATTCAATTCAAGAGTTTATCAGGGAGGCCGTAAGAAAAAAGGTTGAAGAATTTCAAACAGTGATGGCTGTAAGAAGGCTTGAAAAACTTAAGGGCAGCGTTAAAGGGATTAAAAGAATGACAAAAGAAGAAAGAAACAAGTTATTCGAGGAATATGCAAAAAAGAATCCTTCAGAGATTTTCAGGAAATACGGTCTCAACAAGGTGCCTGACGCCTAAAAAATCCTCAAGGTTTCTTGTAACTATCTTTTTACAATTAGCTTTATTTGCAATGATTGCATGAAGAGCATCGCTGAAATTTTCATGCTTCCTTGCATTAATTAAGTCTTGTTCAGTTTTTCTAACTTTAATGATTTTTCTTTTGCATAAAAGTTCTTTTACAAGCAAATCAAATTTTATTTCGGGAAATTTTTGCCTAAAAATTTCTTCAATTACCCAGTCACTGATCACTATTTCAAATTCGCACTCCAAGGTTCTCTTGAATACCTGGAAAGCAAATTCACTTAACGGCCTGAAACCGTTCTTTCTTTCCTCAAAATAATCTAAGTAAATATTGGTATCAACGTAAATTCTTTCAGCCATTAAAAATTTGATTTTAATTTGATTATTAAATGCTTGCTGAAGTAGAATTCCCTTGAATTTTACAGAAATTCTTTTGCTTCGTCTTCTTTTTTTTGGTTGCCTTCTTCGAATTCTACTGCTGCTTTCTCTAAGGGCTTCTCGTGCTTGCTCTCAAGAGATTTTCTTTCTCGCACTTTAAAGAATAAGGGGAAGCCTGTTGCTTCTCCTAGCATTAATGCTTCTCCCACTCTTAGAACTGTAATCATTTCTAGTGCCCTCTGGTCTAAGCCCTCAGAGCTTTCGCCAATATGTTTTAGGTCGTAAGGGTTTGTAATGCGCAATATGATATGAGTGTTGCATTGTGAAAGCACTGTGGTGCTCAATTGAATTGGCCTCTGTGATATAAGGCAGAGTGAGGCCCCAAATTTTCTTCCTTCCCTTGCAATTGTCTCAAGGATGTATCGTGCTATGGCTGACTCTCTTCCGGCCTTTTCTGGGATGAATTGGTGGGCCTCCTCCAAAACCAAAAGGAATGGGGGAATAATTTTTTTTCTTCTAAGGTCAAAGAGCTTGTGAGCAAGATAATTCACTATAATTTGTTTTTTCTTTAAGTTTATTATGTCGCTCAAGTCTATTACTGTAAGCAGGCCTGAGCCTACAACATCTTCAATGCTTGGGGCATCAACCTCTGAGAAGATATGGAGTTCTTCTAATTCCATTATCCATCCTATAAGTGCTTTCTGGGTGTTCTCTTTTATGCTTTCGTCTTGGAGGAGTTCGGATTTTATTGCGTTCAGGTTGTATGGGCCCAGTCCTTCCCTCATTTCCTTTTGCAGTTTTGTTATTACCTTGCCTAAATCCCTTTTCTGTGGGGCACTTAATCCAGGGAGAATTGATGCAAGCATTCCAGCTGAAATTTTTGGAACGCCAATTTTTATTTCTCTTGCTCTCACCAATCTGGTTTTATTGCTGTAGTCCTTGTGTTTTTTGTCTGTTATGGGTTCAGCGAAGGAAGTGTATTCTCCGTGCACGTCCAATACAATTGTTGCAATTCTTCCCTCGTCTTTTTTTCTTTCAAGGAGTTCTTCCAGTAAAATTCCAATAAGGTACGACTTTCCGAAACCGGATTGAGCAAGAACAGCGCAATGCTTTTGCAGGAGTTTTGTCATATTCAATTGCACTGGGTTTTCATGGTATTCTATTTCTCCCAAGTGAAGGCCGTTTTTTTCGTCAAAGGAAAAAAACTTCTTCAGGTTTTCTTTTGTTGCAATTTTTACTTTTGTGCCCGGGCTCGGGGGATAAGTGCTTCTTTTTGTCAGCTTTTCTGTGAATACGCCTAAAGGCTTTGTTTCTGCTACAAGGAATTCCCATTCTGTTGTGGGGAACTGTTCTATTAATGCTTTTCCGTCTGACTCGAATTCTTTCACTGAGTCAGCCCTTTCGAAATACCTGTTTGTTTTTACTACATTTGACACAAGAGCAATGAGTGTGCCTTCGCTGTACTGCATTTCAACGAACTGGCCCCTGTGCACTATTCCTTCGTTCACCACGAATCTTACAAGTGAAGGGCTCGGCGAGTCAAGGGTTGATATAACAGTGCCTATTTCTTTTTCTGTCATTAAATTTTTCACTTCAAGCGAATTAATAATTTGTTTTATAATTTTGAGTCAAATGTTGATATGATTTTTCTTTTTCCTCTTTTTTTTGGTCCTAAATGTTGTAAAGTGAATTCTCCTATTTTTCTCGGAATTTTTGCTCTTCTTGCCCTTCTCATTTTTTTCACTTCCTTTTTTTGTTTTTTGCATTAATTTTTTGCTTGAATTTTTTTATAAATTCTTCTGTGCCTTCAAGGGGTGTGCCCCTCCACTTGCAGTTCTCGCATTCATAGAACTTGAAGTCTGCGAGCACTACATCTGCTATGAGCCTTGTGAGGCGAACTTTTCTTGAACCGCAGTTGGGGCAGAACTTGAAGAAGTCTTCCTTCTTTTTATTCATTTTTCTGTCTCCAGCAGTGCATTCAATTCATTCAGGGAATTGATTGTTGCGTCTGCTTCTTTTACTTGGGGGTATTTCTTGTTTCTGTCCACCAATATAGTTTTCATGCCTAAGTTTTTTGCTGGGATAATGTCTTTTTTTAGTGAGTCTCCAATCATTATTGTGTCTTTTGGCTTTGAGTCAAGCTTGCTTAATGCGAGCTTGAATATTTTCGGGTTCGGTTTAAGAAGGCCAACCTCAAAAGAGAAAACCTTTCCCTTGAAGTATTTGTCCAAGCTGAATTTTTGCAGTAATTTTTTTGGCCCAAAGCAGGTTGTGTTTGAGATAAGCCCTATTTTTGACTTGAAATCCAGTTCCTGAATTGTTTTTACTGCGTCGTCGTAAGGTTTGCTTAGGTTGTCGTTTCTTCTGATTAGAAGGATTAGGTCGTTGACTGTAATGTCTGCTGGAATAATTGAGAAGTAGTCGCATACTGCCTTCATCATTTCTTTTTCTGTCTCAAATTTTTTAGTCATAATTGATTTTTCGAGGCCGTCAGTGAATTCCTGATGGGTCAATTCGTTTAATCCAAGCCTTTGCTGTATTCTCTCAAACAAATGCGTTGCCTCTTCACCCAAAGCAACTGTTCCCCATAAATCAAAAACCAGTGTTTTTCCTTCTATTTTGTTGTTGTTCATTTTATCCCTCGTACCTTTTCATTCTTAATTCTACAATAAAATCTATGAAAGGAATTGCTTTATTAATAAACCATAAAGAAATTATTGTTGGAACAAAAATCAAAGGATACTCTTCACTAATTAGATGGATGTCAGATGGATAATTTGTCATATAACTAGTTGAAAAAATTACAAGCCCAACAATTATTGCACAATATAAAAGAAATATATAGCAATGCATTGATCTGGTGTGGCTTTTATAAAAAAAATCTATTTTTTTGTAGGTTTCCTCTGAAATAATTTTTTTTAATTTAAGAAAAAATGCTATTAGAAACAACAAAAAAATCGCTACAATAAAATATTCCAAATAATTTGAAGGAAAAACAAATTCTTTTATTGAATTAAAAATTCCTTTGAATAAAAAAAATAATTTTGAATCGATTGCAATATACAAGAAAATTATTCCTATTGCAAGCAATAGTGTTTTTTTGGTTAATGTTTTTTTATCCATAAAAAAACCATTATTCT
The DNA here is from genome assembly GCA_040755695.1 of Candidatus Diapherotrites archaeon. NCBI lineage: Archaea > Nanobdellati > Candidatus Iainarchaeota > Candidatus Iainarchaeia > Candidatus Iainarchaeales > Candidatus Iainarchaeaceae > Candidatus Iainarchaeum > Candidatus Iainarchaeum sp. The sequence continues at coordinate 36,599 of JBFMAK010000001.1, read as the reverse complement.
TCTAATTTTATTCTTTTCAGCCCTATTTTATCATAAACTGCATCAGAGCTTATTATGGTATCTCCTTGGCTAATTACTGCATGAAGTGAATCGAACGGCGTTAAATTATATTTTTTGGCTAAATATGATGCAGTAAGGCAGTCTTCTTTAGTTAAATTAAGGGGCTTTATTTCTACAAGATTGATTAATTTTTCAATCAATGAAACGGCTTCAAGTTTTTCTCTGTGAAAGTAAAGCATTAGTTCTTGCAATGATAAAACGGAAGTCCAAATCTGTTTTCTGTATTTCTCATAGATTTCTTCAGCCTTTCTTTTAAGCCTGTCTTCTTTTTTTATTAGTGCAAGAAAAAAGTCTGTTTCTGCGTACATTCAGCCCACTTCTTTCATTGCCTCTTCAAGAATTTCTTTTCTGACTTGCTTTAATGACTTTGAAATTTTTGGCAGTTTCTGGAATTCTTTCAAAGGGTCTTTTGATTTCTCTAATTTGTGCAACACTATATCACCATCTGGTAGCACTAATGCAATAAATTCTTTTGATTTCATTTTTTTTCTTAATATTTTTGGAAAATATATTTTTCCCAGTTTGTCAAGGTTTACATAAACCATTTGTTTCACCCAAAAAATATCATATTAGCAAAAATTTATAAATTTTGCCAAAAATATTGTTTTTTTACCAATTTCCCCCTTTTTCAGAACGGCCTGATTTCTCTTCTGAGTGCCAGATAGGCGTTCTCTCTACCTAATTTGTCTGCGATTTTGTTAAAAAGTATTTCTATTTCATTGCTTTTAAGCCTTGCCCTGAGGTCTGCTTCTATTAGAACTGAGGGGAAAGCGTATTCCTTGTGCAGTGAAGAAAGCGTCAAGGAAACAGAGGCAATTTCGTTGCAGTATTCCGTGATGTTCCTTCCGTTATGCAGGAATTCAATTCTTAAAGGCCTGTCGTATTCTGTTGGCTTGAGGTAGAATACCTTCACTCTCTCAGCCCATTTCTTTGTGAAGTCGTTCAGTATAGGGTGCTCTTTTGCTGAAGTGGAGTAATTGAAGCAGAAGCTCCTCTCATTTTTTTCCAGGATGTATCCTAAAAGGCTTGAGTCAAAGTAGTTTTCAAGTGCACTGCCTTCAACTATTTTTTCTTTTTCGAGTATTTCCTTCTGCATTATGCTCCTGAACCTTGAGCCCCTTGAGTCTTCCACTGTTGCAATTAGCGAGCAGGAATTTTTTTCTGCTGTCTGGTATAATTGCTCGTACAATTCAGTTAACTGTTTGTAGGAAGAGCATAATTTTGAGTCAGCCCTTGGCTTGTCTGCGTGCTGGGGTATAATGCTTCCGTCCAGAAAACAAAATTTGGGCTTAAAGTCTGAAATTATTTTTTTTGCGCACTCAATCTCTTCTTTCAGCCTGAGCAAGGATTTATTGCACTGGAATTCGTCGTTCTCCAATACATTTGAGGAGATGAATGGAATAGGAAATTGTGAGGGTGCAGGATGATACTGGGCTTTCTTGAGCTTGTTTTTCTCGAAGTCAAATATTGCTCCTACTGTTTTCACTAAAATTATGTCAATTGAATGCATTCTTTTTCCTGCAAATCCTGAATCAACGCCGGCAACCCTTTCGTTCAATTCCTTTTTCTTTGTTTTAAAGCAGAATTCTTCTTCCAATAGCTCATTTGAATCAAATTTTTTGAGTGAAGCATTCTTCAATTCAGCTAATTTCTTTGCTGTAAGCCTTTTTCTGCCTTCAGCCTCTTTTATTGCAGCAACAGCCTCTGAAATCAATGAATTCACGTTCATATAATGAAAGAAGAATTGAACGATTTTTAAATAATTGCTGGGGTTGAGTGCCTGTGAATTCTTCCTTAAATTGAACCAAACCATCAATGCAAAGCTATTAAAAACTTGGAAGCCATAATTAAGTATGGTTCTTGATTATCCAGAGAATTATAATTCAAAGGCCTTAATTAAAATGTGGGGCGACTTCATTGACTGGAAGAAACGAAGAGAAGGCGAGAGAGGATTCCTTTTCAATAAATTAAAAGAATTTAAATGCAAAAAAGTCTTTGATTCTTCTCTGGGCGAGGGAGCAGATTCTATTTATTTGATAAAAAATGGCTTTGAAGTTGTATCTAATGACATAGATAAGTTGTTTATAGAAAAAGCACAAAAAAATGCAGTACTGGAAGGCGTAACATTAAACATTACTGAGTTAGACTGGCGCGAACTTGAAGAGCACTTTAAGCAAGAGAGCTTTGATGCTGTCTTATGTCTTGGGAATTCATTAACTTATTTATTCAAAAAGGCGGATCAACTCAAAACACTCAAAAATTTCTTTTTTATTTTGAGAAAAAAAGGGGTCCTGATTATCGACGAGAGAAACTACCAATATGTGCTGGACAAAAGAAAAGAGATACTGAAAGAAGGAAAATTTAATTATTCCAAAAAATACGTTTACTGCGGCAACGAAGTCCACGGAGAGCCAATCGAAATTTCCGAGAATAAGGTTAGAATGCAATATACGGACGAAAGAACAGGAAAAAAAGCTTATCTTATTGTATACCCCTTCAAAAGAAATGAGCTTTTGAATTTGCTCAAGGAAGCAGGATTCAATAAAATTGAAAAATTTTCTGATTACAAAAAAGGAGACAACCCGAACGCAGATTTCCGCCAGTACGTTTGCATCAAATGATCAAAACCCAGCAATTGGTTTATTTTCTTTTTCTTTCTTTTTTGTATTATGAAGAAGAGAATTAATGGCAGAATAGACAGGAGATACGGCTCATGGCTTAAGAGAACTCTCCTGGAAGAACAAAGAAAATTAACTGCAAATAAAATTAGAGGGCATAGAAAGAAGTTCCTTGCTTTTAGTACTTACCCGAAAAACAGGGATTTTCAATCAATTATAAACGAGGAATCTTTTGATATTAAAAAGGCAGTCGGCTCAATGCTTAAAAGAAAGGGGCGCCTTTTCGTTCTTGATTCAGGAGCGGGATATTTGGGGGTCTCTTCTGACTTGAAGAAGTATTTTGGCTCAAAAGTTTTCGTGACTGCCCTGAATCCGATAAGCCCTGTCCTCCTCCAGCCAAAAAAGAGAGCCATGAATTTGATCAAGAACTCTGGCGAAATTCCTTTCAGAAGAAAAAAAGAATTGATTGAAGCACAATACAACGAGCTAAAAGAAGTTGAAAGGCGTTCAAAAGAAATAAATGAATACAAGGTTGGCGTTATTGAAAATTTTTCAAGCAAAAAGTATTATGACATAATAGTCGATTTTATGGGGCCGTTGAGATATTCTGATTTTACTAAAAGAGTTCTTTACAAGTATTTTACATTATTGAAACCTGAAGGGGCTGTTTTCACGAAAGTTTTTGCAGAAGATGTTTTAAAGATAAAAAAAATCATTAGCGATTATTATGGGAGAGGCGGCAATATTCCAAAAAAGGCCAGGTGCTATTTTAGGATAAGAAGAATTCCCGGCACAGGAATACATGAAATCAAAAAAATTCCATTAAAAACAGGATAACCAGTCTGATTTATTTTCTTTTTCCCTCTCTTTTTTTGTGTGAACAGGAATTTTTTCTGGGTTATAGTAATAGGCAATTTGATTGGATTTATTTATGGGGTTTTTTTCTATTATTGGCAGCAGTTAATGAACACAAATCTTTTTCTCTGGGTTTTTGTCCCTGATTGTCCTCTTGCAGCACTCTTATTTGCAGTAACATTAATTGGAATTAAGTTCAAAAAGAATTTTCAGTGGTTTTATTTCTTTTCGTTTGCTTTTGCATTAAAGTATGCTTTCTGGACTGTATTCGTTTTATTGAAGTATAATTGGTTTTATTTTACTCCTGAAGCCTCTTTTCTTTACTCAGTGCTTTTTGTTTCTCATATCCTTCTTTTCGCAGAGCAATTCATTCTCTTAAATAAAATTGAAGCAAAAAAAATTTTTTTGATTATTACCTTAATTCTGTTTTTGGTATTTGATTTCTCTGATTATGTGTTAAGCACCAATCCTCCAATGCCTTATTTGGCTCTTTCCTTTATGTTCCCAGCAACAATTGCAATGACTTTGTTTTTTTCCTTTTTCTCTTTTTGGATTCTAAGGAAGAGGCCTAAGCCTTTAATTCAAGTGTTCTGAATTTCTAAAACTTTTTTCTGAAATCGATCACAAAATCTTACAAATTTTTCTATGTAAGCGTTCATAATCATTATTTGATTAAACGTTTATGTTCAATCATTATACATTTATCCATAATAACTTTAATTCCACTACCTTCTGCTAATCTTGCGGCTTCCATGTTTTTGATTTCAAGCTGCATCCATATCACTTTAGGTTTTAGTTCAAGAGCTTCTTTTACAATTTGAAAACATTCTGCACTTGGCCTGAAAATATCTATGATGTCAATAGGTTCTTTAATTTCAGATATGGTTTTGTAAACTCTTTCGCCCAAAATTTCATCCGCAAATGGATTTACGGGAACAATTTTATAACCGTGTTCTTTCAGATATTTTGGAACCTTGTGTGCATCCTTTTCTGGATCCCTAGAACAACCAACAACAGCTATTGCCTTGGATTCCTTCAAAATTTCTATGATTTGTTTGTCATTAATCATATTCTTAACCTCATTTTTTGCTTGTGACTAAAATAATATCCTCCTCTGATCTTTGAATAATTGTATTTCTAAATCCAACATTCTCCAACATCTTACTAATTTCTTCTTTTACAAACTTATAACATTTACTCCTTCTCTTTCTAATAATATGTTCGACCATTATAATTCTTTTATTAGGTTTCAAAATACGTTTTGCTTCTTTTGGTACAATTTCAGGTTTGTTCATATGATGCAATGCATAAACTAAAGTTATAGCATCAAATTCACTATTCTTGAAGATTTTCATGTTATGAGCATTTCCCTTAATACAATCAATTAAATTACATGCCTCAAATTTTTTGCAATGGTTATGTGCTTTGATGAATCCTTTTGCTGAAATGTCAAGACCTATAATTTTTTTGTTTAATTTATTAGCCAAACAGCTAACCAAGCCATTCTCGCAACCAATATCTAAGAGATTGCCTACACCATTTAATTTTCTTGAGATAACCCCGCACAATTTTGTGTCATTCATTTCAATGCCTTCAGAATTACTTCCTTATTGAAACCAACAACAATCGTTCTATTTATGTCGATAACAGGAACCCCCATCTGGCCTGATTTTTCTATCATTTCATTAGCAGCCTTTTGATTGAATTCTACATTTACCTCTTCAAATTTTACACCTATTTGTTTTAGAAATTCTTTAGCCGTGTGGCAATACGGACAGGAAGATGTTGTATAAATTTTAATTTTTGGTTTACTCATTTTACTAAGCATTTCAGCAATTTTCTTTTTTCTTATAGTCTCTAGTTCATCATTCATTTTATCGTCTTCTCTAACTCTTTTATTATTTCATCCTTAAATATTGAACCACTTTTTCTCCAAATTTTTTTGCTGTCTTTCAGAAGAATTAAAGTTGGCACAGAAAGAATTTCGTATTGCTTTGTTAATTTTTCATTTTCCTCAACGTCAATTTTAATAAATTTCACTCTATTTTTATATTTTGGAATTATTTCGGATTCTAGTATTTCATCTAAAATAATGCAGGTTGAACACCATTTCCCTGTAAAATCCAAAACCTTTACTTCCATCTTAAAGCCTCTTCAATTATTTTAACGCCAAAATATTGATTGTTTTCAAATTTACTTGCAACATAAATAACAATAGGTCTTTCTACTTTTTTAAGGGTTTTCCTAAATAAATTCTTTATTTTCTCGTCTTCTTTTACAGCATTCCATAACTTAACTGGGTCTTTTTCTTTTCTATTCTTAATAAGGATAGCAATCTCTGGTAGTATAAATTCTAAAATTTCATTTATTTTTTCCTTCAAATACTCTCTATCATATTTGCTTTGAATATACCCGCTCACGAGTTCATCAATTAAATTTTGAATGCCTTGCATTCTCTCACTTAGCATTATCAATAATTTCTTTAATGTCTTTTTCTACCTCTTCAGTTTCTTTCCTGCTTATTTCCGGAAAGAATTGAGAGATTATTATTGGATTCATTCCAATTATTTTTACTTTTCCGTCTTCTTCCAAAACATTAATTTTACAAGGCATGCAAAGAGAAGTTAGCTTGTTCTTGTTTAAGAATTGATTGGCATATTTTCCAGAGCAAATCTCAATGATCTTTAATGGTTTCTGCTCAAAACCCTTTACTGCTAATATTTCTTTGTAATCATATACTTGGAATATTGTCCATCCTTTAGTTTCCACGGATTTTCTTATTGAAATAACTGCTTCATCAAAGCCTTTTTTGGTTTCAACAATGAATGCAAAATCTTCTATTTTCATGTTAATGCCTTACCTCGGTTGAGTCAAAGATACAATTAACCAAACTATAAGTACCAACACTAACACCATGAAGATTGGCCCGAAAAACATCATGCCGCCCATGTGACCAAAACCCCAGCCAAAGCCTAAACCAATGCTAAAAAGAAACAATACGGCTAATAAAATTACGATTATTAATGTAGTATTATCATTTTTCTTCATTTCATCTTCTCCTGCTTTTGAATAAGTCTTTCCATAATTTTATGATTCCAAGATAAGTGAGAATTATCAGGCCAATAATTAAAATTACATACAGTATATTCCAAACACTAAGTTCAAACCCATAATTCCAATAATTTCCTGTCATTCCCTGCATCATGCCTGAAGACATGGGCGCTTGCCCTGACATCATTCCACCTCCCATAATGCCCATCATTCCAGTAGAACCCATCATCCCCATCATACCCTCAGAACCCATCATTCCTGTGGATTCATTACAATACATTGCTTTAGCCATGTTAACATGGAACTGTTTTTCCTCTTGAGAACCTTCCTTTAAGCCCATCATTTTATGCATTAATTCATGAGCTTCGCCTGGATGCATTTGCTCCATGAAATACTCCCCAATTAACTCCAGCTGAGAATCAGATAAAACCTTACAATCAACCTTTGAATCAACCAAGCTTTTTGCTTGGCTTATTTCCTCTTGGGTGACTGCATTAACTAAACCAGCGCTTAACAACAAAGTCATGGTAATAATCAATAATATTTTTCTCATTCTTCTTTCCTCATAATTTTTTGATGACCTTTCCGTTTTTCTTTAATCTCTCTATTAAAACTTCTTTTATTATATCAAATGCTTTGATGATTTTTGGATTTGAGAGCTTGTAGAAAATGTTTTTTCCTTTTCTGTCTGATGCAACAATTCCTTTGGACTTCATTATGGATAAATGCTGGGAGACATTTGCTTGGCTCAACCTTGTTTTTTTTAAGAGCTCTGTTACTGACATTTCTTTGTCTCTTAGAAAATTCAAGATCTCCAATCTAGTGGGATTTGAGAATACCTTGCATATTTCAGCATGAATCTTGTAAAATTCTTTCATAATAAATTATTAGAATATGCTAATATTTAAATAGCTTTTGATTGAATCTGCAACCCGTGTTTTTTGGCAGTGGAATTCGACAGGTTTGATTTCCTGCGCCATAAAGTTAATAAATATGTTCTATCTTTTCTTTTACTGAAAGAATAAATTTTCTGAATATTTTTGAATATTTTTGATAAAACTTTTTTTGAAAAAGTTTTCAAAGCAAGCTTTGAAAATTTTCAAGCAAAGCTTGAAAAGTTTTTTAGAGGTGGTTTCAAGTGAAGGCAGTGTTTGAAGTAAAAGAGGTGGTACAAGATTGGAGTCCCCCCTTCCAGAAAAAAGTAAATGTGAAAAACGTTGAAGTTAATTTAGGGGAAGGCTTTGAGTTGAACGAAAAAGGTATTCCAATTTTTAAGCTTATAAAATTGGATGGAAACAAGGCTTTGGTGGAACATGACAGAAGCTATTCAACCAAAGGCCATGAGCACGTAGAATCAAGGCAGGTGTGGGTAGATAAAGAAGAAGCAAAAAGCTTTTGCGCTTTATGGAGCAGCAACGGAATAACTAAAAGCCTGCTTTTGATTGAATTGATTGAGTGAATTTTATGACTGAATTCAAGCAGGCGATTGTTGTTAGAACGGATTTGAAGATGGGAAAAGGAAAAATCGCCTCACAATGCTCACATGCGGCAATAGATTCCTTTATTAAAACGCAGAAGAAGTTTCCTGAGTGGGCTGAAGAGTGGAAGGAACAGGGAATGCAGAAGGTCGTGCTTAAAGTTTCAAGCGAGAGGGAATTAACTGAATTGTTTGAGAAGGCAAAAAAAGAATTGCCTGCTTCTTTAATTAGGGATGCGGGCAGAACCCAGGTAAAAGAAGGCAGCATCACCTGCATTGGAATTGGACCTGCACCAGAAGAAAAAATAGACAAGTACACAGGAAAATTGAAGCTGCTTTAAAATTCTTTTTTTGCATTAATCTTTTGTTGTTTACTATGAGTTTCCTGAACAGGGCTTTAAAAGTAATTGAGTCTTCGGATTTAGTGTTAGAGGTATTGGATGCCAGGTTTCCTGAAGAGACAAGGAATGAATGGATTGAAGAGAAAGTAAAAGAACAAAAAAAAGAATTAATGCTTGTACTCAATAAAAGCGATTTGGTGAGCAAGAATTTCGCTGAAAAAAAGAAAAAAGAACTTGGAAAAGATTTTCAGGCAGTATTTGTTTCCTCGAAAAAGAAACTGGGAATAAAAAATCTGAGGGGCCTTATATTAAGGAAGGCGAAAGCAAAAGAAAAATTGATTGCGGGGGTAATTGGTTACCCTAATACTGGAAAGAGTTCATTGATTAATGCCTTGAGCGGAAGGAAGGCTGCACGCACTTCAATTTCTGCTGGCTTCACCAAAGGAGAGCAGTTCATTTCCCTGAGTTCAAAGGTAAAATTGATTGACAGTCCGGGTGTAATTCCTTTCAATGAAAAGGGTGAAGTGAAACTGGCATTAATTTCAGCTAAGAGCCCTTGGCAGCTGAAGGACGCAGAAAGCGCGGCAGAGAAATTGATTGATTACTTGAAGCAGGCCATGCCAGAGAAATTGGAGGAATTATTTGGAATAAAATTGGATAATAAAAGTGCAGGGCAATTAATTGAAGAGATCGCCTTGAAGAAGAAAAGGCTTTTAAAAAAAGGCTTGCCTGACACTGAGGCAACAGCAAAGGAAATTCTATTGCAGTGGCAGAAAGGGAAAATCTGCTATTAAAAAGCCTTTCTTTAAATATTTTAATGGAGTTTTATTTAATGGTGTAATGCAATCATGAGGCTAGCAAAATTAAAGTTTAATTATATGGTGTTGTTCATTGCGGTTATTGCGCTTATCTTTGTTTCCCTGCACTTTTACTTTAATTTCCTGGCCGCCAGCTTGAAGGTTTATGAAGATCCTATGGGAACAGGCATAATAATAGAAAATGCAAGCAGCCACACAGTAAGGAATATTGAAGTCTACCTAAAAGAAAACGGGCAGGAAAGACTGATAAAAGAAATTTCTGAGCTCGGGCCAAAAAAGATTTCAGAATTAACCTTGCCTGAAAACCTTGCAGACCAAATTGAATTGATCGTGAGAGCAGAATTCACCCCAGAAATAGTGGAGCAGATAGACACAAGAGAGTTAATGAAGAAGTCTGTGACAGCAAAAGTTTTCGGCCCTGATACTGCAACTGCAGGTAAATCTTTTGACTTGGAATTAGAGTTATGCAATTCAAGCAGGGAACAAAAAGGTGTTTCTGTTGAAGAAGAGCATAATACCAAATTCTTTGAGAGGGCATTCATCCAAAAAAGTTATTCAATGAAGCCCTATTCGTGCTACCAGCTGTTCTTTGAATTCACCCCTAAAATGAAGGGCGAAACACAAATAAGTTTTAATATTAAAGCGCAAAACATTATAAGGAAATTAGAACATAAGATTATGGTGTCTTGAATGGCAGCAGAGCAAACACAGGAACAAAGCATTATAGGAATAATTGAAAGGATGGTCAAAGAAGGCCAGCCTGAATCAAAAATTCTTGCATCCTTGAAGGCATTGGGGGTAAGGGAAGACCAGGCAAAAAAACTTCTTTTATTAGGAGAATCAGACACTTTCACCCTGCTCAAGAACGAAATAAGGAAAATTGTCCATGAAGACATGACAAAAGAAGAAGAATTATTAAAGCAGATAGTGCGTCAAGTTATAGTGGAAGAAGAAAAGAAGCTGGAACAGAAAATGGACTCAGAGATGCAGCAATTAAAGGAAGCAATACAAGTAAAACTGAAGGAAGAACAGTCAACTGAAGCAAAGTCAAGCAAGTTAAGAGAAATAATGAGAATACTTGAGTCTCCTGAAACAACGCACGGAATTAAATACGACCTGGTTTCGGACGAAAAGAAAAAGAAAGAGTACGAAAAAAAATTCAGGGAAGTGAAGTTATAGGATGCCTGAAGAAAGGAGGGCAGAGGTAAAAGACCTAAGCGTAATCCAGATAATAGAAAAAATGGTCAGCGAAGGCCAGCCAGAAAAAAAAATAATTGCATCCCTGAAGACGCTTGGAATAAACGAAGACCAGGCAAAAAAACTCCTTCTCTTAGGAGAAGCAAACACCTTCAATCTGCTTAGAACAGAAATAAAGAAGCTAGTGAGCGAGGAATTGGACGCAAAAAAAGACTCTCTGAATAATTTTATTGCAGCTCAGGCGCAGCTTGAAGCAAAGAAAACCCAAGGGCAGATACTGGCTGAACTGAACAACCAGATTTCTGTATTCAAGGAAAGTGCTTCAAAAGAATTGGACATATTCAAGGACATGCAGTTGAGCAGGCAGAATGACTTCCAGTCAAGGGCAGAAAAAACCCTTACTGGGGTTTCCTCTCTAATCCAGAAAATCGAGTCAAACACAAATGAGCTGAGGGAGAAGCTTGGAATGTTTGAATTGGATATCACTGAAGCAAAAGTAAAAGGCTTTGCTGTGCAGAACAGGAACACAAAGAAATGGCTTTACACCTTCGGCGTAATATTCTCTGCGCTCTCCTTGTACTTGATTTTCACTTTCCTGAGGGGCGACCCAAGCATTGAAACAGTGTTCATGACCTTAACATCAGGCCTTATTGCCGCAGCACTCTTATACGTTGCGTCGATTGTATGAATTAAATAGGGCTATATTTTTACTGTGGCTTTGTCGTATTCTTTTAAGCATTTTATTGCGTTCTCCAAGAGCATCCTGTTCCTAATGCTTTTCTCTTTGCTGTGGAGGAATTCCATTTTTGCAATCAACTCTTCCAGTATTACCTGCATTTCGTTCACTTTGAAATAATTTCAATTCCACTGATCTTCAATCAGTGGATTGAAATATGTCAAGCCTTGCTTGACATTATAAAAAAATTATTTGAGGACTGCCTGACGTCCTGTTATTACATTCAATTCAAGGGATTTTGTGAAAGCCTTCTTTTTTGAGATAATGAAGTGCTTTGGGGTTTTATTGAATGCCTGGGGCTTCAAGAAAAGCCAGCCCTTGTTTGGAATCTTCCACGCAACATAGGTTTCAGTTCCTGCCCTCTCGCCCCATGAAATCAGTTCCTTCATTTGCTCAGAGGGAATTGACAGGTGGGTTGAACTCCAGGCCTTGCACTCGAAGGCAAGCCTCTTTTCCTTATTTAATGCAATGATGTCAGGGCAGGGCAAGGCTGTTGCAGCGCTCCCTGCTGCCCGCACAACAGAAAAGCCTTTCTCGAATAAGATGTGGATTAATTCCCTTTCTGCATTCGCTCCTTTCGCGTAATAGGTCATAATGCTCACTAAGAATTCTCTTTAACATAATGATTAATATACTTTTGTTTTAATAAATTATATTGAATTAGAGTTATTTTTTCAAAAAAGTTTTTGCTTTTTTGAATCAATATTTTTCTTTTAAGGAATTATTTTTGGAAAATAATGTTTTATTGGATGTTCATGTAAAGCCCGCTTCAAGCGGTTTTGAACTCAAGGGATTCAATGAATGGAATTCCTTTATCGAGGTAAAATGCAGGAGCCCTGCATTGAAGGGAAAAGCAAACCTCGAGCTAGAAAAAGAATTAAGCAAAATCTTTGGAGCTGAAGTCAATATAGTAAAAGGCTTCAGTTCAAGGAAAAAGAAAGTTCTTATAAAAAACAAGTCCTTGGAAGAGATAAAAGGAATAATAAGACAAAAAACAAAGCAGAATTAATTTAAAAAATTCCGAATAACTCTGATTCTAAAAAAAATAAAGGAAAAAAATATTAATTAAAGGTGGTATTTAATGGCAAAAACATACTTGAGCACAGTGAAATACAATATAGTGTGCTCTTTTGAAATAAACGGCTTGGTTGACAAGCATGACGTAATTGGAGCAATCTTCGGGCAAAGCGAAGGCCTGCTCGGGGAGGAAATGGACTTAAGGGAGCTCCAGAAGAACGGAAAGATAGGGAGAATTGAAATAATTCCCGAACAGGCAGAAGGAAAAACAAAGGGAAAGCTCATAGTTCCTTCAAGCCTTGACATGGTGCAGACCTCTCTTCTTGCAGCAGCAATTGAATCAATAGACAAGGTTGGACCTTATGAATCAAAATTCGCTACAGAACAGATTGAGGACACAAGAACCAATAAAAGAAAGGAGATAAAGGACAGGGCAAAAGAATTGCTGCAGAAATTTCTTCATGAACAAATGCCTGCAACACAGGAATTAGAGGAAGAGGTCAGAGAGAATGTGAGAACAGAAGAACTACAGTTTTACGGCCCAGAAAAACTGCCTTGCGGCCCGGACATCGAGAAAGAAGAATCCATTATAATAGTTGAAGGAAGGGCAGATGTGCTGAACCTGCTTAGAAACAATATAAAGAATGTTATTGGAATTAACGGTTCAAAGATTCCTGAAACAATAATTGACTTGTGCAGGCGCAAGACTGTTACCTTGTTCGCTGACGGCGACAGGGGCGGAGAATTAATTCAAAGGCAGCTAATGCAACTGACAAAAATCGACTTCCTTGCACGTGCCCCGGACGGAAAAGAGGTTGAAGAGCTAACAAGAAAAGAATTGGTAATGGCCTTAAAGAAAAAGATTCCTTCCTCTCTTGCTTTCAGGCAACCGGAAGGAATGGAAAGGGAAAGGCCTTTCAGGAGAAGCTTCAGGAGGCCTCCATTAAGAGAAAAAGGCTTTGGCAGGCCTAGAGGCAGGTTCTCTCCTGGCAGACGAAGTTTTGGTCCAGGCAGAGGCAGAAGGCCTGTTGGAAGATTCGGGCAGCCTTTCAGGCCCTTTGAAGAGCCAATAGAAAAAGAGCTTCCTGTAAGCGAAGAAGACAGGGCATTATTTGAGCCTAAAATAAAGGAATTGAAAGGATCACTTGAAGCAGTTTTACTGGACCAATCAAACAATGAAATAACAAGAGTTAAAGTAAGGGACCTTTTAACTTCACTGAAAGAATACAATAACGTGAATTCAATTGTCTTTGACGGCATTGTCACAAAAAGGCTCGCAGAGGAAGCCAGAACTTTAGGAATAAAGAACTTGGTTGGCATCAGGAAAGGCAGAATAGGCACAGTAGAAGGAGTCAAAGTAATAATAATCAGGGAATAAATTAGGTTTTATTGTAAATTTTGACTTCATCTATTACCCCATCAAAAGGTCTTCCCAAACCAACAAAATCTCCAAAGTAGAGAGGGGCAGTGTCTGAATTAACGCTTGTTCCACTAAAATTTCTTGTGCCTTTCTCTACTCCATTAACATAAAATCTTTGTACTGCTCCATCCCATGTAGCAGTCAAATGACTCCACTGATTAAGGGGTGTTTCAGTACAAGGAATATTACTATTTGCGCTAACACCAGTTTCATTAAAAACCCAGAACTGCAAGACACATGAACTGCTATTTTCATAAACTATCACATAATCTGATCCTTTTCTTAGAGGCTCTGCCCAGCTTGGATTTATAGACGGATAAGAATGAGGGTAAACCCACAAGTCAATTTTTAACTGAGGCATTCCACGTAAGGAAGGATTATCATTAACTTGAACGTACTGGTTGCTTCCGTTAAATTCTATTGCTTTGCCTTGGTAGCCTGAAACATAAATTGGATTATTATAAGCTGTTCCGTTATTTCCGTACTGGGATGAATCTCTTGTATATCCTTCAAACTGCCAGTATCCTACCAAGGTTGGATCGCCTAAAGCTTCAATTCTTCCAATCTGCTCCCAGTAGGTTAGCTCGCCTTGCTCTATTTGCTCTTGCCCTCCTCCACTGAGATTTGTTACAACCATTATTGCTATTGCTGCTATGAGCACTGCCCCTCCTATGAGCAGAAGATATTCCAAAGCGCCCTGTCCTCTAAAACTAAACTTTGTTTTCATGTTAAACAATAATAAAAAAAGAGATTAATTAACTTTTGCTTTTACCTGCTTTTTTTCCTGATTTTTTCTCTGAGCTGCCTCACAGACTCTTCAATTGGAATTACCAATGAGCCGGACTTGTATACCATTACGCCTGCAAGGAATACTGCAAGCCAGAAGAACAAGTACACAATAGGTGCTGTCAAAGCAACAAAGTACTGCTTCATGCTTAACTGCGTTTCCCCGCCTCTCACCACAATTCCTGTAGTCTTGTATAATGCGTCCTTGCAGTCAACGTACTTCATGAAGCTCAATTGACCAGTCCCTGCCGCATCTGAAATACAGCTGGGAAAGTCTGCAACCATCTGCCAGGTCTCAAACATTGTCGAAATTGATTGAAGCACCAAAAGCAGCGCAGCAAAGAAAATGAATGCACCAATCAGTTTGGGCAAGTGCAGGTTTCTTGTGCCTAACCTAAAGAAAATTATTCTCCTCATTTTTTTCAGCCTTTTTTTGGCAATCCAATTTTATTACACATTAATTATATTTAAATGTTTGCTGCAAAAATTAATTTTGAGAGCAATTTTGTTTTCTTGGGCTCGTCGTCTAGCGGTCAGGACGCCACGTTTACACCGTGGAGGTCAGCGGTTCGATTCCGCTCGGGCCCAATTAAATTTTTTTGGGTTGAATGATCATGCGTTGCCTTAGGTGCGGAGCAGAAATGGGGTTCCAGTACAATGAGACTTCGGGGGAAATTTTAGCTGAGGTGTGGGCGTGCCCTAAGTGCGGCTTCACCACAAGAGAGCCTTTAAAGGAGAGATGGATGTTCCCAGAAGAAGAGAAAAAAGAGTGAAATCAAATTGAAATTAATTAAATTAAAATACTGATTGCCTTTCCTTTTTTTTATATGAAGAAGTTCACGCTTTTGCTGTTGTCTGCCTGCTTTTTTCTCTTAATTATAATTCCTTTTTCCAGTGCATTCCTTTTCGACCCCAACACAGTGCAGGAAATGAATTTGAATGTAAGCCTTAAAGGCCACGGAAGCTTTTACGGGAATGTCGGGGCAAGCAATGAAATTCAGGTTAAAGTCCTCACCTTGAGCAGTACAGAAAACCAGAAAGTGCAGAGCATAACAGAAAAACTGTACATTGGAAATGACGTTATTGCGCCGACTTACGAGACAATTAATGGAAACAGGTACGCTGTCTTTTCAATTAAAAACCTTGCAAGCCATGCAAATACTCCTTCATTCAATTACGAAATAAAGGCAAATGTAATTACCAGTTCGGCTATTGTTTTAGGCAAAGACTATGATTTAAGCAGGGCGATAACAGAACAAAGCGGATTCCTTGCTCCCTCAAAATACATTGAGTCAGATGACAGCGCAATAAAGAGCAAGGTTGCACTGGACTTTCAGAGCAATTCCTTTCTTGAGAGCGTTAGAAGCATTACTGACTGGGTGCATTCAAATGTTGTCTATGACTTTAATTACTATCCTCTTGTATTGAGCGCAAAAAAAGTCTATGAAGTAAGGGGGGGCGTCTGCGATGAATTCGCAAACCTTACTGCAGCATTCTTCAGGGCAAAAGGAATTCCTGCAAGATATAATGTTGGGGTATCCTTTGATGGGGATAGGTGGGGAAACCACGGCTGGCTTGAAGTCTTTCTTCCTGGAACAGGCTGGATTGGTGTTGATTCAACTTATGGTGAGGCAGGATTCCTTGACGCAACCCACTTGACGCTTGCAAAGGTTGTTGACATCTCTGATGCAACTGACTCTGTCGTCTATCCTGAAGGAATTAGTGTTGAACTGATAAAAGATGAGCCCTCAATTGAGATTAATTCAAAAAATAATTTTTCTGGGTTCCTCGAATTGAAATTGGATTTTCCATTACAAGTGGATTTAAGCGAACCCTTCAAAATAAAACTGAATGCAAAGAACCTGAATTCTTTTCCCTTGATCGCGCCTTTAAGCCTTAGAATGCATTCTGATTTCTCTGTTGACAGGCCTGAAAGGCTTGAATTGTTTGAGGCAGGAGAAGAAAAGGCAATTGAGTGGAATGCCTTGAGTCCGGGCCAAGGGGAGAAAGGAAAGAACTTTATTTACTCTTTTGCCTTGCAGTCAATAGACCAGAGCCTTGAAGAAAAGATTACTGTAACAGACAAAACTTTTTCCGGAGAACAGCAGAGCAATATTTCAATCCTGAACGTCAATCCTTTCATTTCAGGCAACGAAATGAAACTGGAAATAGAATTAAAGAACACTGGAAGCAAGGAGGGCACTGTACTAATTGACTTGAATTATAACGGAAAGGAAGAACATTACAGTGAGACAGTTCCTGCAATACAGGAAAAGAAACTGTCTTACACAGTCAAAAACGCTGTGCCTGAAACAAGTGTCTACCTTGTGATCACAGCAAATGATGTGGAAAACCCTTACTCAATTAAAATCCCGGAAGAGACAGCAAAGCCTCCTGCAAGCAATGCTGGAAAAGAACTGCAGTCATTAGAGGAAATATTCTCCAGCAAATACTTTATTGCGGGGGTTTTAGGCACAATATTAATTTTTGTTATTATAATAGGTTTTTTTCTTAGGGGCACAAGAAAATAAAAAGGAATAAAAGGCTTCTTTGCTCAGAAATTATTTACGCCTTGCAAAAGCGATTGTAGTGTAGTGGTTAGCACACGAGCTTGCCAAGCTCGTAACCCGGGTTCAAATCCCGGCGATCGCAAACTTATTTTCCTTTTAATTTTGATATCTTGTCCATTTCCTTGAGTATTCCTCTGTTTTTTGGGTCTCTGATAAATTCAAGAGTCCATCTGAGCACTGTGCTTTGGTTTTCATTCACTGTTTCAAGCAGTAAGACAATTTTTCTAGCTCTTTCTCTCATGACAGGGTCTTTTGTATGTTGAAGCAAGTTCTTCCATTTATATAAATCTTCTCTGCCACCATATCTGGCCAGATTCCTTATTACTGTTGGAAGGGGCAATTTTGTTTTTACTGCAATTGAATCCAAGGACATTACATAAGAAGTGTTAAATTCAGGCCATCTCTTAGTGAGAGTCAAGGGGTTCTCTGAAATCTGCTTCTTGAATTCAATTCTAGCCTTGACTGTTGCCTGGTGTTTTTTATATATTGCTCTGCCTCCAAGAATGCTTCCAGCAGTTAAGCCAACCACTGTAGCTCCAATTAATATCTTTCTCCCAATTCTTTTTTTCGGCCTTAATCTTTGAGGTCTGTAAGCCATATCAATTACATTAATGAGTGCTTTTATTATTAAATATTTTGCAGTAAACAATTTCTTTGGATGTTTTCCGAGCTAAAGCGAGGAAATCCTATTATTGGTCTGAAAGGGCAATAATAGTATTCGCACGTAAACCGGGCGTGACGGTTTGCGTCCGTGGTCTAGTGGTTAGGACATGAGCCTTCCATCTAGTGGAAGCTTACGAAAACGCCCAGCGTTACAGTAATCTTTTGCTGGAGAGAAAGCTCATTACCCGGGTTCAAATCCCGGCGGGCGCACACAGGGGCCCGTAGCTCAGCTTGGCAGAGCACTTGACCTGCCCTTTTTTCTTTTGGGAAAAGAAAAAAGTGCAAGTTGCCCAAAAAAGAAAACAAGCCCAAAGAAAAGAAAAGTTTGGGTTTGGCAGGAGCGTAGCTCTTAACCAAGGTGTCGGGGGTTCGAATCCCCCCGGGCTCGATTTAAATTTTATGAGAGCAGTCCAATTACTGCAGTCACAAAATTCATTGCAAAGGCTGCAATAATAATTCTTTTTGTCTGGATTTCTTCAAAGATTACTTTCAGCATAAGTGATTCTGCTAGAAATACTGATACTTCAATTAAAATGAAATTAAGTAGAAAGTTGAGTGGAATTAATGGCAGTGCAATCCAAGCAATCGGCAGGGTAATTAAGTTCACTACAAAGGATGCGATAATCAATTTCTGTATTCTTATTTCTCTGTAAAAGAATAGAACAAGAATTATGGTTTCAATTATGCATGTAAGAATTAATGCTTGAGTGAAGGTGAAGGTCATTTTACCGCTTTGATTTTTTTTGCTTGTTTGGATTTCTTTAGAATGAAATATAATACTAGACCAATTATTAAGAGGAAGGCAATTATTAAGGCTATTAAAGGCAAGTAAGCTTCTGGACCAGCTACGTCTGCTTTTACCATTACGGAAAATAATAATATGAATGCAATTGCAATCATAATTTTCTTCATAAGCATTATTTGTGGGCTAAACTTATTTATATGGTTTTCCATTTAATTAGTTTTTAGGGCATATATGAAGGGCAGAGATAAGGAATTCGTTCAAAAGATTGCGTTAGAGCGCATGTACAGGTTAATGGATTTGGCTTTGGAGAACTGGAAGGAGCATAAGGAAAGGAGCAGGGATTACCTTGGATTAATGAAGAGGATTAGCACTAGAAACAGGGTGAGAATTCCAAGGGAATTGAAGGAAAAGTACTGCAAGAAGTGTTTTGCCCTCCTTGAAGGCAATTCCACTGTAAGGGTGAAAGGAAAAGCTTTATGGCTGAAGTGCAAGGGCTGCGGCACAGTAAAGAAGATTTTTCTAGAAGGAAAAAAAAGCAAGATTGTAATAGGGGTAACTGGGGGCATTGCGTGCGGTAAAAGCATTGTGGCTGAAGTCTTTGAGAAAAATGGAGCTGAAGTCTTGAAGGCGGATGATATTGCAAAGGAATTGATGGTGAAGGACAGGAAATTGAATGGATTGCTGAAGGAAAAGTTTGGAGAAAAAATTGCGGGAAAAAAGAGGATTGATTTCAGTGAATTGGGAAGGATTGTTTTTGCTGACCCAAAGAAAATGCATGAACTGAATGCTTTAGTGCATCCTGTTACAATAAAAAAATTAAAAGAATTAATCCAGAAATCAAAAAAGGATTTTGTTGTAATTGAGTCAGCATTATTGGTGGAAGAGAAAAATGCTTTGGGGTTGACTGAAAAGCTTGTGGTCGTGTGGAGCAATAAAGAAAAACAGCTGGAGAGGCTCAAGAAAAAAGGGCTGAGCGAGAGAGGGGCCCTGCAGAAGATTAATTCTCAGCTTCCAGTAAAAGAGAAGTTGAAGAAGGCAGACATTGCAATTGAAAACAATGCCTCGGAGCAGGAATTAAGGGAGAAAGCGGCAAAAGCATGGATTGAATTGAGCTCCAATTAATAAAGGTTTAAAAACATTCTTTCAAAAGAGTTTTTAATAAACAAAAGAGTTCTGATTTGACTCTGATTATGTTTTTTTGAGTTTTTGAGGTTAAAATATGGCTTCAGTTTTTGATGTGCCGGGAACAGACTTAGTGCAGGAAATAGCACTTGAGTTAAAGCAGAAAGGCGTAAAAAAGCCTTCTTGGACTGAGTTTGTGAAGACTGGCGTGAGCAGGGAGAGAGCACCACAGCAGGAAGACTGGTATTACCTGAGAATGGCTTCAATTTTGAGGAGGATTTATGTTGATGGTCCTCAGGGAGTTCAAAGCCTGAGGACTTACTATGGAGGAAGAAAGAACCGGGGGGTAAGGCCTCAAAAGGTTTACAGGGCCTCAGGAAAAATTGTTAGGAGCTGCCTGCAGCAATTAGATTTATTGGGCTTCACTAAAAAAGAAAAGAAGGGAAGGGCAATTACAGCAAAGGGAACTTCATTCTTAAACAAGGTTTCGAAGGAATTAGCAAAAAAATTAAAGGAACAACCAAAGAAAGAGAAGAAAAAGGCTTACAGGCTTTCATTCAAGGAAGAGAAAATATCAGAACCCAAGGCAGCTGAAGCCAAGAAAGGGAAAAAAGATGAACGAGGACGAGCAGGCAAGGGAGCAAAAACTAAGTGAATTAAAAAAGAGGCTTGTAGAACAGAAGATTGCAGAACAGCAGGCGCTTGAAGCAGAATCAAAAATTAATTCAGCCTTAATGCAGTTGCTTTCAGAGGAAGCAAAAGCAAGGCTGAGCAATGTAAGGCTTGTGAACAGGGAGCTTTATTCTGCTGCAGTCCAGAACCTGATCTGGCTTGCAAAAAACGGTTACATAAAACAAAAGGTTTCGGAAGGGCAAATGAAGCAGTTGCTTGAGAAATTAAATGTTAAAAGGGAAATAAAAATAAAAAGGAAATGAAAAAAATGGCAAGAGTGAAAGACAAAGAAAAAAAGGACTTCTTTATCTCCCAGAGAAAAAAGATTGGCTCCTCTATAACCAATGCCCCAGTATGGGCTGTGAGGAAGAGGGGCAAAAGGATTTTCAGCAAAAAGCAGAAGAGGACCTGGAGGCAGATTGATTTGGGAAAAATGTACAAGAAAAAACAGAGAAAAAGCCAGAAAAAGAAGGGTAAAAGGTGAAAGATAATGCCCGCAGGTTCTTCAAGTTATATTGTTCCTTTAAAGGAGGTTTTCGTGAAATGCTCCAGGGGCCAGAGAGCAAAAAAGGCAATTGCCTTCCTGAAGAAATTCATTAGAAAACATAAGAGAGTGGATTTGGAGAGCATAAGCCTTTCGCAGGAATTAAATGAAAGCATTTGGTCTAGAGGCATCCATAATATTCCCAGAAGGCTTGAAATTGAACTGCTTGAGGAAGAGGGAAAAGTAATTGCTTTCTTGAAAGGCGAAAAAGAATTAAAGGAATGGGAGAAAGCCAAAAAAGAAAAGAAAAAAGCAGAAGAAGAAAAAGCAAAGGAGAAAGCAGAGAAAGAAAAGGCTGAAAAGGAAAAGAATAAAGACGAAAAAGAGGGAAAGGGAGAAGAAAAGGAAGAAAAGGAAAAAGAGAGGTTGAAGAAGGAAGGGGAAATAGAGGAAGACAAAGAGAGAAAGAGAATGGAAAAGAAAGAAAAAGAGAAAGGCTTTGAGATTGAGTCAAGGATGAGAAAAACTCAAAGGCACGAAACAAGCAGGTAAAGGCAGATGAGAATAGAAAAGAAGGCTATTAACGGAAGCCCTTTCATTGGGGTTTTTGCTTCTGTAACAGAAAAAATTGCTTTGCTGCCCAAAACAATTTCTGCAAGAGAATTAAGGGGAATTGAAGAACTCCTTGAAGTGGAGGCAATACAGGCAAGCATTGCGGACAGCGATTTAATAGGAATCCTTGCAAAAGGCAACAGCAAAGGGTTTATTGTACCTGAAATAATAGAGGAAGGGGAATTAAGGGAACTGGAAGGAAATGGAGTGAAGATTAAAGTGATTCAAGGCATTAATGCCTTGGGAAACTTGATTGCATTGAATGACTTTGGGGGCATTATGAGCCCGCTAATGCCTGAGGGTTTAGTGCAAGATATTAAAAGGTTTTTCGGGATAGAATTTATTAGGACTTTAATTGCAAACACCGAGATTGCAGGCAGTTGCATTGTTGCCTCAAACAAGGGCTTTGTTGTGCACCCCAATGTAACGCAAAAGGAATTCAATTTAATAAAAAAGGCCTTGAAGGTGAAGGGCACTACAAGCACTGCAAATTATGGCAATCCTTTCATTGCAAATGATGTTATTGCAAACAGCAAGGGGGCATTGATTGGAGAGCAGACGTCACCTCATGAAATGCTCAGGATTGATGAAGGATTGAGCGGTGAAGAATAAATGAAGAAAATAAAAGAAAGAAAATTTGAGGAAAAGGAATTTGAGGTAAAGGGAATGATTTCTTTTAATAAAGGCGAAAAGAAGTTCTCAAAAAAGATTCATGCATTCAATGAAGGCCACGCAAGGGAATTGGCTTACAGCCTGTTCGGTTCAAAGAACGGGCTTAAAAGGAGAAGCATTAAAATAATTGAAGTGGAAGAAGTAAGGGGATGAAAAAAATGGTTGAAGAAAGGCAGGCAAAACAAGTAAAGCTTTCAGGGGAACAGATTGTTGCTTTGTTTCAGGAAGAGAAAGCAAAGCTTGATTCCATTTCAATGCAGATTAATTCTGTTCAGACTGCATTGACTGAAGTGCTTTTCGCTGAAGAGTCATTAAAGGAGTTGAGCAAGGAAGGCTTTGAGGGCCCAATACTTGTTAATTTGGGTTCAGGTGTCTTTATTGAAGGCGCTGTTTCTAATGCAAAGAAACTCAAGAAAAGCCTTCCCGGGAATGTTGTCTTGGATGTTTCGCCTGAAGAGGTTTCAGAGGAATTAAAGAAAAGGAAGGAAAACGCGCAGAAGACATTGGAATTGCTTTTAAGAGACCGGGAAAGGATTTATTCTAATTTGAATAATTTGAGCAGGATTATTAATGCAGTTCAGGCACAGGCTGCAAGAAGCAGGAAGAGATAATTGCCTGAAAATTAGTTTTTAGGAATTTTTGTAAGGTTTTGCATAATGTTCGATTTCTTGAAGAAAAAGATTTCCTCTTTCACTGAAAAAATAAAGAATTCAATAGAAAAAAAAGGGGAAGCAGAAGAATCAGAAAAGCCTGAAGAACTGAAAGAAGAAATAATTGAAGAAAAGAAAGAGGAGTTAGAGGAAAAGACAAGACTTGAACCCAAAGAAAAAGAAGTTCTGGAGCAGGAACTTACAGAAGAAGAACTAGAGATAATGAGGGAGTTAAGAGAGAAAGATGAAAGAGAATTAAGGGAATTAGTTGCAAGGCAAAAAGAAAAACTTGCAGAAAAAGATAGAGAAGAAAGAGAGAAAGCGCTGAAAGAAATTGAAAAAGAAAAAGAAAAAATAATTGAAGAAAAGGCCTTGGAGGAAGTTGGAGAAGAAAAATTTGAGGAGAAATTGGTTGAGTACGAACTAAAGGAAAGGAAGCCTGAAGCAAGATTAGGTATTAAATCAAAACTCAGGAAATTTTTTGCAGGCGAAGTAGTAATAGAGGAAGCAGACATAAAGAATTTTTTGAGTGAATTGGAATTAGCATTGCTTGAAAGCGATGTAGAGCAGGATACAGCAAAAGAGATTGCAGGTCAGATGAGAAAAGAATTGGTAGGAAAAAAAATTAAGGGAAGGGAAGATGTAAATGAATTCCTTAAGAAAGAAATAAGGGGGATACTTGAAAGGGTAATGAAGACAGAGCAAATAAATTTTTTCTTTTTGGCTGAAAAAAAGAAGCCTTTTGTAATTTTATTTTTGGGGCCTAATGGCGCAGGAAAGACTACAAGCATTGCAAAAATTGCTCATAAAATGCAGAAGGAGGGGAAGAGCGCTGTGCTTGCAGCAGCAGACACCTTCAGGGCTGCATCAATAGAGCAATTGGAGAAGCACGCAGGCAGATTGGGCATGAGGGTAGTAAAGCACAAGTATGGCGCAGACCCTGCAGCAGTAGCATTTGATGCAGTTAAAGCAGCTGAAGCAGCAAAAATTGATTTAGTGTTAATTGATTCTGCAGGCAGACAGGATACGAACGTCAACTTAATGAATGAATTAAAGAAGATTAACCGGGTGATCAAACCTGACCTCAAAATTTTTGTTGGAGAGGCAATGGCAGGCAATGCCTTGCTGGAGCAGGCAACTCAATTCAATGAATGGATTGAAATAGATGGTTTTATTCTAACAAAAATTGACTGCGATGCAAAAGGAGGCACATCAATTTCTCTCCTGCACAAGCTAAAGAAGCCAATTCTTTTTGTGGGCACAGGCCAAGGATATGATGACCTGATTGAGTTTACCCCAGATTATATCATTGACAGGGTAATTGTTTAAAATACTTTTTGCTACATAATATTTGCTACCTTTAAGTAGTAAATGGTGGGGTAAAACGGAAAATAAAAAGATTAATGATAAATTTATTTTACTCTTTTCAATGCTGTTTTTTATTAGCTTTTTCCAGATCATTTTTGCCCTGCCTCAAGAAGTAACCTTTACCAATGAATTAATTGAGGCGCCAAAGCCTTTTGCAATGCCTTCAATTGGAAGAGAAGGTGTTGATTATAGGGGCGATTTAAGCCTCAGTATTCCTTTGATGACTGTAAAAGGAAGGAATGGATTGGATTTTCCTTTGATTGCTTATTACCATTCAGGAATTAAAGTAAGGCAGCCAGCTTCCTGGATTGGATTAGGATGGAACCTAGAAATAGGTTCTGTTACAAGAATTCCAATTAATATTTACGATTTTCATGCCCCAACCTGGGACTGCAGCAGTTATAAGGATTCTGCTGACCCCTTGCCTGACAAATTTGTTGTAACCACTCCGACCTCTTCAATAAATTTCAGTAATATTACTTCTTCTTCATCTGGGGGCACAGCAAGCGACCAAATACATCTCAACCCAAAATTTGTTTCTGCCCCAATTGACAACGGAGAAGACCTTGAAGGGACTCGAGTAAGCCTGGGCCATCACGCATTTGATTACAGCAAATTCATTTATTATGCCCCTGACGGAACAAGATATATTTATGAACTGGGCTTGAAAAGCAATGGCATTGACCTTTTCTGGAATGGAGATGAAGAAAAATTTTCTTGCCCTGAAGAGCCCCATAATGTTAAATGGCTTCTTACAGCAATCCTTTCTCCAGACTATGTGGATGGCAGTTCACCCCAAGACTTAAATCCACTAAATTCCACTAGCCCTGCCGCAGACAACAAGGGGAATTGGGTTGCAATAGAATACTATCCTGTTAAAGCATACCATTATGCTCACGATTTTGACTGGCAGGCATATAATGCAGACCCAGCAAACTATGTGCCGCCCTTATTCCACAAAGAAATAACTTATCTTTACAGGATTGTTACCCCAACCAATGTAGCAGAATTTGTTTTGGAGGACGAATTTGCAGGAGAAAACATTGTTAACCCTGAGACCTTAAGTGAATGGAATAACCCTTTTGAGTCCGGCGATAGCCTCAAGGGAGAGAAAACAAAAAGGCTGAAAGAAATAAAGCTTTTCAAGTATTCAGGCACTGGAAGCAATCCTGCAGGCCAAATTATTGAGGGAATTGACTTTAATTATGCCCTAAAAGATGCAAGCCTGGCACACTGCACTGTCAGCGGAAATACTTACGGGGCAAAGACTACCTTGAAAAATATTTATTTGAAGGGAAGTGATGGCTCTTTCCTGCCTCCTTATTCTTTTGATTACAATGAATCCATGTCTGACTATAATCCATCTTATCCGTGCTACAATCTTGCCTATGACTCACAAAATAGCTGGATTTTATTGCACGAGGACATGTTTGGTTATTACAGCACCTTTGAAAATGGATTGGATTTATTGTACCAGGAAATTCCGCTCAATGACGCGAAAGCATGGAGTTTAGCTGAAATTGCTTATCCGAGTGGAGCAAAAAAGAAATTCACTTACGGAGATGACACAATCTGGCATGATTTTGGGCAGGGAGCAAAATATTATGCCTTGGGTGGCACAAGGATAAGGAAAATTGAAATTCAAGATGATGAGGAAAGCAATTATGCGTACAGTTACTCTTACAGTGCTAGTGGGGAAATCCCTAATATGGGTTTCATGAGTTCTACGCCAATAATTTGGCTTAAGCATAAATATCACATTTATAATCCATACGAAAATCCTAATTCAGTCAATTATTTTTATCCTATTGCTGAAGAAGAAAGTTTTGTTTACTATGACCAAATAGATGAAGTTTTTGAAGGGGAAGGCTGGAGGACGAGAAGGAATTTTGCCCTCTACAACAGGCCTGACAGAACAAATATTATCCCTGATCCAGTCAAGTATCCCGGAGGATCAAACCAGGTGTGCGCGTCAAGTTACTGGTGTGTTCAAATTCCTTTCAAGAATGCAGGGGGCCTGAATTTTTTGATTTATTCTTTCCAGCACTCAGAGAATTCAGGAATGAGGGGAAATGAATATTCTGAAGAATATTACAACAGCCAGAACAAGCTAGTGAAAAAAATAACTTACTCAAGAAACCCTTATTTAATAAATGAAATTAAGTACTTCGGCACTTCCTCGGACAGCTATCTTTTGTTCACTTATTACTGGGACGGCCTTACAAGCACTAGGTCAACTTATTACGATGAAAGCGGGAACAGCGTGGACATATTGAACAGGTTTGATTATGCCATGGGGCCTGCAGCAAAAGACTCTTGGCAATATATCAGGATTTTAAGCGAGGAAGAACAATTCAAATACTCTTCTCCAATTATTTCAAGCATAAGAAAAAAGGAAATTGTTTATGCGTGGGACACTGGCAGGGGACCTCCATTTGATGAACACGATTTTAGCGGGATGAAACAGGCTCACATTTATACCTATCCTTATCAAACATGGTATTTGGATTGCAAAATCAACAGTGGCACTGAGGCCTGCAAATGGCTTGACAAGCAGGAAAGGACCCTTTACGAGAAGTACGGCAACAGGTGGTATAAAAGTAAAGGGCTTCAATGGCTTGACAGGAACAAAAACGGTTTAAAGGAAGCAGACGAATGGATTACCACACAGTACCTGAATTATGACAATTACGGGAATGTTGGAAAGATTGTTTCGCCTGACGGAAATGAAACAATAATGGAGTATGACCCTGCATTCAATTACGCTTACCTGAAGAAAATAACACGAAAAAACCCTGCAGGAATTGACTTGGTGACACAGTATTCTTATGACTCATTAACACAGCAGTTGTCTTCAATTACTGACCCTAACAATTTCACTGCAAATTATTATTATGACGATTTTTCAAGGCTTAAATCAATACAAAAGCCTCTTGATGCAGGGCCTTCAGTAAATTATGAGTATCTAATAAGCAATACTGAAAGCGACTGGATAAAAAAAACCCAAAAGATTGATGAAACAAAAAATTCTGTTGGCATTGAATACTTTGACGGCTTAGGGAGAAGCATTGGAACAAGAACTTTGAACAGCGGGAATGACATCCTCACGAAAACTGAATACGACCTGGCTGGAAGGGCTTGGAAGCAGTTTAAGCCGTACAAGGAATCAGAAGGGCAAAACTATTTCACTGAAACACAATATTATGCTGACCCCCTGAACAGAGTCAATAAAATAATTCCGCCTGCCTCAAGCAGCAATATAACAACAAACTTTGGGGTAAACAATGGAATTAGAAATACTACCTTAATTGATGAGAAAGGCCACGACAAGAGAAGTTCCTTCAATGAATTCGGGGAACTGGTTAAAGTGGAGGAATGCTCTAATGACAGCGCCTGCAGTGGAACTTACACTAATGCAAATTCCTATGAGTACAATTATTTTGGCGACCTTAATTCTGTTACTGACGCAGAAGGTCACAAGACTGAATACTATTATGACACCCTCGGAAGGCTTGTAAAGGAAGTGCATCCAGACACTGGAACAACTGAATTAAAGTACGATGATGAAGGCAACCTTATTCAAAAGATTACCCCTAAAGGAACAATAAATTATGAATACGATGCACTAAACAGGCTGACTAAAATTGATTATCCCTCAGGAACGGATGTAATAAATGCCTATGACTCCTGCTTGAACGGAAAAGGCAAGTTATGCCAAGTAACAGATGAATCCGGAATTACAAGCTTTGAGTACGATGAAAGAGGCAGGCTAACAAAAGAGACGGCGAAAATTGACGGAAAGGCATATGTCACAGAATACACTTATAATTCTGCTGACGGAATTGAAACAATTAAATACCCTGACCCGCAGAGAACAACCCTTAAATTTTATTATAATGAATTGAACCAGATCGACCACGCAGACAATTTGACTTTAAGTTTACAGTTAGCTTCCTTTTCTTACAACCCGAACAATTCAGTGAAGGAAGTGGATTACGGCAACCAAGTGAAAGCTTCTTACGATTATTATCCCAGGGACTGGATGAAAAGCATTGACATAAAAGATCCGGGTAATAATGCTTTGTTCCAGCGCTATTTTGAGTACGATGCAGCAGGGAATTTAGAGAAAACTTATATGAGTGCAGCGCCAGGGCAAGGGCAGTTGAGTGCTTCCTATTCTTATGATGGCCTTGACAGGCTTTTGAGTGCAACAATAAATTATCCCGTCAATAAAACATTGAATTACTCTTATGACAAGGCCGGAAACAGGCAGACAATGAATGATTCAGGGGTGGATTATTCTTACGGTTATGCCTATGAAACAGCTGGGCAATCACAAGAATTACTTGAAGTAAAAAAGGCAGGAGTTCCATTAATTAATTTAAGTTATGATGCAGCAGGAAACCTTGAAGGAAAGAATTGTTCAGGCCCTGAATGCAGTAGTGCCTCTTACTCTTATGATTCTGAGAACGGGCTGGAGAGGATTGATTTTTCAGACGGAAGCTTCTCTGAATTCATTTACAATTACAAAGGCTTGAGGGCAGAAAAAATTGAGGGAAGCAATAATTCTATTTCCTTTAATGTAACCTATTATTTATATGACCTAAAAGGAAATGCATTGTATGAAAGGAATATTGCTTACACAGCAGGAGACCCAAACAATGACAGCAAAAGCACTATCGCAGATGTAGTTTTCATGGTGAATTACCTGTTCAAGGGAGGGAATGTACCTGCTTTGCTGCTTGCTGCAGATCCAAATGGAGACTGCAAGCAAACTGTAGCAGATGTTGTTTATCTGGTTTCATATTTATTCAAAGGAGGCCATCAGCCTTTGCCTGGATGTCACAATGAAATTTCAGGCCAAGGGCAGGCATTATTGAAGGCTGGAAATGCGGGAATAAGCTTTGGCTCTGGAAGGATTGATTCCTTGAACAAGACAGTCCTTGTTCCAATTACAGCAAAGCTTGACTCCAATGCCTCTGCAGTGGAAATTTCATTGAATTATGACGCAAAAAAATTAATCATTCAGGGGGCTTCAACTACAGTAAGGACGAATGGAATGCAGTTGGCTTTCTCTGGCAATTCAGGCAAATTTGTTGCAGGGTTAATAAGCCCTGACGGAAGCAAGAGCATTTCTTCAGGTTCAGGGGAAATAATTGTGCTGAGTGTAAAGCCTGCAAATTTCAGTTCAATTGATTTGAGCAGCCTTAAATTGAATGAAATTGAAGTTATAGATGAAAAGGCATTAGAATTCAATTTAAGCATTTCAAGCAACACTGCAACAATACCATTAACGAAGACAGTTCCCAAGACAGGATTAGTTACAACGGTGGAATAAAAAATGAAATATAAAAAATTAATTGCATTTTTTGCTTTTCTTTTAATCATTCAATTAGCTGCAGCATTCACTGAAACAAACACAACCTATTTTTACGCCAACGGCCAGAGGATTGCAAGAATTGTGAATGGAAGCAGTGTTGAATACTATCATTCGGATCAGCTGGGAAGCACTTCTTTGATGACAAACTCTTCTGGTGCCTCAGTAATGCAGGAATCCTATGACCCTTACGGCAACACACTGCAGGTCTCAGGCACTTCTTCAACCAATTACGGCTTTACTGGAAAGGAATTGGACCCAAAAAGCAATTTGTATTATTACGGCGCAAGATACTATGACCCATTAATTGGAAGGTTCATTACAGCAGACAAGGTTTCAGGGAAATTAGAGAAACCGCAGACACTGAATAGGTATTCTTATGTGAGCAATAATCCCTTGAAGTTCGTTGACCCAAGCGGGAACGCAGAGGTAACCTCAACTTATAAAGACAAGCAGAAAGAGGTTTCAAATTACTATAAATCTGCGGGCGTTAACTTTGATTCACTAAAAAGCGATTTGCTCATTTCATTCAACGAAGGCCAAATTCCCAAGGTTTCTTATGGTGGCATAAAAGATTCACTGCAACCGCTTGGAGCAACATTGAGCTCAATATTTCTTGAAGTGCGTTTTAATTCAACTAACCAGAAGACCCTGCTTAACATGAAAGGGTATAGCATTGCAGATATTGGAAGAGTAGTAGACCTTTTAAATAGCGATTCAACAACAAGTGTAACAGTACTGGACACATTAATACAAAGTGATATTACGCTCTTGCCTTCATTAACAAAAACATTTAACATAAGCCCTTCATCGAGTATGCTGGATGTAGCTTACTACTATGCTAGTTATTATACAATCGCCCATGAATATGCCCACTCAAGCGACTTCTATAAAACCGGCGGCAGCATTTCAAAGGCAGACATTGAAATCTTAGGGCATAAAGCAGAACTCGCCTTTATTAATAATTTTTTAGCCAAGAAAGTATTAAATGACTATAAAAATAATGTATTAAACAGAGAGCAGTATGATTTTGTCAATCAGCTTCTGGATGCAAGAAGAAATGACATCAAGAGCCAAATAAAATATTGGGAACAGCAAAAAAAATAATCAATGGTTTTTATTTTCCGTGCCTTGGCACCTTTTTTTGGTAAGGCCATCTTGTTTTCTGAGTGAAAACAACCCCATCCCGCCCCTTTAAGTAAGGGTAGCTTTTCCCGCGGAAAATTTGCGGCGGTCCTTTATGAAGGAATGGATATATTTCTGGTTTCAGGCGCATGCGGTGTGGCAGTTGTTTATTTTCCCTGATTTTAGCTTCCAGGTAGGTTGTTAAAGAATCAATAAATTCTTTTCTTCTGGAAAGAATTTCTAGTGGCTGCCTGGGCAAAGTATCTTCTAAAGCAACCAATGAATTTTTGAGGACTTTGCCATAAAGAGTATCTTTAGCGTAAAGCGTTGAGGTATCAACCGGAACTAAATCAAATTTTTTTCTGAATTCAGGTGAAGGGATTACCACTTTATTTAAGTATTCTGAAACATTCTTTTGTTCTCTTGGGGTGAGAGGCTTATTTAAGTTTAAGTAATATAAAATTCCCCCAGCAACTATTGCTATGCCTATTTTTCCAGCGCGCTTGATTTTAGGGTTGATCTTCTTCACCTTCCAAAAATATTATGATTTTATAATTTAATTAATTGGAAAACCTTCTTTTTAATTCTTCCTTTTTTTTGCTTTAAAGTTTCTCCTGTAGTATTCTTCTAATTGGAATGCCTTATCACCATAAATTCTTGCAAGCCTCCTCAGCTCTGCTTTTATGGGCAAGATTTTTCCTGTCTTGCGGGATTTTATTGGCTTAACGAAATTCTGCATTCTTTCAAGAAATGCTGCTTTCTTGTTTGCATCCCAGATTAAGGAAAGCAATTGCTTTTCAGTCAACGTGCTTAAGTTTAATCTTTCTGGGGGCCGTAAAATTTTATTATAATGTTTTATTAGTCCAATTATTTTTCTGTTATCTAGTTTTTCTCTTTTAATTTTTTCCCGGAAATTTTTTACTCTGCCTTCTATTTCTGAAATCCTTTTCAGCCTCCTTAAAGGAACTTTCCTCTTAGCTGTCATTCAATTACCCTGCCTTATTAATATGTTGATTCTCCGCCATTTATAATTATTTTTATTTTAGTATTTTTATAGGGGATAAAAATGGGTTTAGGCGAAAAGCTCAGGAATGCGATTGAAAGGCTTAGGACAAGCCCTCTGGATAAAGACACAGTAAAAGAGGTAGTGAAGGGAATCCAGAGAGCCTTGATTTCCTCTGACGTGGAAATTGAATTAGTTTTACAGCTCTCAAAAAAAATCGAGGAGAACGCGTTCAAGGAAGTTCCTGAAGGAATCAACAGAAGGGAATTCATGATAAAAAGCACTTATGACGAATTAGTGAAATTGCTGGGTGGAGAGAAGCCGAAAAAGATTGCTGAACCTAAAAGGATTATGATGGTTGGAACCTATGGCCACGGGAAAACGACGAGTGTTGGAAAGCTGGCAAAGTATTACGCGAAAAGAGGGAAAAAGGTTGGAGTGATCTGCGCTGACACCTTCAGGCCAGCAGCATTCGAGCAATTGCAGCAGGTATCAGAAAAAGCAGGCGTACAATTTTATGGCAACCAAAAAGAAAAGCATGCAGCAAGGGTTGCAAGGGAAGGAATTCAATACTTCAAAGGCTTTGATTTAATTATTATTGACTCAGCAGGAAGGAGCGCTTTAGACAAGGAATTAGTGAAGGAAATAAAGGAAATTAATTCTGAATTAAAGCCTGACCTCACGCTTTTGGTTTTGGGCGCAGACATTGGCCAGATTGCAGGAAAACAGGCCAAGGCATTCCATGAAGCTGTTGGAGTGAATGGCGTTCTCCTAACAAAAATGGATGGATCAGCAAAAGGCGGGGGGGCAATTGCTGCCTGCACTATTACTAATGCTCCAGTGTATTTTATTGGAACAGGGGAGAAGCTGGATGACCTAGAGGAATTTGACGCTCAAAGGTTTTTGGGAAGGATAATGGGCTACGGCGACCTTCAAACATTGCTTGAAAAAGCAAGGGAGGCTTCAGAGGAAGAAGAAATTGACTTGGAGGAATTAATGAGAAAGGAATTTAATCTGGAGATCTTCTACAAGCAATTGAAGGCTGCAAGGAAGCTTGGACCATTAAGCAAGGTGACAGAAATGATGGGGTTGAGCATGCAGATCCCAAAAGAGCAGTTGGATGTGGGCGAAACAAAACTGGATGGATTCAAGGTGATAATGGATTCAATGACCAAAGCAGAAAAACTCAATCCTGATTTACTGAGTCATTCAAGGATTTCAAGGATTGCAAAGGGCTCAGGCAAAAAGGAAGAAGAAGTAAGGGAACTCCTCAAGCACTTCAAGCAAATGCAGCGCGTCTGGAAGTCTTTCAGGAAATTGGACGACCCAAAATTCCTGGAAAAAAAAGGTGCAATGGAAAAGCTGATGAAGAAGTTTGGCAAAAAAAAGAAATTCAAGATAAGGTAACTGTTCGATTTATCAAACAAAATGTTTTTTAAATAAAACAATATGTTTTTAAATTCGAACAAACTATTTTTATTACATGGTTCAAAAATTTGATTTTTTGGGGGCAAATTCATTAAGGGTTGTTGAAAAGCTTAGTTCAAGGCCTTACTATGTAAGGGAGCTTGCTGAAGAATTAAATATGGCGCCAAGCACTATCCTCTCAATAGCTAAAAGTTTGATTAGGGAAGGTGTTATTTTTTCTAAGAGGGAAAAGAACAGGCTAACGCTTTGTCTTTCCTTTGATTCTGTGCTGGCCAGAAGGATTGTTTCTTTTTCCATCACGAACAAGATCCTGCACTTGGCTGCATTCAAGAAATTAATTGAGTTAAAGCCTAGGGGGGCATATCTGTTTGGGAGCAGTATTGAAGGCAATTTTTCAGAGAAAAGCGATGTAGATTTGTGTATTTACTTTGAGAAAATCTTTGATTTGCTTAAAGTCAATTCAATTAAAATGGATGTGGAGAAAGCCTTGGGCAGGGAAGTACAGCTGATTATTTTGACCCCCAAAAAAATTGAGGAAATGCGAAAAAGCAATTCAAACATACTAAAAGAAATAATTTATTCTAGCATTGTTTTGTATGGTGAGCGCCTTGAAAGAACTTGAAGAGTGCTTCAGGAAAGGCGAATTAAAGAAGATTCCTGAAAACAAGGCTTTTGCTTCAGATGACTTGAAGCAGGCTGAATTTTTCTTGAATGAGGCTTATGATTTAATTGAAATAAAAAAGAAGGAGATGGCATTAATTGCATTGTATAATTCTGTCTTTCATGCTGCAAGAGCCCTTCTTTATCTGGATGAAATTAAAGAAAAAAGCCATTACTGCCTTCAAAAGTATCTTGAAACACATTATGTTTCAAGCAAAATGCTTTCAAGAGAAGATATTTCAATGTTCGACTTATTGCGCGGGTTAAGGCAGGAAGTCCAATATAATGTAATAAAAACAGAATTCCCAAAAAAATTGATTATCTATACAATAAAGCTGAAGGATTCATTGAAAAAATCAAGATAATTGCAAAAAGAAAAATCGGGGGAAAATAGGTGGCGGGCAAAAGCAGTATTATTTATCAAAGCAGGGAATTTGCAGCAGCATGGGATAAATATCTGGGGGCCCATGAAGATATACTCAGAACAAGAATGATGAATTTAATTCTTTTGGAAGAGATTGGAAACTTAAAAGGCAAAAATGTCCTTGATGCAGGCTGCGGGAACGGCTTTTTTATAAAGTATTTATCAAAATTAAAACCTAAAAAAATATTTGCCTTTGACATATCGCAACAGCTCATCAAAATTGCAAGAAAAAGATATGATTTTGTTGATTTTAGGGGGGCAGACCTTATAAAAAAAACACCTTACAAGGAAGGGCAGTTTGATTGTGTAATCTGCTATAATGTATTTATGGATCTCCCAAGAATTGAGACGGCAACCAGAGAGTTAAGTAGGGTGACCAAAAAAGGAGGCAAAATTCATATAGTAATTGTTCACCCCTTGTACAATCTTTTCTTTAATGACATAAAAGCAAAAACTGAAAGTATTACAAGAAGATTAAGGCGTTATACTTCAGAAGAGCGAATTCTTGTTGGCACAATTCCTGGCTTCGGCAAATTCACTGTTTATAGAAGGCCCCTCTCCCGTTACTTGAATGAATTTAAGGAAAACCATTTATTTTTAGAAAAAATGATTGAAGTGCCAATTTCTGAAGAGGTAGCAAAAATTGACAAAAAATATAAAGAAAGAACAGGTGTGCCTGTATTTGCTTACTTTAAATTAAAAAAAGAATAAAGTGGTGAAACAAAAATGCTTTTTTTGGAGTTCAGGTCTTTGGTTGTTTTGGTTGGATGCCTTATTGGGGCATATACTGATTTCAGGACTGGATTGATTCCGGATAAGATTACTTATTCGATGATTGGGTTGGGCTTATTCTTGAATGTGACTGAGGTTTTAGTGATGAGAACCTGGGTTGCATCAATTGAGGAATTGTTCTCACTTGCAGTTGTAGTCCTGTTTTTGGGTTACATCCTTTATTATTCAGGAAAGCTCGGGGGAGGCGACGTAAAGCTCTTTTTGGGAATTTCCCTTGTACTGCCTTTTTACGGGCAGCAATTGTTCCCATTTAATGTTTTTATATTGCAGGCCCTATTTTTCTCTGCCTTGATTTCTGTTAGCTTTCTTTCAGTTTATTTTCTTGTTAAGTATGCAAAAAAAGGGATTGAATTAAAGGAGAATTATGCGGGGATAAGGAATGCTGTGCTCCTCGGAATAATTTTTTCTTCGTATTTTTACTTTCTTTTCTCTTTCACCTCTTTTCCTTTCAGGAATTATTCCTTTTTGCTGATTCCAATTTACTGCGCTTTATTGTTTGTTGCATTTGAGAGGGGAATAAAAAAGGAATTCTTCCTCAAAAAAATTCCTTTGGGCAAATTGGAGGAGGACGAGGTAATTGCAACAGAATTTATGGACAAAAAATTGCTGAAGGAATTAGGTTTGGGTGCCAAGGGCGTTATAGGGGAGAAAGAGAAGGAGAAATTAAGGAAATTAAACGTGAAAAGCGTTCTTGTTTACAGAAATCTTCCAAGGTTTGGGCCCTTCATTTTTTTAGGAGTTTTAATTGCATTGATTTGGCCTAATGCCCTGGCTTTTATCTTCGCCTGAAGCCTTGCAATAAAAGCAGTAATTTATATTTTCCTGCATTCTAATTATTATCATGCACAAAAAAATTCTTTTTGCGGTTGCGCTTTTGCTGGCCGTGGGAATAGCGTTGAGCGGTTGCACGCAGAAAAAAGAAGAAAAAATTTCGGTAAAGAGAATTTCAATTGAAAACGGGATAATTACTATTGCAGGACTTCAGGGAACAGAAAAATTGGTTATTGAAGGCGGAAAAACTGGAATTGACACAGGGCCTATTATCGCAAAGTATTCCTGCAGTAATGCAAAAGACGGAAGGGACGGAAATTACACTGCGGCAATTGAAGGCAGTGAATTGAGTGAGTTAGAGCAATTCATCCTTTCTCATCCTTCATCGGAAGGCTTCTGCACTGATACCGGCGGGATTACTGTTTCAATGGAGTATTTTGATGAAAACATAATTGAAAGGAGCTATCACTGCCCTGACATGAATGCAGTTCAGGGAATTGAAGATTACTTGAAGGAATTTTCAGGCGGAGTGAATTGCTTTGAAAAAAGCGAGTGCGTGGCTGATGCTGACTGCGTTGCTGACGGCTGTTCAGGGGAAATCTGCAGGGTCAAAAATTCAGATCCTGTTTTTACTACGTGCATGTGGAAGCCTGAGTTTGACTGCTTGAAGTTCAGCGCGTGCAGTTGCATTGAAGGAAAGTGTGCCTGGAAGCATAATCCCACATATCTTGAATGCTTGAACAAAATCAAATAAAATTAAATTAAAATTAATTGAAGGTGAAAGGAAATGGTTGCAAGAACTTGTAAAGGCTGCTTTTATTTCACTGAAAGCCAGTCCGGAAGAGCTCACAGGAAAGAAGAGAACAGGAACTGGTGCAGGCTGAAGGAAGAATATACCTTCACTTCCCTTGCGTGCGATAAAGGGAAATGGTAAATTTACTAAAAAACCCGATTGTTAGGGCTTTGGGACATAATTTTAGTGTGTTTTTAGGTTAGGATAACGATGTAGGCTCTTTTTCCAATATATTTTTTGGGAACGTCTGCTTTTGCTGATGTTCCGAATGGCGTTATGGTTCTTTCTAGTA